>JAQUUB010000104.1 GCA_028694115.1 Lachnospiraceae bacterium
CATCTTTGCTATCCTAAGGTCTCTTTAACAAGAAGGCTGGAATTCCCTTCCTCGAGACAAAGTGACAGGGGTGACGAGAGCCGTCAACTCAGCTAATAATTGTTATGTGATGCCACCAGAAGGAGGGCCACACATATTAAAAATATGACGACTGTACAGCGTAATCTATGCGCCCTTCTTATATATAACTTACTAAAAATTTACGCTAAGTTTTCGAGAGCTACGAAAATTGTTTATCAGTTAGCGTCAAACCCCTAAAATTGTCTATCTTTCGAAAACTTCACAGAACCCTTGTTTTGTATAGACTTACACCTGTGAAAAAATCAATTACTTTTAAGAATTTTTGTATCCTCTTCAAATTCAAGGAAGAATTTTCCAACCAAAAAATATGAAACAATTTTGTCGTACAGTTATAAAGTTGAATGTGCCTTTTGAGCATGTTTTTCAGACTTGGTTAAATTCTTAAATTTTCAGTAAATATGTGAAATTTACTTTTACCCATACAATTTGAAGAGGATACGAAAAAAAGAAAATCCATAAGATTCAGGAGTACATATTTTCAATCCCTGACGCATACTTGGAACTTTTAGTCAATCTGAAAGGAAAATAATTGAAAAATGATTCGGAAAAATCCTCATTCTCTTTCGGATACTTGAGTTCAAGGACACAGCTTTGATAATCAACTTTTTTTTCATTAAAAGAGTTATTTGAAGATTTCAACTTGTAATATTCCATACCCGAATCAATCGTAATCCTGAATTTATGGTTTGCAGATTCAAAGTATTTTCTATAGTAACGGTTAAGAAGAGTAAATCTCAATGATTTAAGGTACTCAACGAACACATCCGGGATATTGGATTCCATGAATATTTCCTGCTGTTTTTCCAGAGAATGTTTACTATCCAGGCAGAAGGAGTTGATAGGAAAACAAATTTTTCCTCCAAGAAGACCTCGTTTAATTTTGAACTCCAGAATAGGGCTTTCAATAAACCCAAAGAGATTCCCATACCAACGAATTCGAACTTTTAATCTCTTACTTAGTCCATCCACATTATCAAAATAATTTGACATGTTGTAAGTATCAAGATAAATATTATTTATATATCTTGGAAAATGTCTCTCAATAAAAATTGCAGGATGTGACTTGACAATCGATTCGATCTCATGCATACTCATCCCGTAAACTACCGCTTTTCTCTCATATCTGAATTCATCTGGACTTTGCATTTTATCAAGCACAGCTTCACTCAGCATGTTTAGATACCTCCGAAAAAGAAGAAAAATCAGGAGTACCTGATTTGCCATATATCATTTCATAAACTTTTTTGTGATTCCCGGTGATTTCACTTCCATCAATGGATAGACTCGAACCAGCCTCAATTATGTATGGAATAGTTGTATTGTCCAGCTCAAAAGAAAAGGCCTCTATCCTTCCAGGACCAAATTCTGGTTTCTGCTGGCAGGCAAGAAAACCAACATTACATGAAGAGATTTTTGCATCATATATTTTTACTGTGGACAGGTCTTTGCTGACTATGGCTGCACTGCAATTCTTTAATTCTGTCCCCATAACGTTTACGTAACTGGATTCCCCCGCGCTTAAACCTGCATTTCCTACGCCATTAACAAGGCATTCCGAGACATCGACTACGGCATCTGAGAAGTCCAGAGCGGAATTCCCTGAATTAATAAAGGATGAACCGGAGATGGTTCCTTTTCCAAAAAGCCCTCTTAAAGAATTCAAATTCGTATCCTGGAATAATGAGTTCGTGATCGAAAATTCTGACCTGATAATATCAAGCATATAGCTTCCTGCTGTATTATTGAGGAAGTAGCAGTTTTCAATTATTACAGGCGATTCGTAAAATGTAAGAGCCCCATGCAGTTGCCATCCTGATCTTGAGGGTGCGGAAAGATTACTGAAAATGACCCTGTTTAAGTAGGATTCCTCACCCACATTCAGGACAGCGATTCCCTGGCCTGTTGAATCCGAAGATGTTATTACAAGTGGGAAATCTTCATTTCCAGAGAGGTTAAGTGGAGAATATGAAAGTATCATAGAACTGTTTAATAGATTTATTGTTGTGGCATACTCATCTGAACAGGTGACCACATACCCTTCTGGGATGACCAGGTCTTCTTTTATTTCCCAGGTGCCGGGAGTTATATAGATATTTTTACTTTCGTTATCAAACAAAAGGAAATCAAAACTATTTGTGTTTGGACTTTTCCTTATGGTATCGCTCAAAGGAAAATCTTCAGACATATGAGGCCACATATACACGGATTCATTACGCAGAAGGCGGTGTCCCAGGAATCTGTAATTCAGTTTCAGATCGAGAATACATTGGGAAGACCAGTTAAAGTTTTCAGGCAGCATAAACTCGATTTTTTCATATTTTATCGGATCTGAGGACATTTTTCCCTGAATGATTCTCCCCTTTTCTGCGGGCTCAAGGACCGCTGATTCCTGGAAACTTATATTGGATATTTCTATTGGCATTGACTGCATGTTTCCAACTTCAAGCGTGATACTCCTGTTTCCCGTAGAATTGTAGAAATAAACCTGTGCACCTTTTGAAGGATTAAGCAAAGTTTGAATATATCTCTGGTTATCGTAAAATACAGCTTTTGAAAATGAATAATAGGGACGGTCTTTATGCAGAATATCGAGATTTTCTTGAAGCTCGTCGCTCACTTCATAGAACAGGGAGTCTAAATAGGATTCCTTGGAAACTCTCTCAAGTTCTTGAATATATTTCCCAAAGAAGACAGGGTCCTCAAACAATGCATCCAAGAATGGTTTATCAGCAGCATATGCGAGTTCATTAATTCTAAATCCAGAATTACTGTCAAAAGCAATAGGCTCTAGTTTTGAAGTTACTGGATTGTAATAAAACCTAAGATTGTGCCAGTAAGTCGCGTGCTGGCCTCCAAAAACATCTGTAAGAGCAACATATGTAGCAAGTTTATCGATATCAAATACTTCCTCAACAGTCAAATCTCCGGCTCTGAAAGCTTCAAGCAAATCTTTTGCCTTTATATATTGTTCAAATGATTCAGAATCATCTAGTACTTTTCCACTCCGATATACATCAATATCAGTGGAACTATAATAGTCAAGCAGCTCCTCCGAAAATCCGGCCTGCATAAATAATAATCTATTTGAGAAAAGATGTTCCTCGTTAAACCGAACTATAGGCCCTTCTGGATAATTATTATTTTCAATAAGCAGACTGTCAAAATGTTCCTCCAGTGCATAGATACCTTTATGTTTTCCGTTTATGGTAACATCAACGAAAGAACAACGTAAGCAAAGAATTCCTTCTCTCTTCATCGCTTCCTGGAACAACCACTCGTTGAGGTAATTTCTTGTCTTTGGATCCTGAAGAACGAATTGATTCATTCCTAAAAGCGTGTCATTTCCCTTAGCTTTAACACGGAACGACCATTTATCGCCACCCCAATGATCTGGCCAATCGCCTTTAAGCCTTAAATTCACGTCAACAGTCTGATTATTGTAATGGATTTTTGCAGGAACGAAATCCTCATCAGAAGGAACAAGGATACCATTTGCAATTGCAACCTCTCTTTTGTATGCAAGTTTCTGGAAATCATTGTTTTTGATATCAATTGTTATCTCTTCAGGATTTGATGTAAGCCCGTTTATATAGTTAATTGGTATTCTGTAATTCTCACGTAAAGCACCCGACAGCATAATCTGTGTTTTAGTAGGATCTAAACCGATCTTTACCAATGTATTTTCAGCTACCTCCTCAGCGAAGGGCGATGGTTTATCAACTGTTCCAAAAAAACCTGAAATGAACATCCCACCAAGGCAACCACCAAGGCAACCAACAAGGAACACAAATAAAATAACTGAAAGATGAACTTTTTTACTGGATAAAAACTTATACACACTGGAAGTTATCCGAATCTTCTGACCATCCTCCTTTTTAATTTGCATCTTAAGTCCCCCACATTTTGGATCCCATTTATATCTGTTTTCTTTGGACCCCATTCAGATCTATTTAATACATACCCTGTTGATCAAGAAAAGTAATTTTAATTGATTTGGAAATTGAATTCAGTTCATTTTTGAGAGACTCTATATGCTCAAAATCATCAAAGTTTACCAGAAAAGTAGATTCAAGAGTCTCACCTGTCTCATCAAAACGCTTTAAATTCACGGCTGAACAGTGCTTATTCAAAATCGATACAATCTTATTCAATTGTATTTTATCTGGATTTTGGCTTGATATCGTCAAGTGTAAGTTCTGATCAAATTTAGGACTGCGTATGAATTTTTTCCTTATTACAATAATTGAAAGAACTATGAAGGCACCAAAAACTGTAATAATTCTCTGATCTGCTCCCAGACCGAGGCCAATAGCGATATTCAAGAAGAGAAAAGCCAGCTCTTCAGGTTCTTTAACTGCAGTCCTGAACCTTACTATAGAGAGTGCTCCAACCAGGCCAAGAGAGAGAGCGAGGGAAGATTTGACTATAGTAATTATGAGCATAGTTGTCATGGAAATAATTACAAAATTTTTTGCAAATTGCCGCCTGTTAGAAAGAGTAGTACCATAACTTACGTATACCTGACCTAAGATAAAAGCCAGAATACCAGCTATTAGCAGATTAACTGCAAATCCTAATACAGGTACCTGATAACTCTGAGTAGTCAAGAAATCTTCAAATGTTGACATATCTGCCTGCAAATTATTCCCCCACATATAAAATCAAATATTTTAGCATAATATGAATAGAAGACTATATAAATTTTTTTAGATGACTTCAAAGTTGCTTTGGGAAATTAAGAGATAAACTATTTTTATGTCGTAAATACTAAAGTCAACAGGTATTATAGCTTCATTATCTGTCCAGACAACTGTCTCAAAATTGATCCCATTTACAATCTGATGATGTTTACCACTCCATTGTCTTTAGACAAGATCAATATGTTTGGAATATGGTTTATTGAGATCTTCTTAAGCTATTCATACTCCTTAAAGTCCTGATTTCTTTTGCTCGGTCACCTAATGAATTAAGTTTTACATTTGTGGCTACGACAGATCCTGCAGCTATAACAGATCCTGCACCAATTGTCACTTCGCCTAAAATCCTACTTTCGGCAGGTCAACATTTAATTTTTGATGATTTTTAATAATGTTGATTTTGGGATAATGCTCCATAATTGTGTGTAGCGAAGAGTGAGAAGAATGTTAGAGCACCGATAATAAGGATTACCAGAATTGTCCTTACTCACCTCGAAATAACTTAAGTATATTTTTACACTGTACTTTATCATTTTCATAAGCAGTCCCATCGATTTTTCTCCAAAATAATAATGTGTTACTTAAGTTATTTCGTTACAGGCCCTGACGTGAGTGAATAAAGAACTTTTCAAATAAATTCATATACATGTCAGTCCAATATAAACAATACTTTTAAAATGGCAAAAGAGGTATTTTTGTATTAACAACTAATAATATTGGGACAGAACAACCCGATGACCTTCTACAATCCCTACAGAAATTTGGCAGGCTAGAGCATTGTATCCAGAGTATTAATAACCGGCTCTTAATAGAACCAGAGGCACTATATGCTAAAAGAGTCTAATGTGAATAAACATAATAATAAAATTAGTTTGGAACTAAGCAATCTCATCGGATTTTTCGAATCCAAATTACAGAAACAAATGTGCTCTATATACAAGTTCCAGCTATTATCGACATCAATATCTTTTATGCTTATCTCGTATTCTCTTTTACTAGTTACAAGAAAGCCAGTTATGGGCTATGAAATTTCTATATATTCATCTACGCCTTTAATTTTTTGGGTATCTTTACTATTTAGTTTAATAAACGGCATGTTTCTTTTGTGGTCTTCCATTTCCACTAGAAGCAGCAAACAATTTAATATAGGTTTTTTTCAGATAATCTTTTGTAATGCTTTATTAGTTTTGCTTCCAAAATTAAAGAACTACACGCTAATCATGGGTAGAGGAGATAATGCCGCCTATGTAGGATATGCAATGGATGTAAGCATTTATGGACATATTCCTAATTATAATTTTTATCCATATACTTCAGTACTTATTTCTCAAATCAGCCAAATTTTAAACATCTCTGCTTTAGAGGTATCAAAATATATTCCATTTTTGTTTGTTATCATTTATATGCTATCTATTTATTGTTGGGCAAAATCATTTAAGCAAGATCAGAATTTTATTACATATTCAATTATAGCTTCAACACCTCTATTCTTTGCTTGGTTTTTCGCAACAATATATCACATGCTTATTTCAACTTTAATTTTACCACTTGTATTTTATACACTTAATAGAAATAGCGATTTTAGGTATAGAATTCTCGTTGTTATAATCTGCTTAATAATCCCATTTACTCATCCCATTATATCGTTAATTTTTTTATTATATATTATATGCATTTTTTTTGGGGAAATACTGTCAGATAGTAAATCCCATAAAGTATCTTTACGTTTAATTATGATTTTTTTAATAACTTCTTCTATCTGGTATCTAGCTCAGTATGCTTTAACAAAAAATGCTATTGAAATTTTTGAGCAAATAGAGAATTCTCTTCTCATGAGAAGTTCAGGTGCTACAACATTGACTGTAGCAACGGGGTATGCTAATAAGCTGGGTTTTTTAACGGCAGCAAAGGCATTCCTAATTATGACATTTGATGAATTAATGTACTATATCTTGTCATTTTTCTCGATTATTTTTATATTGAAAAATTCAAAAAAAGGTTTTGAGAGCTTGAAGTCTGTTTCTTTATGTTTTATTTTTGGTAGTATTTTTTATTTTTTCCTTTTTATTTCTTCTCGCGCTCATACTCCATACAGATTCATTAATTTAGATGCTAATATGATATTTACACCATTGTTGTTAGGATATCTTATGGTTTTTTTACGTAAACAATACAGGATAATTCTAAATCTGATCGTTATCCTGTCTGTGATCACCACGGTTGCCTCGCTATACCAATCTCCCATTACCACATATCCAAGCGATGAATTTACCGCTTATGACATTTCTGGAGGGAAATGGTTATTGGATTCTAAGAGCGAAAATATACCTACAATTAGGTTACTGAGTTCTTTAAACCGTTATTCTTCTCTTATTTATGGTTCAAATTATACTTCAATTCATACGTCCTCAGTTAGACCTTGGTCCAATTTTCCAGAAAATTTAAGTTCATTTGAAATAGGTATCTTTCCAGCTAATTTTACTCGGTATTTTTTGATAACAGAGTATGAAAAACAAGCGTATTCTACAGTATGGAAAGGTGTTGGACAATTTAATGAAAGTGATTTAACTTCTATTAATTCTTGTAAAAATGTATATCATATCTATGATAACCAAGAAGTTTCAACTTATCTTGTAAAACCCTACAAAAAAGGGGAGTGAACTAGCCCTTAGCTAAAAACTCAGGGAGATTCATAGGAACACCAGAACATTAATGTCGTATAAAAATGGTAGCACTTTGATATCAAAATAGATCTTTTTATAATATTTAACTTGAGGTTATCAAATAAACTCATTATTGCAGATATCGAAACCTAGTTCCACTCAAACTTACTCCATATTGAATCTATTTACCTTCCCATTTTTGTTCAATACCTCCATATTCAACAATAGTTTCGTAAAATAAACGCTAAAATTGGTAATGTCACAATAGAGTAGTTGAGTCCTGATGTTCACGATTTCAATCATTTTCAAAGCAAGTTTCATGAAAAGTTGAGTAGGATCTGCTCCGTGAATCTTGTCAAAAGTTCTTCCTAAAACATTATCATTAAGATCAGATGCACTGACTCCAGGACCAAGTAGTCGTTTAATTGGAAGAGTTTCAAAGTACTGAGAATAGATGAAAAAACGAATGTCGGAGAAACCAAGAAAATTGAGAGACATTAATTTTTATATAAAGATCAACATATTAGATTACAGGCATTATTTAATAACCCCGTGTGCGGCGATTTTTAATGAGGAAACGAATATTTATTCTCTCTGTATTGACTTGTCTCATCTTTATAGTTGATGGTGAAGTCGACCGTTCAATAAAAGATACAGGTACAGTATATGGTTTTTGGCCCAACTGGCCTTACCTTGGATCCTATCAACCAGATTGGAATACCTTAACTCATGTTTCATATTCTAAATGGATTTTAAACAGTGATGGTACACTTACAGAGCCCGGAAATATGAGTAACTATTATATAGTTAGGGACCAGGCACATCAACACGGAGTAAAAATAACACTGTGTATACACTCAAATGATCCATATGTAATAGACAGTGTAATTGCAAACCACCAAACAGATTTCATAAACAATATATCAAATTCGTTACAGATGTACGGTGCAGATGGAGTAAATTTAGACCTAGAAACGCCGACCGATATAAATAGTATCACCGGGACTTCAAATGTTCCTCTATTTGAAAATTTAATGGCGAATCTTCATACAACGTTAAAAACTGCAAATCCCGATTATCATATCTCTCTCGATATCCCTTGGGGCATAAAACATGCTGCGACCTTCAAAAATGCAAATCTTAAAAAATATGTAGATTCCGTTTTTCTCATGAGTTATGATTATTGTAATCGTAGAACCACGGCTCCCAATTCACCATATGACAGCCCAATACGATATGATGCGATCGATTCAGTAAACGAAGCATCAAAATACTTCAGTAAAAACCAAATAATATTAGGTTTGCCATTTTATGGTTATGATTATTCGACCGATTCCAATCAACCAGGAGCAAACATAACCAATGAACAACCGATACATATAGAAGATGCTATTAATAATTCTCAGATTTATGGCAGAATTTGGGACTCGGATTCCAATACTCCTTGGTACTGTTATAAGTCTGGTGATACATGGCATCAAGTATGGTACGATGATGATGAATCACTTAGATTAAAATATCAATACGCAAAATCCGAAAATCTAGGCGGAGTAGGGTTTTTTGCTTTGGGATACGAAAGAAATTATTCTAACATCTGGAAAGTGTTTCAATAAGATTCCCCTATAGATTACTTCCTGTAGCAAGTTTCACAGTCAATCTGACCAGTGAGAACCGAAAATACCGACAAATTGCTTATTAGCATTTGGCTGATTTTAAGTCCTATACCCCAAATATGCAAATAACAGCATTTTGCTGTTATCTCTTTTTACCAAAACTTCCAGCATGGCTTTTTATTTCCGTATTCTCCGGAAGCAGCTTAATGTTTAGCCTGTTGTTCTCCTTGATCGATGTTTGAATATGGACTGCTTGCTTATACATGTTCTCGTTTAACTTCTCAATCTGCTCATCCTTATTTACATTGAAAAAGTATACATGTATACAAAAATTCAAGTATATAATTATACAAAGATACATAAATACAAGTCTTTTGGTGTTCAAGATTACTGGTATTCAATTATATTAGAATACTAAAATATACTGTTACATTAATATCTAAAACAAATTTATCATCAGGACCTGCATCCACAAAATCAAGGACATCCTGGCAAATATCATAGAAGAATACAAATAGACAGGCAATTAAATATACTTGTATACAAGTATACAAATATCCAAGTATGTAAATATACAAGTATGTAAATATACAAGTATACAAGCATACTAGTATACAAATATATAAGCATACTAGTATACAAATACATAAGCATACTAGTATACAAATATACAAGCATATTAGTATACAAGTATACGAGATTTCAAGATTATTGAGGCATTCTTATGGTGAAAATAGTAACCATTAACAACGTTAAAGGAGGCGTTGCCAAGACAACAACTGCAACAAATTTGGCTGCAGGGTTGGCTCGAAAAGGCAAACGGGTTTTATTAATAGATTCTGATCCCCAGGCAAATGCTTCCTCAAATCTGTATCCTGGACAAACAGCGGATAAAACAATCAAAGACCTATTTCAGGGAACACCAATTTCAGAAGTCATTTCGCCTTCTGTAGAACCTGGCCTGGATATAATTCCATCATGTCTGGCGTTTTCAACAATTGAACTGGAACTGGCCACTCAACTTGCCCGGGAAACTTTCCTTAAAAGGGCACTAAAACCAATCCAGGATAATTATGACATCATATTGATTGATACTCAACCATCAGTTGGAATGATCCCAATAAATGCATTGTGTGCAGCTGACGAGGTTATAATTCCCATACACGAAGCATATGCACTGGACGCAATGAGCCAGATGGTTAATATCATTCTCCAGATAAAGCAAGCACTTAACCCAGAGCTTGTGATTGGCGGGGTCCTCTTAACAATGTATGATTCAAGGACGACCCTGGCAAGAGAGGTCCGGGAAAGGCTGCTGAATAAGTTCGGAACCATTGTGTTCGAGACAACTATTCCAAGGAATATTCGATTAGCAGAATGTCCTACTCACAAAAAATCCATATTTGAATATGCTCCAGAATCTGCAGGAGCAGCAGCATATCAAGCATTGACAGAGGAAGCGATGAAGCGATGGGGGATGATCTGATGAGGACCGCTCTTGGAAACATGAAATTCGATGAAAACGATAACATTGGAGCTCTGCTCGGGCAGCCAACAAAAGTAGAAAAAACATCAACAACTCAGGCAGAAATACCTGTAGTAGAAAAAGCAGAAAAGAAAGAAGAAAACACGGATGAAAAGCTAAAACACAACCGATCTGCTAAATTCACTGACTTGGAAATAGAGCATTTAGACAAAATAATGCTTGCAATTGGAACCGATAAAGTCTCCAAGGCCCTTAGATGGTGCCTGAGTAAAGCATGGGAAACACATGGAGATGAAATTGAAAAGATAGCTGAGGAAAAAAAGAAGATCGGTACACTTTAAATGTAAGTTCCTTCAACACCATGAACTAAAAAATAATCGAGCTGGATCATGGTTTTCTATTATTTTTATGTTTCTCTTTTTACTTTCCTTTCTCCTTGATGTTAAAAACAGGTAAGTTTTGTGTATATGTTTTGTTTCCTATCATGTCTTGTTTTCTATAGAAAACAACATTAAGAGACTTGAAATCTCTGTAGGAAACAAAATAATCTGAAAGAAAAATAAGATAATCCTGAAAGGTTTCCTATGTTTATTTTACAGGAAAAGAACTTGACGTTAAATGATGAAATGAAATCGCTAGCAGAAGAGAACTTAACATTTTCCAAAAAAAGAATATGACCTTGACCCCCTCCCCCCCCCATTAAGTGTATATGGTAGTACCAGGAGGCTTTTAACTGTTGATCAAAGAGTCTAAAAGATAAGCTGAAATAAATTTCACTTATATTATGGTTATTAAAGCAATGTTGTAGAATTTTTTAATTAATAGTATTTATAATCTTCTAAAGTTTCTTATTTTTGTCTTTTTTATCTATTTACCCCAGACTTTCTAAAGACGGTTCATACTACTGTAATTACATAATGGGGGGGGGAGGGGGTTCATGTTAAGTACTATGTCATGTTAATATCATATTCTATTAAATTATGTCTTCCAATGCTGGTTAATTACTTAACATTATATTTATTAGATCTGTTATATTTCGATACAAATAAATAGAATCAATTATCTAAAACAGATACAGGTGATTATTTGGAGAATTCGCAAGCGGAAGAAATGTACAACAGTTTGTTCGAGCCAAAGAACTCGATATTCAAGGAAGAGAAAATCCTAAGCAAAAGTTATGTGCCAAAAAACATTGTCGGAAGAAACACAGAGCTTGAACAGGTTGCCGCAAATCTCGCCCCTATTCCCAGACATGGAGATCCCATTAACATGTATATCTGGGGAGACTCCGGAGTAGGGAAAACAATCACCATACAATATGTTCTTTCTATTCTGGAATATGGCCTCAGTGCCAATAATCATAATTCCATGGTTGATTTCATCAGAATTGATTCAATGTCAGTCAATAATGATATCTTCGCTTGCGTTGAAATTCTGGCTCATCTAACCGCAACCGTCCCAAAGATGGGATTAAGCATTTCTCAGTACCTTCAATCAATTTGGAATGAGATAGACCTGAAGGCAAAGAATTATGATTTCTATGCTCTGATAATCTTTTTTGATGAGATTGACAAATTCAAAGACCCTAATAACATCTTATATCAATTATCCAGGTCTACGGAAAACAGGAAAATAAAGGCCTCCAATGCAACTATAGGGATCATAACAGCGTCTAATAAGAAGGATTTTCTTAATTCGCTAGATTCTAAAGTCCTGTCTTCGGCTGGATTTACCTACCTGCACTTCCCCGATTATACAGAAGAAGAACTGTGTTTAATCTTAAATAGCAGGATAGAGGCCTTTCAACCAGAAGCGATCTCAGAGGAAGATATCAGATATTGTGCTCAAAATGTCGCAGATCGGTTCCACGGTGATGCTCGAAGAGCAATTGATACTTTACATATTGCCGGAAAAATTGCATTAAGCCAGCATTGTAAGAGGATTACAAAAGAACATATTGACCTTGCAGATAAGGAAATCACAAATACTGCAACCCTGGAAATGATTGTTAAGTTCTCTAAACATGATAAGCTCCTGATCATTGCAATATACCTATGTCACCAGATAATTAAATCTGAAAAATTAAGGTCCTTACCTACAACTGGAATTATCTCCGAAGTCTACCGGATGATCTGTGATATCTTAGGCGAATCTCCAACCAGTGAAGGACATATTTCCAGAAGGCTTACTGATCTTGATGATAAGCAACTGATACATGCAAAGAAGGTTAAGGGATCAGGAAACACCAGGTATATTTCCCTCTCGTCTGATATCGAATATGTTATAGATTCGATATACACAACAATTTTAAAGGCTCAAATAGAGGCAAATTTTAGTGATATTGAATCATATGTGATTTCTGCGATTAAATTAAACAGACGAAATGTTGAGCTCTCCGAATTCATTTAATTTCTCTTTTCTTTGTTTCATAGGGATGGTGTCGATAGGAAAAATACGATAGTCGAAATATCATGGCGCTTGGTGCCGTTTTTAAAATCCTGTTTATAGTCTTTGGAATGACTTGTAAACAAAACGCATAGTTACTTTTAACCGATAGCGATTTTTTCAATCGAGTAAACAAAAACACTTAAAAAAGCTGTTTGAATTTGTCATTTTTGAAGGCTTCCCTAAACTTCACTTTTCCACAAGAAGTAAAGGTTAAAAACTGACTTGTTTATATATCGAGTGTTACGAAATTTTTAATTTTTCAGACTAATTGTGTAATTGATTTTTTCTTGTTTTTCATAGGAAAAAATCAGGATTTCAGGTTAAATTTTGCTTGGAGTTTTTCCACTGCAAAAAATGCTGGCCAGGCTCTTGACCTTACAGCAATGATTAGTTGGTATGGAAAGAATAAAAAACAACAAAATTAATAAAGATAATTCTTTCCAAAAAATTGACCAGAATACAGGCAATTGTTGCCAGATATCTAGTCAAAATATAGACTAACGTGCAGATAAAGTCGCTGAAATAGAATGAAAATATAAATGTTTCCTTTACTTATTTTGCATGAAAAAAACTTAACATTTACTGTGGTTCTAAAATCGCTATCAATAGAGAACTTAACATCTTTAAAAAAATGTATATGGCCTTGAACCCCCACCCTCCCCCATTAAGTGTATATGGTAGTAGTAGGTTTTAAACAAGAATATTTTCAAAACAGGACAGTAAAAGACCATGAAAATTCTAGCGACTTTGGTTTATATGTGTATCTCACTTCTTATGGAAACAAAGAGCTAGGGACTTTACGTTTAGAATGTATCAGGTTCTGAACTGCCCTTTTATATTTATTTTCGATGTGACTTTACTTTCTGTATATATGTATCACACTTCTAATGGAGAACGGTATCAAGATCGTGAGCGTTTTAAAAGTATTAAATAAAAATAAATTATTTACTTGCTTTTTTAATTTTTTTCGTAAATATTAAATACTATTAATTTCATAACATAACAACATGGCATTTTTATAATTATACCAATGGCATAATTTCGTAAAAATTTTTGCAGCCTTCTGTTTGTGTTCTCCATTGGAAGTCAGATACATATATACAAAAAAACTCAATTTATGAAATTTGGAATGAAATATTCTGGAGGCATTTTTACAATCGGCTGCATCCGGAAATCTTTAAGTAAAGTTTCCAAAGAAAAGTTTTTAGAAGAAACACTAACTATTTTTTTGTTCCTTCCATATCTCCCCTTATATTGCAGAGTTGAATTTATGATCCCTAGCTGATCAAGTTCATTAGTAAGATCTGTAACCCTTCTTAATGTCAAAATATCACTATCAAGGCTAGCACAAAGAAGCCTGTAGACCTGATACATACTTGATATAGTACATTCCTTTCCTGAATTTAGACTGTAAATACATGCTAGAAGCACTGTTTTAGATTGAGTTGGTAATGTCTTTACTACCTCTATTATCCTATCAATTTCGATCTTTTCTTTAGCATTTTTTACATCAGATTCCTCTACTATTGGACTTTTCCGGAGTTCTGCTAATTCTCCAGCTGTCCGTAAAATATCGATTGCTCTTCTTGCATCGCCGTGTTCCTGGGCTGCATAAGCAGCACAAAGGGGGATTACAATTCCGTCAACAGAATCCGGACGAAAAGAGATTAAAACTCTTGCTCTAATGATATCGGACAGCTGATTTGCATCATATGGAGGAATAATCAAATTGTTTTCGGAAAGGACACTAATGAGATGAGGAGGAAACCTTTCATGGAGTTTTAGATCATTAGTGATCCCTATTACACAAGGAGAATGACCCGATTTTTCAGATTCGGTCCGGATAATACTGTTTATGATTTGAGGATCTTCGGCTTTGTCGATTTCATCTAATATTATGATAATAATTCCAGGATATTCATTCACAAGATGTTCAAAATAGTTGCTGTGTTTTGATCTTGAATTCCCTATTTTCTGCTTGGTTTCTCCTTCCGGAACAGGCATTTTATCATTTATTTTTTGCCAGATTGCGTTTTCAGTTCTTGATTTTTCGCAATTGACATTAATTACGCAGAGTTCTATATCCCGGTTAGCTGCTTCCTTAATTACTTCTTCCAATACCCATTTAGAGAGCATTGTTTTTCCATTTCCGGGTTTACCGTAGACAAAAATATTATTTGGGGATATTCCTCTAAAAATATCCTTCAAAAATTCATAATACATCTTGATCTCGTTGTCCCTATGCAAGACATCTGAGATCCCATGAAGGGGATAGTTTGGCTTAAGGGCCTGTTTGTTAGTGAAAATACTGTTCTTAAAATCTAGAACATCTGATAAGGAGACTTGCTTTGACAAAGTGCACACTCCAAAAAAATATAATCTAAATCTGCATAGGAATATTTTAAGCTTTCTATTTCTTCTAATGGAGTTTTGTATCCTCTTGAATGTGGTCTCCATTGGAACTCGGATACATATACACGCTTAATCTAAAACAGCAGGATAGAGGCCTTTCTGTATACTGGCCTTTTGTTTACTGGTTTTATTTAGATTATAGAATCATTATGAGAAGAAAAAAAGGAAAAGAGAACTAGAATTATCTTCTAAGAATTCCCCATTCTATGAGCCTCTTTTCGATGTCCCTCATTTCATAATCTGTAAAAGATAGGCTCTGGTAATGCTTTAGAGATGTTATTGGGTCATGCCCTTGTCTAGAATATATTTCAA
>JAQUUB010000105.1 GCA_028694115.1 Lachnospiraceae bacterium
TAGTTGCAGTTTGTAATAAGTACGGACTGGAATTGATTGAAGACGCTGCCGAAAGCTTAGGCAGTTTCTACAAAGGGAAACATACAGGGACCTTTGGAAAAGTTGGTGCCATTAGTTTTAACGGTAACAAAACCATTACAACAGGTGGAGGTGGTATGCTTTTATTTAACGACGAGAATTTAGGCAAATTTGCCAAACACCTTACTACCCAGGCTAAAGTTCCACACCGTTGGGAATTTGTACACGATCATGTAGGATACAATTATCGTATGCCCAACATCAATGCTGCTCTAGGCTGCGCTCAGATGGAAAATCTGGAAAAGTTTCTCTTCAATAAAAGAGAAATAGCAGAACAATATAAAGCATTCTTTGCTAATTTTACAGACATTGAATTCTTCTGCGAGCCTAAGGATTGTCATTCCAATTATTGGCTGAATGCTATACTTGTAAAAGATAAAGAAATGCAGCAGGAATTCTTACAATATACAAACGACAACGGCATAATGACGAGACCAATCTGGGGACTTATGAATAAATTACCCATGTTTTCGTCTTGCCAGACAGATAAACTGGAAAACACCTTGTGGTTTGAAGAAAGAGTAGTAAATATACCAAGTTCAGTAAGATTGTAATCTACTTAAATAGAATAAAGTAATGGAACAGAAAGTATTGGAAATCATCAATAACATCCGTGCCACGAAAGAAATGGCACTAATAGCAGAACTTCATCCAGAGGATAACCTTCGGGATGATCTGGGTTTTACCTCTTTTGATTTGGCAGAACTGACTGTAAACATCGAAGATGAGTTTGACATTGACATCTTCGAAGATGGTCTTGTTAACACCATCGGCGAGATTTTCACAAAATTACAGAGGTAATGGCAGGATTCCTCTACAACGGAGAAAATGAATATTCTTATGAGATGCTGGTTGAATCTATCAATCAGCATCAGGAGTATTACCCTCTCTTCAAGACTCAGGACATCTTCGCTTATTTCGAAAACTTACTCAAAGCCATAGCAACCAATAACCCTTTGACCCTATTGGATTCAGATTTAAACTTATCGGAGGTGAATGGATTGGATGAGTCAATGGTGAACAAAGCAAAGAAACTAGATAACTATCATTTCCATAATATGGATTCTATCATATCGGCTTTGCAACTGTCAACATCTGAAATTACTATTTTCACCTCTGGAACCACTGGCCAGCCAAAGAAAGTAATTCATTCTATCAAAACTTTGACCCGCTCGGTGCGTCTTGGTGATAAATACAAAGGGCAGATTTGGGCTTACGCTTACAATCCGACTCACATGGCTGGGTTACAGGTCTTTTTTCAAGCATTTATGAATCTAAATGCTTTAGTGAATGTTTTCAATCTGCAAAGAAGTGAGGTTTATCAAAAGATTTCAGACTATCATATTACACACATATCAGCCACTCCGACCTTCTATCGTTTATTGTTACCTATTGAACGATGTTATCTTTCTGTTCAGCGTGTAACGCTTGGTGGTGAAAAATCAGACAACTATCTGTACGAAAACATTAGCAAAATATTTCCTCATGCTAAAATTAACAATGTATATGCTTCTACCGAAGCAGGATCGCTGTTTGCGGCTAAAGGTGATTGCTTCCAGATACCAGAAGAGATACGTGATAAATTCTCTGTGCTTGAAGATGAATTACTGATTCACAAATCTCTCCTTGGCAAGTCAGATAGTTTTATATTCGATGGTGATTATTATCACTCTGGGGACTTGATTGAATGGGTAAACAAAGAAAAAAACATCTTCAAGTTTAAGAGTCGCAAGAACGAGCTCATCAATGTGGGTGGGTATAAGGTTAACCCTGGTGAGGTTGAGGATGCTATCAATGCTATTGAGGGTATTCATCAGTCTCTAGTTTATGGGAAAACAAACTCAATCCTTGGAAACGTACTAATAGCCGAAATCCAATTGGTAAAAGGTATCACTATCAGCGACTTGGAAATTCGAAAGATTCTAAAAGAGGTACTTCAGGACTTCAAGATTCCTCGCAAGATTAAGTTTGTTGACGCATTTTCATTAACCCGGACAGGTAAATTAAAAAGATCATGAGTAAGAATATAATTGTAACAGGTTGCTCTCGTGGAGTGGGCTTGGAAATATGCAGAGTGTTGCTCGAACAAGGTAATACTGTCTATGGCATTGCCCGTAGCTGCCCGGATGAGTTCAAAGTTTTGCAAGTAAAATATCCCGACAACCTCTACTACAAGAGTGTGGATTTGGCAGATTGCGAAAACGTGCGTCAGAATGTATTCAAAGACTTCTGTGGTAACAAGGTTCGGATAGATGGTTATGTGAACAATGCAGCCGTTGCATACGATGATATTGTCACCAACATGAATTTGAATCGACTTAAGGCAATGTACGATGTGAATGTCTTCACCCCAATGATGATGACCAAGAACGTAATCCGCAACATGCTCCTTCATCATACTAAGGGAAGTATTGTACACATCTCATCAATAAGTGTCCACACTGGTTATAAGGGATTGGCAATGTACGCATCATCAAAGGGAGCATTGGAGGCATTCTCTAAGGATACAGCACGAGAATGGGGGCCAATCGGTATCCGTTCAAATGTGGTTGTTCCTGGCTTCATGGCAACTGCTATGAGCTCTACATTAACAGAGGAACAAAGAAGTAAAATTTATGCTCGAACATCACTTAAGGCTGCAACGTCAATCCGATCAGTTGCTGAAACTGTCGCTTTCTTGTTGAGTGATAAGGCAGAGAGTATTACTGGACAAAGTGTGAATGTTGACAATGGAACTATTTAATATTTGATTATGGCAACATTATTGATAATTGGAGGAAGCAGTACAGCCCTAGAGATAAGAGAATGCGCTGACCTTTATTATAAAGACCAGTTCGAAGCTATATATAACGTCATCGGTGATGAAGAAGAAACAACACTTACAAATGTGATACGAGATAAACAGCTTGACAGTTTTATTAACAATAAAGAGATAGCATATATTATTGGATTTACGAGTCAGAAGCTTAGAAAAATTTTTACTGATAAACTAGCATCATGCAAGAATGTAAGTATTGTTCATCCTTCTGCATTCATATCACCATCAGCAAAGGTTGGTGAGGGATCTTATATTGGTCCAATGGCCGTTGTTTCTTCAAATGCAATAGTAGGTAATAGTTGCATTGTGAATATTCATGTTTCTATTGGTCATGATTCTGTAATAGGTGACAATTGTATCTTCAATCCAGGTGCTCGTATTAGTGGTCATTGTGTTATTGGGAAGAGAACATTGTTCGGAGCTAACACTTTCATCTTTCAAGGCAAAAAAGTTGGCGAAGATTGTGCTATTGATGCTATGACCTATATTGACAAGGATATAGAAGATAAAAAGTTATGTACAAGTAATGTAGGTGGTTTAAAAGTGTATAAAAACAGAAACTATTAGAACTATGTCATCAAACAAAGTATTGATAATTGCAGAAGCAGGAGTGAATCACAATGGATCTTTGGAAATTGCAAAGCAACTAGTTGATATAGCTGCTGCTTCTGGAGTTGATATTGTTAAGTTTCAAATGGCAGTACCAGAATTGCTTGTTTCAAAATATGCAAAAAAAGCTGAATATCAGATAAAAAACACAGGATCAACAGAAAGCCAATTAGAAATGATTCGCAATATCTCATTATCATTTGATGAACATGCAAAATTAATGGAATATTGCAATAGCAAGGGGGTACAATATTTGTGTACACCATTTGACTTACCATCCATAGATTTCTTATTTAACCATGGCTTCAATTTGTGGAAGATACCTTCTGGAGAAATTACTAATTTCCCATATCTTCGTAAGATTGCTTCACTAAATGGGAATATAATCATGTCTACAGGTATGTCTTCTATTGAAGATGTAAGAAATGCTATCGATACCCTGATAAGGTTTGGTCAAGATAAGAAAAAGATAATTTTGTTACATTGCAATACAGAATATCCAACTCCATACTGCGATGTAAACCTCAAGGCAATGGACTCATTAAAAAAAGAGTTTGGTTTGGAAGTTGGATATTCTGATCACACAAAAGGCATTGAAGTGCCAATTGCTGCTGTTGCTTTAGGGGCAACTGTGATAGAGAAGCACTATACATTGGATAGGAATATGGAAGGTCCAGATCATAAAGCATCTTTGGAACCTGAAGAGTTGAAAGCAATGGTTACAGCTATTAGGAATATTGAAGCAGCAATATCTGGCGATGGACAAAAAATTATAACGAATAGCGAAAGGAAGAATATTTCGATTGCTCGTAAAAGTATTGTTGCTTCAAAATCTATCAAAAAAGGAGAGGTTTTGACCGACAATAACTTAACAGCAAAACGTCCAGGAGATGGTATTAATCCTATGCGTTGGGAAGAAGTTGTTGGTAGTATTGCAATAAGGGACTTCGAAGAAGACGAACAAATAAAATTATGAGGAAAATTTGTGTAATAACAGGTACTCGTGCAGAGTATGGTATTATGAGTAATTTGATGCGACTTATTCGTGATGGAGAAGCAACTGAACTTCAAATAATCGCAACCAATATGCACCTCTCGCCTGAATTTGGTTTAACATACAAAGAAATAGAAGCCGATGGATTCAAAATCGACCGAAAAGTTGAAATGATGCTATCATCTGATACTTCTGTCGGCACACTCAAGTCAATGGGGCTGGCGACAATTGGTATATCAGATGCTTTGAATGAGATGCAACCAGATCTTGTTGTTATCCTTGGAGATAGATACGAGATGTTGGCAGCTGCACAATGTGCTATGATTATGAAGATACCTATTGCACATTTGTATGGAGGAGAAATCACTGAGGGGGCCTATGACGATTCAATACGACATTGTATTACAAAGCTAAGCCATTTACATTTCACATCAACAAATGAATATCGCAATCGTGTTATTCAATTAGGTGAGTGTCCAGAAAGAGTGTTCTATGTAGGAGCTTTAGGGATAGACAATATAATTCATGATGAACCAATGTCTCTTAAAGAATTACAAAGCAGCTTAAATTTTGAACTAGGTGAAAAATTCTTTTTAATCACATTCCATCCAGTAACAATGGAATATGGTACCGCAGAACAACAGTGTAATAATCTTTTAAAAGCTTTAGATAATTATATTGGAGAATACAAACTTTTATTTACATTACCTAATTCTGATTCAGATGGTCGGGTTATCATTTCTATTATTAAGGATTATGTAAATGAACATTCTGACAGAGCATATGCTATCGCCTCTTTGGGCAAAAAACGTTATTATTCAGCTTTACGTCATTGTTGTGCTGTTATTGGGAATTCATCTAGCGGCTTAGTTGAAGCTCCAAGTTTTAAAATTCCAACTATTAATATTGGAGACCGTCAGAAAGGTCGTTGTAAAGGAGATAGCATTTACGACTGTACTCCTGAATATGAATCCATATATAATACCCTTAAAGTCGTAACAATGGTAGATGTTAAGAATAGATGCAAATTAACAGTAAACCCATACTTCAAAGAGAATACACTCAAGACAATATACGATATCATTTCAACTTATCCGTTGGAAAATATAATCTTAAAATCATTTCACAATCTATAAAATATGGATAAAATATTGATAGTTATTCCTGCGCGTGGAGGTAGCAAAGGACTCCCAGGAAAGAATATCAAGAATTTATGTGGCAAACCTTTAATAGCATATTCTATTGATGTTGCAAGAGCAATAACAACAGATGAAAATATTTGTGTTTCATCTGATGATAAGGAAATAATTGATTTAGTAGAAAATTATGGTTTACATGTACCGTTTGTTCGTCCAGCAGAGTTGGCTACTGATACAGCAACAACCAATGACGTGCTAATACATGCTATCAATTTTTACGAAAAACAAGGTCGTAAATTCAATAAATTGCTTCTTCTACAGCCTACATCTCCTCTTCGTACGGTTGAAGATATCAAAGAGGCAATCTCACTTTACAATGAGGATATCGAAATGGTAGTTTCTGTTACAGAATCACATGCTCCAGCAGTCCTTTGTAACGACAACGAAGAAGGTTTTGTAGAGCTTGTTTTTAACAAGAAAGCTAGCAATAGACAAGTATTACCAACATACTATGAATTCAATGGAGCTATCTATATAATTAACATACATGCACTCAAAGAAAAAGGGTTGAGTGGTTTTACAAAAAGAGTTAAATATGTAATGTCTAAGGAATCATCTATTGATATTGATGATATCTATGACTTTATGTTAGTGGAATCTATAATTAATCAAACTAAATAGCTATGTTTGAAAAGTACATAATTTCAGAATCTAATTCACTTCTTGACGCTTTAAAGGCAATTAATGAGATGGGGAGAAATGAGGCTCTCACTCTTTTTGTCGAAAATAGGGATAAAAAAATCATAGGTACGCTCACAGATGGGGACATACGTCGAAGTTTGATTAGTGGCAATACATTAGAGTCACCTGTTACTAACATTGCTCATCATTCATATACTTTTCTTAAAGCTGATTCATACGATGTTAAACAGATACATACAGCTAAGGAAAAAGGAATAGAACTACTTCCAGTTCTAAATGACCAAATGCAAATTGTAGATGTCGTGAACCTAAAAAAACAAAGATCTTATCTTCCCATTGATGCCGTTCTGATGGCAGGAGGTAAGGGAGAGCGTCTGCGTCCTTTAACAGAGAAGACTCCAAAACCACTTTTAAAGGTAGGGAGTAAATGTATTATTGATTACAATATTGACCGTCTAATCGATTTTGGTATACGTCATATCTCTGTAACTGTAAATTACTTGAAAGAGCAATTAGAAGATCACTTTACTGAACCCAAAAAAAATATTCAGGTTAAAACTATTTGTGAGCCTAAATATTTAGGAACGATTGGTAGTATAAAGTTTGTAGAGAACTTTTACAATGACACTGTACTGCTAATGAATAGTGACTTATTCACCAATATTGATTATGAAGATTTTTTCCTTCATTTCAAGGAATACAATGCAGACATGAGTATTGCAGCTGTACCTTACACTATTTCTGTACCATACGGTATCTTTGAGCTTGATGGTCGTGAAGTGAAAGGAGTGTTAGAAAAACCGACTTATAACTATTATGCCAATGCTGGTATATACCTCATTAAGCGTGAACTGCTGAATCTTATTCCAAAAGATACATTCTTTAATGCTACCGACTTTATGGATCTGCTTATGAAGAAGAAGTATAAAGTAATACGTTTCCCTCTGAATGGCACTTGGATTGATATTGGAAACCTTCAAGAGTATAAAAAGGCACAAGAGCTGGCAAAGCATCTGTGAAATATAAATGTAATCATCTGTTAGAACTTATTAAGTCATCAAATGAATATAAAAAATATTCTTATTAATTCTGTTTGGTTTGGAGTAATACCCAAAATATCAACCATAATTAATGTATTGTTATTACCAATTATTACACCTTATCTTTCACCATTTGATTACGGAGTATGGGGAATTATCTCTTCATATTCTTCAATTGTTTTGGCGATTTGTACCTTAGGCTTGCATATGCATTTAACCAATGGTTATTATGAATATAAAAACAAATTTAATATCTTTTGGGGCCATATATTTTTTTTATTACTAATATCTTCTGTTTTATTTTCTATTGGATTAATAATTTTATATTTGTTTGTTCTACAAGAAATAGAATTAAATAAAAGAATTATTGTTGCAATTATTGCAGCTTTTCCAATATTATTTAATTCAAATTCTCTTCTGGCATCACACCTTTATCCTCTCAGAAGTTGTCCTAAACCACTTGTATTAAGAAATCTATTTTCAAGTATTATGGGGCTACTGACTCTTTTTATTGTAATTTATTATTTCAATCTTGGATATTTAGGCTTCGTATCAAGCGCTGCCGTATCTGCCTTCATTTCATTCTTTATTTATATTAATCCATTATGGATTAAAGAAAAAATATTTCCAAGAATTGATCGTAATTTTACAAGAATCAAAAAATTACTAACGATCTCTTTCCCCGTAATACCTCATTCACTAGGGTTCATTTTATTATCTTCTTCTTCAAGAATTGTAATGTCCTGGTATAATGTTTCTACTGAGGATATTGGTTATTTTTCAAATGGATATATGATGGGAGATTATATAACAATAATAACAATGTCCGTTGTAACAGCATTATCTCCACAAATACAAGAGCTTTATAGAAAAGGAAAATACAAAGAGTTCCGAAATTTATATTATTTCTCCCAGGGAATTGCAATTATCTCTATAGTACTTTTTGCTACATGGATGCCTGAAATCTACAAGTATCTTATACGAAATGAGCAATTACAGCAATGTAGTATTATTGCACGTTACATATGTTTCGCAAACGCAGTATTACCCTTATACCTTTTTATGTCTGCGATTACTTTTATCGAAAAACAAACTAAACAACTATTGTGGTTAGTTTTTATTCCGGGTGTATTAAATATTATATTATGTATGACCTTAATACCCTTTTGGGGTTATAAAGTTGCAATTACGACAACCATGATCGCTTACTGGAGTCAATTAATAATTCCATTTTTTATTAAATATCATAAAATTAAAACAACAATCTGGTTAGGGAGTCTTTATAAATTATTGATACTACTAGGTATTATTGCCTTATCGCTAATCACATCTACAGTGTCAAGTAATTTTAGTATTGAATACAAAGTACTATTCTCACTACTTGCATTAACATTTACGTTGCTTTTCTTATACAAATTTTCTAAACTTAAATAATTGTATGAAATATTTACTGTATAGTGCATGTTCATATGCTCATCCTCATTTTGGAGTACTCCTAGACGAAGCAGAAAGACTTCATAAGGAGGGACATGAAGTTATTTTCACATACTGTTCCGGAGTAATAGATTCATGTTTTATGAATCCTCAAGCAAATAAAGCACGATGTAAGTTATGTAAATTATGCTATAATACCACACTATCTAAATTGTCTAAAGGGATTTTAGTAGTGCCATTGAAGGATATTAATTCTTGCGAAAAATATAGTTTCACTTATAATTCTATTGATGAAATAAAGAATATAAAGTACAGAAATGTTTACGTGGGTTATTCGGTATTATCAACTTATATTTCAATAACTAGAAATCCATATCCAGAAATATCAATTGATTCTAAAAAATATTTTGATCATCTGATTGAACAGACATGTAGATTAACTTCAAGAGTTTATGAATTAGTAGAACAACATAAACCAAATGTTATTTCAATTTATAATGGAAGATTCTTTGAAAACAGGCCTTTTTATGATATTGCAAAATTCTTGAACTTACAATTCATAAGTAATGAAGTTGTTGGAGGACCAAGAAGCAACGAATTGTTCTCAAAAGTATCATTTAATAATTGCCTACCACATGATATTCAAAATAATTGTGATACAGTAAAATTCGTTTGGAACTCAAGTGACAAAGATACATCAGAGAAAATAATTGATGGTGAATCATTCTTTACTAAGAGAAGAAATGGTCTTCCGGCTGCAGATAAAGTTTATATAAATGGACAAGTAAAAGGCTTGATGCCTTCTAACTGGGATGATAACAAAAAAAATATTGTTATATTCAATAGCTCTGAAGATGAATTTGCTGCAGTTGGAAAAGATTTTGAAGAATATTCTCTTTTTAAAAGTCAAATTGATGGTATTAAATATCTATTATCTTGTATTAATGATAAAAATTATCATTTCTATTTGAGGGTACATCCTAATTTAAAGAATATTCCATACAAATACCATACAGATTTATATACACTCGAAAATGATTACGATAATATCACGGTTATAAAAGCATCAGACTCTGTTAGTACCTATGATATTATGGATAAAGCAGACAAAGTTGTAGTTTTCGGCTCAACTATGGGCGTTGAAGCTTCATTTTGGCATAAACCAGTCGTACTACTTTCTGGAGCAATGTACTATTATTTAGACATGTGTTATATTCCCAGATCTCAAGAAGAATTATCTCAATTATTAAAAGAAGACTTAAAACCAAAGTCAAATCTTGCTGCTATATTTTACGGTTACTATATGATGAATAGAAATGTATTAAGTACAGATTGCAAGTATTTTGATATCAATTACAAAACATTCATTCTTGGAAATGTGAAAATAAATATGGCAAAATATTTAACAATATTAGGATCAAATAAATTAATGAAGTTAATACTGGTAATATGGTTGAGAACAATCCCTCTTTTATTTAAGAATAAGATAAATATGCCTGATCCATTTTTTAAAGAATGAAAGATTATCTATTACACATAAAAATTTCAAAGAGACATCTTGTAATATTAATTACATTTCTAATTTTTCCTTTTGCTTCTCTGCCTTTAATAATTACCGAAATATATAATCGTAATTATTACGCTTTGTATTATTTAGCTATATTTATGGGACTTCTGTCGTATTTGTGGATCCCAAGTGGCGATTTATACAGATATCAAATGGATTATGAAGTCATTAAAAACATAAATTTTAGTGACTTAAAAAATCTATTGGCATTAGATTTTATTTATCCATGGATTATGCTTATATATGGAAAGATTGGATTAAATTTTGAACTACTAAGATTTACTATTTGTTCATTTTGCTACATTTTATATTTTCGAATTTTTGTTAGTATAATAAAAGCAAATGACTATTTAAACGAATCTTATCTTTTAAGTTTTTGCGCATTTCTAATTATGTTCTTTCTCCTAAGATTTTCTGGTTTTCTTACAGGAGTTCGTTTCACTTTTGCAATGGGCATATGTTTTTATGCTGTATTTTCAATAATTTATAATGAAAAGAAATCTGGTTGGATACTATTAATAATATCAGCTTTTATTCATTTTTCATTCTGGGCTATATTCTTAATTGTATTTATTGTAAAAATATTCAAACCCAAAATTTACAAATCACATCTACTTACATTAATGGTTTGCGGATATATTTTATCTACATTTTTCATTGAATACTTTATTAATTTATTGCCAATCGATGATGTTTTAAAAATACATTTGGCAAACTACACTAGTGGTTATTATGCACAGGAAGAATATGCATCACGTCCAATTGGGTTCAGATTATCCTTTCTTGCATCATATTTTGCATTATATCCAGGACTATTATTGATCCTTTATAAATTAAAAGAGTATTCATTATTTTCTGTTTTTGTAGGAATATGTATCTTGCTATCTTTTATGTTTAATATGAATTCCAGTTATAGTCGATATGCCTTTTTAGGAGTTATCTTCTTTACAATACCCTTCCTTCTACAATATAAAACAATATTTACAAAAACACACTTATATTTCTTTTTATGCTTGAGTTTTATAGTATATTCTGCATCTATATACACTGTCAAAAGAGAACTATCGTGTGGTCATCAATATAAAATATTATATTCTCCTTTGCCTACAATATTAATGTCCACTTATGATATTAATTGGGTTAATGCCAATATTTTGACAAATGGAGATATGAGAAAATCTAATTAAACATATGTTAAACAGAGAATTTAAAAGCTATTCATTTTTTCCAGGGCAACATTGGGATCATACCTGGGAGAGGCAACATGAAATTGTAACTCGCTTATCTAAAGAGATCGGTTCACAAGTCGAAGTTTGCAGACCTTTGGGTTTTATTAATCATAATCCGTTTAGTATTAAGTTTATCAAAAGAATCGTTAATTATCGAAAACACATAGGAAATGAATCTATTAAAAATCCGCTTGAACCAAACATAAATTTAATAGGGGGTAGCTATATTCCTTGGCATAATAGCACAATAGGAAAAATTAATTTTAGATTATTAAATGCACAAATTGAAATATCTGACAATAACTTTTTCTGGTCTACTTATATAAATCCGACTATATATGAATTTTTCAAACGATCAAGATTTAAAGTTTATGACATAGCAGAAAGGCGTTCTAAAAATAATTTAGTACCACAAAAAATAAAAGAATTAGAAAGAAAAGTTGTGGCTGAGTCTGATGTTGTTTTTATTGATAATCAAGCTACAATCAATGATTATAAGGATTTAAATCAAAACATATACTATATACCTCAAGGAGTAAATACTGATACATTTTTTCCAAATGATGATTGCCCAAAAGAGTATATCGGATATATTGGAAATTTACATTTTGCTATTGATTATGATTTTTTTGAGCAATTAATACAAATAAATCAGAATCAGAAGTTCTTGATTATTGGAGCCATAATTGAAAAAAAGGCCTTTTCGTTATTAAAATATCCCAACGTAACCTATGTCCCTCAAGTCGCTAAGAATGAGTTAAATAGTTATTTATCAAAAATGAAAGTTGGATTGATTCCATATTTAATAAATGACGTTACTGTTGGAGTATACCCAACAAAATTATTCGAATATATTTCTTCAGGTGTACCTGTTATATCGACAAATCTCCCTGAAGTAGCTCAATACGCAAATAATGATTATTTAAAAATAATAAACAATCCTGAATTAATTAACGTTGATTTTAGTTTCAAAAATACAGAAACTATACTCAAAGAAAACACTTGGGATATGAGATGGAATGAATATTTAAAAAGAATAAATCAATGCTTAAAGTAGTATATATTTGCTCTTCTCTCATTAGAAGAGGCCCCATAAATGTTCTTTATAATTTAGTATCCGGATTCAATAAATCGGAAATAGAGTGTGTAATAATAACTCTTTCAGACGAAGAAAATGATTCTAGAAAACAAGATTTTATTTCTTTAGGGATTACAGTCAAATGCCTGCAACTAGGTAAAGGATTTGATTCTATTTTAAGAAGTTCCAAACTGAAAGATGCTGTTAAAAATGAAAGGCCTGATATTTGTCATTCATTTGGATTTCGAGCAGATATTCTTTGCTATAAAGAATTAAGAAATAAATATAAAATTGTAAGCTCACTATATAATTATCCTGGAGATGATTATGTAATGCAGTTTGGCAAAATTAAAGGTCTTTTAATGAAAAAAATCCATTTTCATATTTTAAATGGATTTACTAAAGTTATAACTTGTTCAGCCTTTATTGAAGAAAAACTAAGGTTAAATAAAATCAATAATGTTGATTTAATTTACACAGGGGTTGATAGTAATTATTTCTGTCCTGCAACAATAGAAGAACGTAATAGAATAAGACGACTCCATGATGTTAGTGAAGATTCAATAGTATATATATACATTGCTAATTTAATAATAAGAAAAGACCCAATTACTTTAATTAAAGCATTTAAAGATTTTGTAAACAATCCTATAAAGAAAGTACATCTTTTTGTTATGGGGGACGGCATGCTTATGGAGGCATGCAAATCAACTTACAATGGGGATAATATTTCATATCTTGGATATCAATCAGACACTCTACCATACCTACAAGCAAGCGATTTTTATATATCACCATCTTTGTCTGAAGGGTTTCCAACGGCTGTTTTAGAAGCATTATCATGTGGACTTCCCTGTATTCTATCTGATATTCAACCTCATAAAGAAATGATGTATGATATAAAAAAACCTTTTTTCTTTAGAGTTAGCAATATAAATTCTTTAAAAGATGCTTTAAATAGAAGTATAGAGTGTAATTTAGATGAAGAAAAAAAATTACACAGAAAGTATTTTACAAGTAATTTCACTTCAAAATTAATGGCAGATAAACATTTAAAGACATATTTAAAATTAAACAACAATGAATAATATCCCATTTAATCGACCTTTTATTACTGGAGATGAAATAAAAAATATAACACAGGTAATTGAATCTAGAAAATTATCTGGTAATGGATACTTTACAAAAAAATGTCAGGAATTCTTTGAAACGAAATATGGGTTTCGAAAAACACTTTTAACTACGTCTTGCACTGATGCATTAGAAATGTGTGCAATTCTAGCAGGAATTAAAGAAGGTGATGAAGTTATTGTTCCGTCATATACATTTGTATCAACAGCTTTAGCTTTTGTAAGACAAAACGCAAAAATAGTTTTTGCTGATAGTTCAAAAGAAAATCCCAACATTGATGTTGATAAATTAGAAGCTTTAATTACCCCTAATACAAAAGCAATTGTTCCTGTTCACTACGCTGGTGTTGCTTGCGATATGGATAAAATTATGGAGCTAGCGAATAAGTACAATCTTATAGTCATTGAAGATGCTGCTCAATCCATCGATTCCTTCTATAAAGGTAAACCATTAGGTTCGATAGGTCATTTAAGTGCATTCTCATTTCATGAAACAAAGAATATAAATTGTGGAGAAGGCGGCTTACTCGTTATTAATGATGATAAATACATAAAACGAGCTGAAATAATATGGGAAAAAGGAACAAATAGAGCAGAATTTTTCAGAGGTGAGATTAACAAATATGGCTGGGTAGATACAGGTAGCTCTTTTTTACCTTCTGAAATGAATGCTGCTTTCCTATTAGCACAACTGGAAAATTTAGATATGATTCAATCCAGAAGAAAAGAGATTTGGAAATTATATTATAGGAATTTAGAATCTTTGGTATTGAAAGGTATCATTAATATTCCTCAATTACCTGCATATTCTACAAATAATGGACATATGTTTTATTTTACATGTAGAAATATCGAGGAACGAAGCTCATTAATAGCCTATTTAAAGAGTAACAATGTTCAATCAGTTTTTCATTATATTAGCCTACATCTATCCGATTTTTATAAATTAGATCATGATGGAAGAGAGCTTATGAATTGCGACAGATATTCTGACTGTTTAATAAGATTACCCTTATTCAGAGACTTGAAAGATGAAGATGTAGTTGAAATTTCAAATTTGATTTATAAATTTTACAGTAATTAATTACTGTAAAATTTACACAATCATAATAAAAGTGCAAAAAGTTGACAGTAAAACTTGGTAGGCTTCTTCGCTTACCATTGAATAAAGAAGAGATGCTAAAATTAACAGAAAATCACATTGGAAGTAATAACAAAAATAAAAATGCAATTGGTATAAAATTTGTATCTTATCAACTCAAAAAATACAACAACATATAATTATGCGTAAAATTATTACATTGATCCTATGCTTTTTCGTTTTTTCGGGCATTTTATTTGCCCAAAGCATGAGCGATGAACAGGTGATCCAGTATGTAAAACAGGCTCAAATGGCTGGAAAGAGTCAGAATCAGATGGCCATAGAACTTCGAACCAAAGGGGTTACTCCTCAGCAAGTGGAGCGTATCAAAAAGAAATATGAAGCTGCACAAGCTGGCACGAACGACAGAGAGTCGGCTGCTTCAATCTCCCGAAGTCGTACAAAGGACAATACAGGGGTGCTAAATCCTCGTATCTCAAACGAAGAGGAGGAGGATGAAGAGAATGTGGATGATATTGCCTCTTTCTTTAACTACAAGGATTCGGGTCCTAAGATTTTTGGTCGGGATGTATTTACCAATAAGAATCTGACCTTCGAACCCAATATCAATATTGCGACTCCTTCCAATTACATGT
>JAQUUB010000106.1 GCA_028694115.1 Lachnospiraceae bacterium
ATTTTTTTTGTAGGAATTAAATTAGTAAAGATACCAATTGTAAATTTAGTTGGATTCTTTTTGATTTTCTTTTTATGTGGCATTTTGTTATACGAAGCTCATTGGAAGCAAATTTTAGCTTTTACTTTAATGTTTTGTATTATTAATGCAGGGGTAGAAGTTGTTGGAGAAATGATTATGAGTGCATTACTTGGTATTCATAAAGTTCCCATGATGAAAAATTATTCAAGTATTGTTTTTTTATACTTATTTGAAAAAATATTAACCTTTTGCCTTTTGAAAATTATACAGACCTATGTGTTAAGTAAAGAAAAAAAATTTGATATCAAGTTTTTAGGGGGTTATCTCTTATTACCTTTATCAACCTGTTTTATTTTTGAGATGGTTTTCGAATATCAAATGAATATTGAAATGGCAGAAAGTCAGAAAATTACTTTTGGAATAGGATGTTTTTTACTGCTATTTGTGAATGCGTATGTTTTCGCACTTTTTGAAAAATTGTCGGAGATTAGTGAATACAATAGGAAAATAGATTTGTTAAAATTGAAATTTGATATGGAAAAACGTCATTATGAAAGTCTTGAAGAATCGAATATTGAACATAAACGATTTATTCATGATATAACTAAATATATGCATACAATTGCTGGTCTTGCAACAGATGAAAATTATAAAGAAATAATTGGGATAGTTCATCATTTAGATAAAGAAATTCATCAACTAGAAAAAATGCAGTATACAAATCATAAGATATTAAATGCATTATTAATAGAAAGAAGTGCATTTGCAAAAGACAAAAACATCCATATGGATATTTTTATAGAACCAAATATTGAAATAGATTTTATTGAGGATATTGATCTTATTTCAATGATTGGTAATCTAATAGATAATGCAATTGAAGCAGCAGGTAAATGTGAAGAAAATGATAGGAATATTCAAATAAAACTCTTTAGGGGAAATGAGTTTTTTTTGGTATGCAGAATTGAAAATCATTTTATGGAGTCCCCCTTAATTGAAAAAAATAGTTATATAACTACAAAACTAAATAAAAAGAATCATGGTATTGGAATTAGTAATGTTAGGAAAATTGCTCAAAAATATGGAGGGATTTTAGAAATTCATATTAACGAAAATATTTTTCGCACAGATTTGATTTTATCAATCCACAAGATATGTAAATGATTTACATTATTTAAAATGTATTTATGATTTTTTTGCAATTTTTGTCATTTTTTGTGCTGTTTTTGTAAATCTATTGAAATTTGTTTTAAATATTTATATTCTTTTACTTATAGACATGAGTCTATAAAAATAAAAAAGGTAAAGGAGATTTAAAATGAAGAAGGACATTATGAAAGAGATTATGACAAAGGTAAATCATATTGCAATGGTAACTGCACAACAGTCAGTTAATAGTACCTGCATCTACATTCATCACCAGCCTAAGGTACCAGAATCAGCAAATAAATTTAAAAGAGTTTAGAGCAATATGCTAAAAAGAATTTCGGATGCTCTTGTTAATTATCAAATTAGGAAAGAATATCTGAAAGAAACTGATCGGGAATTATATGAATATGCATATGAAATATTAGTCATGCAAAGTATCAATATAGCTGCATCATTCATTGTTGCAGCTATATTTTGTAAAGTGATTCCCATTACAATTTTTTTAATGTTTTATATTCCATTACGAATTTTTGCTGGTGGTAATCATGCGAAAACAAATGAAATCTGTAGCGTTATTTCAATTTGTATTATTATTGGTGTTTGTATAGCTTTGAATGCTTGCAAAAATGTTCCGATTTTCTATTTTACAACATTTGAAACATTAGCTGGTGTTGTCATTTTTTTCCTTTCCCCAGTAGAGGATTGTAATAAACCTTTAGATCGTGTTGAAAATAGAAAATATAAAAAAACTGCGAGAAAAATACTATTATGTCAGATGTGTTTTTGCTTTATCATCAGTTATTTACGAATAGAAGAAATTGCAAGAGTCATTGTTATGAGTCATATCTTATTAGCGTGTGCACTTGTAATTGGTGAATACAAGAATAGAAAAAGACAGAAATCATCATAATAATGGAATTAGAAAGGCGAGGTCATTCATATGATACATTTTTCTGTTGTTGATTCTAATTTATATGAACAAAAGAAAATAAAGAAAATAATTAATAATTGGAAAAAAGAATGTAAAGAGATTGTTTGTATTTCATTTTATACAAGTAGTAAAGAACTACTTAGTGAATGTTCAAAAGAAGGATATCACACGGATATTTTAATTATAGAGGTTAGCTTAGATGATAAAAGTGGGATTGAGGTGGCTAGAGAACTTCGAGAAAAACATATTGATACAATGATAATCTTTCATACAAATTGTAGAAAATATGTTTATGAAGCATATCGTGTAAATGCGTTTCGCTTTATACTAAAAAAAGGATCAGTGTCAGGATTATATGAAGCAATAGAAGATTCTTATAGAGAATTGTGCGATCAAACTAATTATTTTACCTATATTATAAAACATAATAAAATTAGAATTAAATATGATTCTATTGAATTCTTTGAAAGTAAGAGAAGAGTAATTGAAATACATGTTAAGGGTGAAGAGCAAACAAGAAAATTTTATGGAAAATTAAATGAAATAGAAGGTAATTTGGAACATCCATTCTTTATTAGGGTTCATCAAAGCTATGTAGTAAATTTGATGCAAGTTTCAGAAAGCAATGGTAAATATTTAACGCTATATAAAAATGATTTTAAAATTCCAATCAGCAGACGATATAAAAATGATGTGGCAAAAATGCTTCTTCAAAAAGAAAAGAAAACTTTTCGATAAAAGTGTGAGAAGTAATTCTAAGGAGCAAAAATACTGCTCCTAAGAATTACTAAATCTCACACCTGAAGAAGTCGCAAGCGCCTTCTTCTTACTGATTATTAGTGTCGCTTAAAGCGACATGTTTGAAAGTGTGAAAAGATATTCTATAATTCAAGGAAAGATAGATTATGTTTAATAAAAAACTTCTTAATAAAATCATCCCATAGCCGGTCGATGGTTTTATCCATAGAAAAAAAGGAAAGGGCGGTTCCAGTCGTACAAGTGATGCAGGAACCGTCATATTTTATTGTAAGAACCAGTGCGTTAATATCGATAGGAGAGAAAGAAGAATCTGCTAGTTGTAGAAACTTCTCTGCATTTTCTTTGGATAGTTGAAAAACAAATTTAAAACTGAGAGGAGAATTTTTCCCTTTAATCAAATCAAAGCACAGTTGCTTTAGGCTGCTCCATTTTGAAATGGCTGCAGATGTTTGAATATCCTCATCTGAATAAAATTCTTTATGTATATGACCATCTATTTGAAATGTATTATAAGTTGTAATTGTACATTCAGACATTAAAAATCCATCAAAAGTCGTTGATTTTAAAAGACTAAGCATAAAAGTTTTCTTATCTTCCATTTTTATTGCAATCATAGTAATAACCTTACCTCCTGCTTGAATAGTTATATGGTCACTGAGTTTGATGAATAGTTATAGTATAATTGATTTTCAATACAAATTCCATAGTAAAATGAATACTTTGGTGGTAAAATAATAGGACAAATGGAGGGTTATTAAATGAATGAGCTTAAAAATTTGTCAGAGTTTATTAAAGAATCAACAACATCTTTTGCAATGGTTAACACAGTAGAGAAGTTTCTAAAGCAGAATGGGTTTACCTGCCTGAGAGCTGATAATTCATGGGAAATAGAAGCTGGAGGAAGCTATTTTATTAAATCGCATGAATCATCTATGATAGCCTTTAAAATCGGAGATAAGGTAGAGGAGGGAGAGGGAATTCGCATGGTTGCAGCTCATACAGATTCGCCATGTCTTCGTATAAAACCTAACCCTGATATTAAGGAAGAAGTATATGAGAAAGTAAATATAGAAACTTATGGTGGAGCCATATTAAATACCTGGCTAGATAGACCATTGGGAATTTCAGGGCAAATCGCACTAAAAGGGGAGGATGTCTGGCATCCTAAAATGGTTACTTATTCAAGTAAAAAGCCATTATTAACAATCCCTAACCTTTCCGTTCATTTAAATAGAGAAGTAAATAAAGGAATGGAATTAAATAAGCAAGTGGACATGATTCCTATTTTAGGGTTATCTGAAAATGGAAACTTTACTGAATTTCTGGCAAAGGAGCTTTCGGTAGATATTACAGATATATTAGAATACGAACTATTTACTTACTGTATGGAAGAACCAGCGTATCTTGGAACAGAGGGAGAATTTTTTTCGGCTCCTAGACTTGATAATACCGTATCGGTTTTAGCTGCCATGGAGGGAATCATAAATTGCCATAATGACAAAGGGATTCAGGTAATTGCTCTTTTTGATAATGAGGAGATTGGTAGTAGGACAAGACAAGGTGCAGGATCGAAATGGCTTTCGAATACTTTAGAGAGGATTTATCTGGAATTGGGCTTTAGTAGAATTAAATTTTTAGAGTCTATAGAGAAGAGCATGTTGCTTTCCATGGATGTTAGCCATGCTTATCATCCGAATCAAGGGGGAAGATTTGATCCTAAAAATCATGTTTACCTCAATTCAGGTGTTACGATAAAGGAATCAGCATCTCAGTCTTACGCAACGGATGCAAGAGGGATTGCAATCATAATGCAATTAATGAAAAAATATGGTATTCCATTTTCTAAATATGTAAATCGCTCAGATTTAATTGGTGGAAGTACACTTGGAACAATAACAACCTCTTTCTTACCAGTATTAACTGTAGATGTGGGAATCCCTCTTTTAGCCATGCACTCAGCAAGGGAACTTATGGGCTCTAAAGACCAGATGTATTTAAATCAATTAGTAAAGGCATTTTTTCAAGATAAATAGGAATTACCTCTTTTCAAACATTGTTTTATATGATATTATATAGTAATTAAAACTACATGCGGTAGAATACGAAACAACAAAAATTAGTTTGCCAGAATGGAGAGAACATGAGTTATAAAATTGTTGTAGATAGTTGCTGTGAACTGACAGATGAATTTAAAAATAGTGTTAATTGCGAGAGTGTACCATTAGGAATTCAAGTTGATGATTATCATATTTTTGATGATGAGAACTTTAATCAAGCGGAATTCCTAAAAAAAGTAGCAGCTAGCCCCAATTGTCCTAAATCATCATGCCCCTCACCGGAACGATATATGGAGGCTTATACATGTGATTTCACAAATGTTTATGTGATTACACTTTCAGGAGCTCTTAGTGGATCTTATAACAGTGCTGTTCTAGCAAAAAATTTATATCATGAAGAAAAAGGTGAGAAGAATATTCATGTTTTTGATTCTCGTTCTGCATCAGGAGGAGAATTACAAATTGCCTTTTGGATTAAACAATTTGAAGAAGAGGGAAAAAATTTTCAAGAAGTTATTTTACAAGCAGAGGAACTGATTAATAAAAGAAAAACTTATTTTGTCTTGGAATCCTTAGAAGCACTCAGAAAAAATGGTCGTTTATCTAATATTAAAGCTATTCTGGCTAATACACTTAATATTAAACCTATTATGGGTGCAACTTTACAAGGCAGTATCATACAACTAGGTCAGGCAAGAGGAATTAATAAAGCACTAAAAAAAATGGTTGAAATTACACTCGAAGAGGTAAAAGATACAGAAAATAGAACTCTAATTATTAATCATTGCAATTGTCCTGAAAGAGCAAAGGAAGTTTTGGATTATTATTTAGAAAAGGCAAAATTTAAATATACGTATATACTTGATACACGAGGAATTAGTAGTTTGTATGCAAGTGATGGCGGAATTATTGTAACTCTATAAAAATCAAAAGATGAGCTGTATTTTAATCAGCTCATCTTTTTTGTCTTTATAGTGTTCGATGTTTGGACTGATATTGCATATATTGTGTCATAATCTTTTTTTGGTCAAAAAAATTAAATGAAATTAATTCCCCATCCGTCATTTCAAAAGCACGTCCTACCATACCAGAAATATAATCCATGTTGACAAGAGAAATCTTTCCAGTTTGAAGAAAATTATCGTTGCCATCAAGCAGGATATCTATATCATAAATATCTCCTAATATATGAGCTTTTCTGTCACCATTCAAATAAATATCTACAAATCGGTCATCGCTTCTTGCATACTTTATCTCATCAGAAGAAACATAATAAGTTTTGATTTCATCACGTAATTCGAGAAGGGGTGTACGATGTTTTTGCTCTTCAATACAAAAGTCTAGCAGAGATGTAAGATCAGCTTTTACAAAAGGCTTTCTAATATAAATAAAGTTTTCATCTGCATACTCTTGTTCATAATCTATTTTAGAAGAACATAAGCAGATGGGACAAATGACACCATTTGTTCGAAGTGCTTTTGCAATATCGTACCCATTTCTCTCTCCAGCCATATCAATTAGAAAAAGGTCATATCGCATTGGTGTCATTAGAAGTGCTTCTTCACTTCCGTAGGAATCAATGTATAAAACACCTGAATTATGAATCCTCTGTTCAGATTCACGATTTAAAAGCCTTTCTAGATGTTTTCTGTCTGCAGTATTATTATCACATATTGCAATATATGTTGCCATAAAGTACCTCCAAATTTTGCCCTTACATGATTTTAAATGTAAAGGGCGAATAGTAATGGAACCAAAGAATTAGTATAAGTTGAATCAAAAATATTGCTGGAAGTCCATAAACAAAAAAGGGATGTCTGGTTTTATGCCTAAAGGAATACATACCTAAAATGGTACCGATAGAACCACCGATGATGGCTGTTAAAAAAAGAGTGGATTCAGGGATTCTAAAGGATTGTCTTTTAGCCTTCAATTTATCTATTCCCATAAGGAAGTATCCTAATAAGTTTACAAATAATAAATAGAGCAAAATAATCTTTAATACATTCATATATATCCTCTCCAAACGCGTGTAAATATTATTCATCGTATCATAAAAACAATGTTTTATCAATTATCGGCTAAAAAAACGTTAAATTAAAAGGTCTGAATCCTCATCACTGATGATAGGAATTCAGACCTTATTTAAGAAGATTTTTTTATTTGCTTTCTACTTCTGCCATTTTCATTGCACGAACCTTACAGGAAAGACCAAATAAATTGATGAATCCTTCTGCATCATGATGATCATAAAGATCACCAGTGGTAAAAGATGCAATACTCTCATTATAAAGTGAGTAAGGAGAAGTTGTGCCAGCTTTGATAATGTTACCTTTGTAAAGTTTGAATTTCACTTCTCCAGTAACATATTTCTGTGTTGATTTAATAAAAGCAACAGTAGCTTCGCAAAGAGGGGTGAACCATTTTCCTTCATATACAATCTGTGCGAGTTTATTTCCCATTTCTTCCTTTTCTCTATAGGTATCGCGATCAAGAATTAGTTCTTCGAGTTGCTGATGTGCTTCGTAAAGAATCGTTCCACCAGGGGTTTCATAAACACCACGAGATTTCATACCAACAACACGGTTTTCAACGATGTCTACAATACCAATGCCATGTTTTCCACCAAGAGTATTCAATTCTCTAATGATATCGGAAACTTTCATTTTCTTCCCATTAACACTTGTAGGGATACCTTCTTCAAATGTCATGGTAACGTATTCGCCTTCTGTTGGTGCTTTTTCAGGAGTGGTACCGAGAACTAACAGATGGTCGTAGTTAGGCTCATTTGCAGGATCTTCCAATTCTAATCCCTCATGACTAATGTGCCAAAGATTACGGTCACGACTATAACTATTATCTGCTGAGAAGGGAAGATCAATTCCATGCTGTTTACAATATTCTATTTCCGACTCACGAGAATCAAGAGTCCACTTATCGTTTCTCCAGGCAGCAATAATTTTTAAATCAGGAGCAAGAGCTTTAATACCAAGTTCAAAACGTATTTGATCATTTCCTTTTCCAGTGGCTCCATGACAAATCGCTGAGGCCCCCTCTTTTCTAGCAATCTCAACAAGTCTTTTTGCGATTACAGGTCTGGCCATTGAGGTTCCTAATAAATATTTATTCTCATATACCGCATGAGCCTGAACACATGGAACTACGTATTCATCGCAAAACTCATCTGTAACATCCTCAATATATAATTTTTCTGCACCACTTAATTTTGCTCTTTCCTCTAGTCCATCAAGCTCATTACCTTGTCCACAGTCTACACAAACGCAAACAACATCAAAATCAAAATTTTCTTTTAGCCAAGGGATAATAGCTGTTGTGTCCAACCCACCGGAATAGGCAAGTATTACTTTTTCTTTCATAATGTGTAACCTCCATTAATTTATTTTTCTGCAATTAATATACAACATTCCTATATAATATGCAAGTACAAAATATGCATTTTTATAAGTTTATTAAGTAAATATTCATAAATTTAAAAATAAACTTGCATAATATGCATAATTGATGTATATTTATGCCTAACAGAAAATAAGTAAGAAATCAGGAATTATTTATAGAATGGAGCATATCTTTTTGTTTCTATCAGAAAAAATATATGATATGCTTAGAACAAAATTATTTGTGAGGATGGAGTAGTGATATGATTAAAGTAGGAATTATTGGAGCAACTGGTTATGCTGGGGCAGAGTTAGTTAGAATTCTCATGAACCATAAGGAAGCGGAAATAAAGTGGTATGGTTCAAGAAGTTATATAGATAAAAAGTATAGTGATATTTATCAGAACATGTTTCAGATTGTTGATGCAGTATGTATGGATGACAATATAGAAGAATTAGCAAATCAGGTAGATGTCATATTTACAGCAACACCCCAGGGATATCTTGGATCCATATTAAATGAGGAACTACTAAAAAAAGTGAAATTTATAGATTTAAGTGCGGATTATCGATTAAAGAATGTAGATATTTATGAAGAATGGTATCATATTGAACATCGGTCAAGGGAGCTAATTAAGCAGGCTGTATATGGACTTTGCGAAGTTAACAGGAAATCAATAAAAGAGGCAAGGTTATTAGCAAATCCAGGATGCTATACAAGCTGTTCCATTTTGTCTATTTATCCACTATTAAAGGAAGGCATTATTGATACTTCATCTATTATTATTGATGCTAAGTCAGGCGTATCAGGGGCAGGAAGAGGTGCAAAAATAGATAATCTCTTCTGTGAAGTGAATGAGAATATGAAAGCCTATGCAGTGTTAACCCATAGACATACACCGGAAATCGAGGAACAGTTATCCTATGCAGCATCAGAAGATGTTAAGATTATTTTCACTCCACATTTAGTACCAATGAATCGAGGAATTCTTGTTACTGCATATGCAAATCTAAAGAAAAAAGTTTCCTATGAGGAAGTTAAGATGGCATATGATAAATATTATGCATCGGAGCGGTTCATTCGAGTTTTAGAAAAGGATGTATGTCCAGAAACAAGATGGGTACATGGTAGTAATTATATGGATGTCAACTTTAAAATTGATGAAAGAACAAATCGAATTGTAATGATGGGTGCATTAGACAATGTTGTAAAAGGTGCAGCAGGTCAGGCAGTACAAAATATGAATTTAATGTTTGGATTAGAAGAATCAGAAGGACTTAACTTAATTCCGATGTTTCCATAAATAAAATTAAGCTACTGTATGTGTATACAACCCAAAGTTGCAGGTTGCTAATAGAATGGAGATTCGTATGAACGAGATCGTAATTAGAACAATGGTACTTAATGACTACCCTGGAGTATATGATTTGTGGACAGAAATAAAGGGTTTTGCAATCCGTAGTATTGATGATTCAAAAGAAGGGGTGGAAAGATTCCTTAATAGAAATCAAACTACAAGTATTGTTGCACTTGATGGAGAAAAAATCGTAGGAGCTATTCTTTGTGGTCATGATGGCAGAAGAGGCTGTTTCTATCATGTTTGTGTGAAAGAAGAGTATCGCATGCAGGGAATTGGAAAAAACATGGTGGTTGCGGCCATGGAGGCCCTTAAGAAAGAAAAAATAAATAAGGTTTCTTTGATTGCTTTTACGGAAAATGATATTGGGAATTCTTTTTGGAAGGGAATCGGATGGGAACAAAGATTAGATTTAAATTATTATGACTTTACATTAAATAGAGCGAATATAACCGCTTTTAATAAATAGTAAGATAAATAATTTGGCGAAAAGCAAAAAAGGAGTACTTATATGGAAAAAATATCAGGCGGTATTACCGCTGCAAAAGGATTTTTAGCAACTGGAACTGAGGCAGGAATTAAGTATAAAAATAGAAAAGATATGGCTATGATTTATTCAGAGGTACCATGTCACGTTGCAGGTACTTTTACTACAAATGTAGTAAAAGCAGCACCTGTGAAGTGGGACCAAAAAATTGTTTATGAATCACCATTCGCTCAGGCAATTGTTGTGAACTCGGGAATTGCAAATGCTTGTACAGGAGAACAAGGGATGTACTACTGTGAGGAAACAGCTCAAGCAGTTGCTGAAAGCCTCCAAATACCAAGCACATCAGTTCTAATTGGTTCCACAGGTGTGATTGGAATGCAATTACCTATTAAAAAAATAAAAGACGGTATTGTATCATTGGTAAGTAAACTAGGCAACACAATAGAAGATGGACATTCGGCGGCAGAAGCAATCATGACAACAGATACAATATCTAAGGAAGTTGCAATTCAAATAGAAATAGATGGTAAGATTGTGACTGTCGGTGGCATGAGTAAAGGATCAGGAATGATACACCCTAATATGTGCACGATGCTTGGCTATGTGACAACGGATATTGCTATTTCTAAAAAATTATTACAGGAAGCACTTAGTGAGGATGTAAAGGATACCTTTAATATGATTTCTGTTGATGGGGATACGTCTACAAATGACACGCTTCTTTGTTTGGCAAATGGTCTTGCAGGTAACACAGAGATTACTGAAAAAGGAAAAGAATATGATTTGTTTGTTGAAGCACTCAATTTTGTAAATACAACATTAGCTAAAATGATGGCTGGAGATGGGGAGGGTGCAACTGCACTTTTTGAGACAACTGTATATCATGCGGATACAAAAGAAAATGCAATTCTTCTGAGCAAATCGGTTATTACATCTTCGTTAACAAAAGCTGCAATTTTTGGACACGATGCAAACTGGGGAAGAATTCTTTGCGCATTAGGATATTCAGGTGCACAATTTGATCCAGAAAATATAGAACTTTTTTTTGAAAGTAAGCAAGGAAAAATTGAAATTTACAAAGATGGTAAAGCTTGCGATTATAGTGAAGAAGACGCAACTAAAATATTATCTGAAAAGGAAGTTACGGTATTAGTCGACATGAAAATGGGTGATGCAACAGCAACAGCATGGGGCTGTGATTTGACTTATGATTATGTGAAAATAAATGCAGATTACAGAAGTTAGTAAGGGATGTTGATTGTTGAAAGGATGGAGATTACAATGGATAAGGAAATGAATGAAGTGATGCAGAAAGCAGAAGTGCTTATCGAGGCACTTCCGTATATACAAGCATTTAATAGAAAAATTATAGTTGTTAAATATGGTGGGAGTGCGATGGCAAGTGAGGAACTAAAGAAAAATGTCATCAAAGATGTTACACTTTTAAAACTGGTAGGTTTTAAACCAATTATAGTTCACGGTGGTGGGAAAGAAATTAGCCGATGGGTTTCAAAGGTTGGTATGGAGCCTAAATTTGTAAATGGACTTAGGGTAACTGATAATGAAACCATGGAAATAGCTGAAATGGTCCTGGGTAAGGTTAATAAGGGACTTGTTCAGATGGTTCAGGAATTAGGTGTAAAGGCAGTTGGATTAAGTGGAAAAGATGGTGGTCTTTTAACTGTTAAGAAAAAATTATCAGGTGGAGAGGACATCGGATTTGTAGGCGAAATTATTGGAGTAAACCCTAAAGTTTTATATGATTTGTTAGAAAAGGATTTTCTTCCTATCGTTGCACCGATTGGACTTGATGAAAAATTTGATACCTATAATGTGAATGCAGATGATGCGGCATGTGCCATTGCAAAAGCGGTTAAAGCTGAGAAATTAGCTTTTCTTACTGATATAGAGGGATTATATAAGGACATTAATGATAAGAAATCTTTTATCTCAAGATTAACTGCAAAAGAAGCAAATACACTTTTGGATGAGGGCTTTATTGGTGGAGGAATGTTGCCAAAACTTAATAATTGTATTGATGCTATTTATAATGGAGTAAATAATGTTCATATTTTAGACGGACGTATTCTACATTGTTTATTACTAGAGATATTTACAAACAAGGGAATTGGGACTTGGATTATGCCGGACAAAGTGTGAAGTGTGAAAAGATATACTAACGCATGAGAGAACCATGCTAAGTATATCTAAGTTTCACACAAGAAGAAGTCGCAAGCGCCTTCTTCTTACTAATTGTTTGTGCCGCTTGTAGCGGCATGTTTGAAAGGTTGAACAAAAAATGTGTTCAACTATTGACTTATAATTATGATTATAGCAAGAGTGAGCATGTTCGAAGCATGTAGAGGGGAGTAAAAATTATGACTCAGAATGAATATATAGAGCAGGGTGAAAAAGTATTATTACATACTTATAATCGTTATCCAATTGTTTTTGAAAAAAGTAAGGGGCTATCTCTTTATGATACAGATGGAAAGGAATATCTTGATTTTGCTTCAGGAATTGGAGTTTTTGCTTTAGGATATGGTGATGAAGAATATTCAAATGTATTAAAAAATCAGATTGACTTACTATTACACACATCGAATCTATACTATAATGTGCCAGCAATTGAAGCAGCAGCAAAATTGACAAAGAAGTCAGAGATGGATCGGGTGTTTTTTACAAGTAGTGGAGCAGAAGCAATCGAAGGAGCAATTAAGACTGCTAGAAAATATGCTTTTTCAAAGGATGGTTCTACGAATCATGAAATAATAGCAATGAATCATTCTTTCCATGGAAGAACAATGGGTGCATTATCGGTAACAGGAAATTCTCATTATCGGGAAGCTTTTCAACCAATGATTGGCAATATTCAATTTGCGGAGTATAATGATTTAGAAAGTGTGAAAACTTTAGTAAATAAGAAAACGTGTGCTATTATTTTAGAAACGGTTCAAGGTGAGGGAGGGATATATCCTGCAACAGAGGAATTCCTGTCTGGAATTTCTACGATATGTAAGGAAAATGATATTTTATTGATCCTTGATGAGATACAATGTGGAATGGGACGTACAGGTTCTCTCTTTGCTTGGCAGCAATATGGAATTAAACCAGATATTATGACTGCTGCGAAAGCATTAGGATGTGGTGTACCAGTAGGCGCATTCCTGATGACTGAAAATGTGGCTTCAAAATCATTATTGCCTGGTGACCATGGAACAACATATGGTGGGAATCCATTTGTATGTGCCGCAGTTAGTAAAGTTCTTGATTTATTCGAAGAAAGAGAAATTCTAAAACATGTAAAAGAGATAACTTCTTATTTTGAAAAAAAATTGGATGAACTTGTGGATAAATATGATTTTGTGGTGGAACGCCGTGGTAAAGGATTGATGCAAGGATTGGAACTAACAATTGCACCAGTTGAAGTTGTTAAAAAAGCACAAAAAGAAGGTTTGGTGGTGCTTACTGCGGGTAGTAATGTATTACGTTTTTTACCTCCATTAGTGATTGAAAAAGAGCATGTGGACAAAATGATAACAATATTAGAGAAAGTGTTTAATGAATAATGATATATAGAAATAAGATAATTTCCGTACTTCTTGTAATATGTTTGGTAGCAGGTCTTATGGTAACGGGTTTGATGCAAAAGGATACTACACAGGAAGAAAAGAGCATATTTGATAATCGTTATAAAGAAAGTCTGATTCTGTGGTATGCAGATGAGGACTTGTCTGATTATTTAAATTGTCAGGCGGTTGCATATTTAGAAGAATATAATATTAAAGTTACTCCTGTTTTAGTTTCAGGACTTGATTATCTGGAAAGTATTAATCAGGCTTCTGTTGCAACAAATGAGATTCCGGATATCTATATTACGAATAATGGGAATCTTGAAAAATCATATTTATCAGGACTTGCAAGTGAGGTCATTGATAAAAATAATTTTTTAAATGAGAAAAACTTTCCGAAAGCTGCACTTAATGCTATTACGTATCAAGGAAAAAAGGTGGCGTACCCTCTCTATTTTGAAGCAGCATTTTTTCTCTTTAATCGGACTTATATGGAGAACTTTGCAAAAGATACAATAGAAGCAGAAAATGATGCAGCAGAGGGTGAAGAAGCACAAGAAGTTCTTTCACAAAACATTTCGGCGGATGAAGTTGCAATGGGAGATAATTCTTCTGAGATTACGGTATCGGATCAAGATATTGAAAAAAAGGTAGAAACAGTAATTCCAACAACAATTGATGATATTTTGAATTTTGCTGATGAATACGATGCACCTGAAAACGTAGAGTCGGTTTTTAAATGGGATGTCTCTGATATCTTTTATAATTACTTTATGGTAGGAAATTATATTAGTGTCGGTGGTGATTGTGGGGATGATGAAAATAATATTGATATTTATAACAGAAACAGTCTTACTTGTTTAAATGTGTACCAGGATTTGAATCAGTTTTTTTCTATTGAACCTAAGGAAGTTACCTATGATAGTATTATAAAAGAATTTGTGGAAGGGAAAACTGTATTTACCATTGCAACAACGGATGCTTTTGGGAAAATAGAGGAAGCAAAAGAAAAGGGAGAATTCCAATATGATTATGGTGTTGCAGCTTTACCCGATGTGAGCTCAGAGTTAAAATCCAGAGGGCTTTCGGTTACGGGTTGTTCTGTAATAAATGGATATTCTCAAAAGAAAGAGGCTGCTAATGATTTTTGTGTTTATCTTTCCGAAGAGGGTTCCAAGACACTGTATAGTAGAACGAATAAGGTTTCTGCTCATTTGGGGGTAGTATATGAAAATCCTGAAATAGAAAATGCAATGTTAGAATATGAAAAGTCAGTACCAATTCCTAAAATGGTCTCAGCAGAAAGCTTTTGGGTTCAATTAGAAATAGCCTTTACAAAGATATGGACTGGAAGTGATACACAGGAAACGCTTCAGAATATGACAAAAGGATGTGGATATCCAGTTGATGAAGAGCTTGTGAAGAAAATTTCAGATGAATATGCAGCTGCTGCAGCGGCAGAGGCAGCAGTGGAGGCAGCGGCAGAAGCTGAAGCGGCAGCGGCGGCAGAGGAACAGCCGGAATAGTAAGTAAAAAAAGCAGTTAGTAATAACGGTTTTGAGCTTTGCATCAGAACCGTTATTTTAGTGGTAAGTGTGAAATAAGAAAGTAGATTTTGGGCACAAGTATTTAAGGTGCGAGTTTATCTCACCAAAAAAAGAGTATGGTCGAAAATGTCAGCTTGTACAGTATTGTTTTTGTAAAAGCTGTAAGGCTTG
>JAQUUB010000258.1 GCA_028694115.1 Lachnospiraceae bacterium
CGGTTGTTTTTATTCTTGTTGGTGCAATCCTTGCGGGTTATTTTGGTTATTTGATTGGTGGAGCATGGGAAAAGGGCATGGAACTAAATGATTTTATCAATCGTTTGAATGAAGTTTGTTCCGCTCCCTTAGCAAATTATATGAATGAGAATACAGTGAAAGCAGTAGCCATTGCCATAGGTATCTATGGGATGGCTGTTTTAATGTATTACACCAGTCAGAGAAATCTAATGCCCGGAAAGGAATTTGGTACTGCAAGATTTGAAAATCCGAAAAGAGCAAACAAGATATTAGCCGATAAAGATGAGAACTTTAATCGAGTCTTAAGTCAAAATGTAAAAATGTCTTTAGATTTTCGCAGATTGAAATTAAATGGAAATATTCTGATTTGTGGTGGTTCTGGTGCAGGTAAGACATTTTATGAAGTAAAGCCGAATCTTATGCAAATGCCACATAATTGTTCTTTTATTTGCACTGACCCAAAGGGAGAAATTTTAAGAAGCTGTGGTCAGATGCTAAAGGACAACGGATACAATATAAAGGTGATTAATCTACTGGAGATGGATAAGTCAGATTGTTATAATCCATTTTCTTATATTCGAGAAGAAACGGATGTAGTAAAACTGATAACAAATCTAATTTCCAATTCAACACCAAAAGGGTCAACACCATCAGATCCGTTTTGGGAGAAAGCAGAAGGATTATTTCTACAGTCTATCTTTTATTATGTGTGGCTGGTAGAACCAGCTTCAAGAAGAAATTTTGAGACAGTATTAAAACTGATTGGCGAGGCAGAGGTTGCAGAACAGGGCAAGATGTCCATGCTTGATAAGCGTATGAAAAAACTAGAGGAGTTATCACCTTTAGGAGCTAATCATCCGGCCGTAAAGCAGTACAACAAATGTATGCGAGGTGCAGGGGACACGGTTCGTTCTATTATAATCAGTGCCAATTCAAGATTGGCATACTTAGAGAATCAGCAAGTGCTGCGATTATTATCGAAAGACGAGTTGAATCTGGCTGATATCGGAATTGGAGTAAATGGAGATGGTGAAACAAAGACAGCGCTTTTCTGTGTGATACCAGATTCTGATAAATCCTATAATTTTATCATAGGACTTCTATATACGCAGATATTTCAGGAACTATATTATCAGGCGGATTTTAATTGCGGAGGTGCACTTCCAATTCATGTAACTTTTATGTTGGATGAATTTGCCAATGTTGCATTGCCGGATGACTATTGTAGCCTGCTTAGTACCATGAGATCTCGGTCTATCAGCAGCATTATTATCATCCAGAACTTCGCACAGCTGAAGGCTTTATTCAAGGATACCTGGGAAACAATCCCAGGCAATTGTGACACCTTTATCTATTTAGGTGGCAACGAACAAAGTACCCATAAGTATGTTTCAGAGCTACTTGGAAAAGGTACGATTGACAAAAAATCCAGTGGAGAAACTAGAGGAAGACAGGGAAGTAGCAGTAGAAATTATGATGTCTTAGGTAGAGAGTTATTTACACCAGATGAAGTACGAAAATTAGACAACAAAAAGTGCATCGTATTTATTCGTGGTTTTGATCCGATTATGGATGGTAAGTTTATTCCATTTGGTCATCCAATGTTTCAGCAGACGGCAGATGGAAAGGGGAAAGCTTATATTCATAAAGTCAGAGGTAAGAGAGAATTAATTGGAAGACCCTATGAAATCTTGTCAGCGAAAGCACTGGAGCATTTTGAAAAACGAAAAGCGAATGGAGATAACGTATATATTGATAAGTTGACTTACGATGAATTTATGCTTCTTGGTGATGTGGAGATGAGCAAACGATTTACGAAACTTGACGAGAAGGAACAGAAGGAAAAATTGAATCAGGAACTGGAAGCAGAGCTTGAATATGCAGAGGATATGAATCAAAAAATAAATGAAATGCGTCAAGTAAATCGACCAAACTTGAAAGAAGACACAATCATGAATCGTATGATCCATTGGCCTTATACCAAGGAGCAGAAAGAGGAAGCTCGTAAGGCAATGGCTGCAAAAGTCCCTCAGAGTAAGATATTAGAATATTTCTATCCAGAAACAAGTGTTGAGCACATGATTAAAGTCAGAGAATCGTTCATGGCATAACAGAAAAAATAAGCGGATAAGATAAAAGCAACACATATCAGGAAAAGCCTGAAGTAATAATATAACGGAGGAAACTCCGATCATATAGATAACCTAAGTGGAATGGGTGGTTATTATTGCAAGCCAATAATAACTGCCCGTTTTTTCATTGTAAAGGAGATTTTAGATGAAAGAAAGAGAAGTAAATCAAAACGTGAATAACAAGCAGATGGAGGAAAAAGGAATGAAAGGATTATTTAAAAACGTGAAAAGGAAAGTCGTGCCAGCAATGTCTGGTGCGATTATGGCAGTCAGCCTTATGAGTACACAGTGCTTTGCAGCATCAGGAACGTCTGCGGTTACGCAGCCACTGGATAACTTAAAGACACTAGTGATTGCGGTTATCGGGGCAGTGGGTGTAATCATCCTTGCAAAGAATGTTATGGAATTTGCACAGGCTTATCAGCAGCAGGATTCTTCAACTATGAACTCTGCATTAAAGGGTATTGTAGCAGGAGTCATGATGGCAGGTATTTCAACCGTATTAACTTTCTTAGGATTCTAAGAAAAAGCAGAGCTGGGGGTGGCAACACCCCTAAGACAGAAGGAAGAGGTGAGAAACAAGTATGGATATTTTTAAACTTGGAGACAAGATTCTTTCCCTGCTGGAAATGGTATTCGGATTCTGGAACAACCAGATATCTTTAGTGTTTGCAATGCTCGGACAATCACCCGTTAATTTTAAAGGTGGCGGTCCATGGGCAGTGATTGAAGGAATTGAGCCAATCTTTGTAGCGGTTGGCTCATCCTTGGTGGTATTATTCTTTGTTATTGGGTTTTGCTCCGAAAGTGTGGACATCAGGGAAGAGATGCGATTTGAAGTGATTCTTCGGATGCTCATCCGAGTGGCACTAGCTGAATGGTTTGTGGCGAATAATGTGACAATCATGAAGGCATTTTTCACATCCATTGGAAACCTGGTAAATCTATTATCAGCGGGCACAAATACGACAATGACCATTGATAGCACACAGGCAGACATAATTAAGAATCTAGGATTTGGAGAAAGCCTTATTATGCTAATACTTGCGGCATTGTTATCCATTATTATCATTATTTGTGGATTTTTTATGATATACACAGTGTATTTCAGATTTTTAAGATTATTGATCATTGTGCC
>JAQUUB010000259.1 GCA_028694115.1 Lachnospiraceae bacterium
CCCGCAGCAAGCTTATATTTCAAATATTGCCTTACTGCAAAGTGATCAGGATCTTTCTGTGCCAGTTCATCAAACATGAGATCTACCGGATTTTTGAATTCCTCATCATCCTCACGGACCTCCATAGCATTGATCATTTCCAGAAGTGTGGCAAAGTTCTGTTCCTCTTCTGGTGCTTCATAATAAATATAGCCAATAAGTGCAGTATATAAGAGTTTTTCGCTCTTCTCCCAGAATTCATCTCCACCCTTTCCTTCCCCTTTTGTATTTACAATCAGAGTTGTAACAAGCTTCAATATATCCGTTTCTCCATGAATATATGCGAAGGGATTATACCGCATACTCTTCTTAAAATTGATGGTATTAAAGACCTTGAATTTGTATCCATTTCTAATCAATGCCTTACCACATTCATTCGCCACAGTTCCTTTTGGATCCGTAATTACATAACTGGAATGCATCTGTAACAGGTTTGGTTTCAAGACAAATCGTGTTTTACCAGAACCAGAACCACCCACTACAAGAATATTTTTATTTCTGGCATACTTTTGATTATTCGGTCTGCTACACATGGTAATTCGCTCACTTTGAGATAAAATCACATTATTCTTAAACTCTGGATCTTCATAAGGTTCTATGTCTGCGTGTGTTCCCCACCTGGCCGAGCCGTATTCGACATTGTGGCGATACTTCTTGGCATTCTTGCCCTTTAGATACACCGCTAATCGAAATGCGCCTCCACATGCTGCTCCTACTAATACATCAAACAGCACAAGACTAGGCATCGGATTAGAAAATGCCTTTGCAAATGCGCCATTTAATACCAGGCTCTGAACCTTTTCTGACATATTGCTACCCGCAGCAATTCTCCATGCTTCTCCAAGATTGGTACAAATCAGCCCAATGAGCAGATACGGAATATTCATGATAATCTGTTTTTTCAATTTAGAATTCATCGCTCCTGCTCCTTTCGTTTCTCATGCTCTTTACGAGGGATATTCGCAACAATTTCTTTAAATTTCTTAAGCTTCTGTAAGATACTTGGTCGCTCTGCCTGCTTTTCTTTCTTTAGCTGTTTTGTAGCATAGTCGCGCATCACACGATCAATTGCATCTGAATCCTTTGCTTTAAAAAAGATCGAATATCGAGGTGGCTCTACAGTCTTGTTCTTAACTACAGCAAAATCTACTCCATATTTCTTTGCAATCTTCTGAAAATCTTTAAGACCTGACTTTGCTATCTCTGCTGAACTTACACCCTGTCCCTGACCAATCAATTCCTTTACTAACTGCTTACCCATAGGTTTTTCTGCGGCTTTTGCAGCTTTCTTAGCATTTTCCGTGTTTTTATGCTGCTTATACAAGGACCAACCTTTTTCTATTGCCCTGAATGAAAGCTTTCCTGATGAAACAACAAACCTTATCGATTTATTTTCAATATCTTCTTGCAAGAATCATCACCCCCTTACAATGAATGCTCTTTATGATCATATTTCAGATGTCCCTCTGATACTTTTGCATGATTTAATACATTAATTTTTCCTTCATCCATCTGGTTCATAGCTTTCTGATATCCTTCTTCTGAAAGAAATAGTCTACTACGTTCTCCCTTCATGCCGAAGGTACCATCATCTGAAAGGACATCAAAAACAATCATATGCTTTGTATTCACATCAAATCTCATCAGGTCCATGATGTCATGACCGCTGTATTGCTTTGCGCCAGACTTTATTCTCGCCTCATTGATGAGATCTCCAATTGTTTTTTCCATCTGTTCCTCCTTACTGATAAGCCAGTAATCCATCTAAAGTAGTTGGAATCACTTTCGCTCTCTTTGCAATCGAAACATCCTCTTTGACATCCTCATTGCTACGTTTTCCGCAGATTACAAGAAATCTCGCTCTTCTTAAGAGATCTTCTGACATTTCTCTACGTTTCTTATCTCCATCTGGATCTTCGTCACTGATAATTCCACTAAAAGCAAGCACTGGACATAATGGAAGATATCCTGCTTTTACAAGTTCCGCACAATATTTTCTTGCTTCATCCTCTGCTTCTACTCGATTTTTACTCCAAGCTGCTGTTACATAAGCTCTTGGTATTGTTCTGCTCATCGTTTCCTCCTAATCTAATGCAAGCGCATCATAACGCTCTCCATTAATAATAATTTCTGTGAAATAACCTGAAAGCTGTTCCTTTACACCTTCCACTTCCTCACCTGACAATTTGCAAAATACTTCTCCACTGTCACATGTTTTCGCCAGCATAAAACTACCAACCAGATACTTATCTCCTGATACTGTAATTTCTTTTCTGGCATCATAAATCACCATGTAATCTCCAATGAAAAACTGTCTACTATAAGCTTCCATCTGTGCAATGCACGTAAAAAACTCTTTTTCTGAAATTATTCTGTGTTCATAATTGGTACCTACTACGAGAAATCTCCCTGATGTGCTTTCGCTGTTATTGATAGTTCCCTGGATACCGTCCTTTAATGGATCCAAAATAATTGTGATTGTAATTTGATTCATTTTTCCTCCATAAAAATACAGCCGGAAGATAATCCGACTGCGCTAAATTTTTCCTGTAGCCATATCATTATTGACCAAGGATTGATAATAGTTACTGATGGTTAATGGAGCATTGTATAATGCTGCCAGTAAATATGCTTTTATACTTCTAACTTTGGTTGTGTTCTCCTTCATGCAGCTAAGTACAAATTGAATATGGCTAGAATCCAGCTTCATGAACTTACTCTTCACTATATTCGCTGGTTTATCATCACCTGATATGCGAATTGTCTGACTTGTTGTACATACAGTATCCACAATAAGCTCTAAAATCTCATCTATTAATCCACAATCAAATGGATTTTGTTCTTTTAACCATTTAATACATAAAGAATCGATAAAAAAGGATGTATAATCTCGCCTCTCTTCCTCTCTCTCTGAAAGAATGAAATGAGTATTACTAAAATCAGTATTATTAATATCAGTATTATTACATCGTAAATTTTCCGACTCTTGACCCGTATTTTTTCTGGTACCAGACTCGGAATCTTTCCGATTCTGCATTCGTAATATTTCCGAGTTAATAAAATTCTTCACATAGATGATGATGGGTTTTCCTTGTCCCTGACGTTTTCTTTCGATTAACCCAAAATTCTCAAGCTCCACAAACAGCTTTGTTGCTGTTTTATCTGTGATGCCAAGTGCCTCCATTGCACTATTTAAAGTACAGATGATATATACCCGGCCTTTCTCATCGAACCACCCACTCTTTT
>JAQUUB010000260.1 GCA_028694115.1 Lachnospiraceae bacterium
ATGCGAAATAAAATATCAAGAAATGATTTAGATTATCCACAGATGAAGATATTGGATATGTGTTTTTGGCAAGTTGGTTATGATTTAGATAGTACGAAAGATAAATAAATTTGCAAGTTGACATCCCTGGATTTAGCCCTGGATTTAGATTTTTACATTTATAACAATCTCATTTTAAAATCTATGATAAAGCATAAAAAAGTTTGGAATACCAAAACAAATATTGAGAAATCAAAAGGGTAATGCTATAATTGAAATATGAAATGTTATTTGAATGTTATTTGACTATGTGAAAGGAAGAGGATGATAGCACATGGCAGTAAGTTATAAGAAATTATGGCATATTCTACTTGATAGAGATATGAAGAAAAAGAATTTTCAAGAGCTTGCAGGATTAACGGGATATGCAATGAATCGCTTAAGCAGGGATGAAAATGTGACAACAGATGTTTTGGGAAAGATTTGTAAAGCACTTAATTGCACAATAGACGATATCATTGATTTTCTGCCTGATGATAATAAAATTAGAAATTCGGAGGAATAGAAACATATGAATAAGCAACAACTTGCAAATAAGATATGGGAATCTGCTAATAAAATGCGTTCAAAGATAGAGGCAAATGAATACAAGGACTATATTCTTGGATTTATTTTTTATAAATATTTATCAGATAAGGAAATTAAATTCTTAAAAGAGAATGATTTCTCAGAAGAAGATATTGCAGCGCTTAAAGAGGAGGACTTTGAGACGGTAGAATATATTCAGAAAAATGTTGGATATTTCATTTCGTACAATGACTTGTTCTCAACCTGGATTAAAAAGGGGAAGGATTTCGATGTTTCAAATGTAAGGGATGCGTTGTCAGCTTTTGGTAGACTTATATATTCATCGCATAAAAAAGTATTCGATGGTGTATTTGATACATTACAGACGGGGCTTAGTAAATTGGGAGATAGTTCAGGGGCACAAACGAAAGCAATCAGTAGCTTAATCCAATTAATAAAGGACATTCCAATGGATGGAAAGCAGGATTATGATGTTTTAGGTTTTATCTATGAATACTTGATTAGTATGTTTGCCGCTAATGCGGGTAAAAAGGCAGGAGAGTTTTATACGCCTCATGAAGTTTCTGTGTTAATGTCTGAAATAGTAGCAGGTCATTTGAATGGTAGAAGTGAGATTAAGATATACGATCCAACGTCAGGTTCTGGATCACTTTTGATTAATATTGGACAAAGTGTATCGAAATATATTAGTGATGAAGATAATATTAAATATTATGCTCAGGAGCTAAAAGAGAATACGTACAATCTAACAAGAATGAACCTTGTTATGAGAGGGATTAAACCAGATAACATTGTAACAAGAAATGGCGATACATTAGAAGATGATTGGCCATATTTTAATGAGAATGACCCTGTAAATACTTATAATCCGCTCTATGTGGATGCAGTAGTTTCAAATCCCCCATATTCACAAGTCTGGGACCCTGCAAATAAGGAAACAGATCCTCGGTATGCTCGTTTTGGACTTGCACCAAAGGGCAAGGCGGATTATGCGTTTTTGCTTCACGACTTATTTCATATAAAACCTGATGGCATCATGACTATTGTATTACCACATGGTGTTTTATTTAGAGGTGGAGAAGAAGGGGAAATTAGAAAAAATCTAATTGAGAATAATCATATAGATACAATTATTGGTTTGCCAGCAAACATTTTCTTTGGAACTGGTATTCCGACTATTGTAATGGTATTAAAACAGAAATGTGAGGATACAGATATTCTAATTGTTGATGCATCAAAAGGATTTATCAAAGAAGGTAAGAATAATAAGCTTAGAGCATCTGATATCAAGAAAATCGCAGATGTGGTTACAGGAAGAAAAGAAAGCTTCAAATTTTCAAGAGTTGTAAGTAGAGAAGAAATTCGCGAAAATGATTACAACCTTAACATTCCTCGTTATGTTGATTCTTCAGAGGAAGCTGAAAGTTGGGATATATATGCGTCTATGTTTGGTGGGATTCCGCAGTCAGAAATAAATACATTAAGCGATTATTGGACAGCCTTTCCAAACCTTAAAAAGGATTTGTTCATAGAAAGTGATATACCGTATGTACAACTTAAAAATATAAATGTAAAAGAAATGTTGCAACAGCACCCTGATATTATAGAATTCGAGGAGGCGTTCAAAAATAAGTTTGGAGACTTTAGCTCGTATCTAAAAGAACATTTGATTCTACAAATGGCTGACATACAGATATCAAAAGAAGAATCTGTAATAGCAAATGACATATTTTCTCGTATGAAAGAGATACCATTAATAAATAAATATGAGGCATACCAGTTACTAGATGACGATTGGGTGAAGATTTCAATTGATTTGGAAATCATTCGGACAGAAGGTTTTGAAGCAACTAAAAAAGTTGATCCCAATATTATAATTAAGAAGAAAGATGGAAAAGATCATGAAGTGCAAGAAGGTTGGATTGGACATGTAATTCCTTTTGAATTAATTCAAGAGACCCTATTGAAAGAAGAGGCAGATGAGTTAAAACGTATCGAGACAAGATTAGCTGAAATACCGAATCAATATGAAGAAATCCTTGATTCATTGTCAGAAGATGAGAAAGAAAGTGATATATGTAATGAGACCGGTGATGCATTTGTGGTAAAAGAAGTTATTAAAAAAATAAAGGACTTAAAAGGTGTAACAACTCAAGAGAGCGTTGTTTTATATGACAAATTAGTAAAGGTTGCAGCACTACTAGATTCGGAAAGGGAATATAAATCAGAAATCAAAAAGAAGAGCGCAGAGCTTCAGAATCATACAAAAGAAGTGATTGAAAATTTAAGCGATGATGAAGTGTATTTGCTACTTGAAAAGAAGTGGATTGAGAAACTGATAGAAAATCTATTTAAATTGCCTGATACCAATGTAGATAATCTAACAAATAAGATAATTTCAATCAGTGAAAAATACAGAAATACCTATTCTGAAATAGAAAATCAAATACAGGAAACTGAAAAAGAATTATGTGATATGATAGAGTTACTTACAGGGAATGAGTACGATATGAAAGGTCTCGGCGAGTTTAAATCGTTGTTATTGGGTGAGTGATATGACGGAGAAGAACAAACCAACAATAAGATTTAAAGGATTTACTGATGCTTGGGAACAGCGTAAGTTGGGAGATGAGGTTCAAATTACTATGGGACAATCTCCTGACGGTAGCTCATATACAGATATTCCTTCTGATTATATCCTTGTTCAAGGAAATGC
>JAQUUB010000107.1 GCA_028694115.1 Lachnospiraceae bacterium
TTTTTCTGGTGCTCCTTTAGTTCAATGTCTGGTGTCATACCTGGAAACTTTAAATGTGTTCCATCATATTCACGAGGTCTGGTGGAATTAAATAGTACATTATATTTTTTACATAAAGTATCTCTTCTCTCCTGATCTGCAAATACCCAGTCCTTAAATGCCTCTCGAATAGATTCCTGTTTCTGACTGGCAAGCATTGTCTCTTTTTTGTTTAATACTCTTTTTTCCTTTCCATCCTCAATCACAACATCAAAAATACGACTATCTTTTAAATTCAGGGAATCCTCTAATATTTTATAAGCATTGGCTCTGCTCGTTCCATAGGTCATTGAGGTTAGGGTATTGCCATAATCCGCATTCTTTCCCTTGATGTTCCATTGTCCCGTCACATCTGAATATTGCACACCCACAGTATCCCTGCGTAATAAATAATCCGGTGTTTGGAAGATATCTTTCATAAAATCATCTAGGTACCTCGTATCAATCCATGTAGCTCCAATTCGCACTTCAATCTCCGAAGCATCCAATTCCTTTGGTTGTACCTGCTTTAAAGATTTCACATTCGTGACATATTCTGGGTGTTTTTCTACCATGCTTTTAACTACCGTTAATTTATCCCTTACATTTCCACTAAGATACTCATCTGCCGCTTCCCAAAGCTGCGTCAACGGATTTTTAAAAATAATACCTGCTAATTCCTGGATCACTTCCTCTTCTGTTTTATTTGCAAGTTCTGCCATAAATTCGACATCTACTTTTGCCTTTTCGCCAAGAGAAACAGCCAAAGCTTCACTTGCGGTATCCACACTTGTAACAACCTCTGCCTTTTTAATGGTACGCTTGGAAAACATATCTGCTTTTCCCTTGAAGTTACTTTCATCGTCTAATTTTTCTAAGGAACAAAGTAAACAGTAGCTAGAATCCTGACTGAATGCCCTTTTATTAATTTGTGAATTAATAAGCCCATGTGTTTCAGAAAATGTGTCATAGATCTTATTTAATTCTGTCTGTTTTGATTTAATTACTGCATCGGGATACTCATCCAATTGCATCTTGATAAGTTCTTGAGTGCAATCTCTTATTTCCACCATACCTTTTATACGCTGTTCCATGTTGTCTGATAGTTCGCTTGGTTTCATAATAGAGTTTTCTCGGTAATATACCTTATCCTCTACCACGGTGTAGCTATAATTTTTTACATTTGGATCTGCAGGAATAGATGCCGATGCAAGTTCATCTTCCATTTCTTCCAGTTCTATCGTATCAATCGATCCATCCATTCTTGAAATGACATCTGCAAGCTGTTCTGCAAATGGTCTATCTGTATTGGCAATACAAGTAGATTCCATACCATAAGGACCCGATACCATTTCCATTTTTCCTACTACCATTTCTGGATGATCTATGAAATATTGATTCATCGCAATACCATCTTCATTTACATTCAGATGTACCCAGTCCGGTTCCACATCCATCAATCGATCCCGCTTCTTAAAGAATAAGATATCAGAAGTAACTTCTGTCCCTGCATTTTCCTTAAATGCAGTATTGGGAAGTCTCACTGCTCCTAACAATTCTGCGCGCTGTGCTAAATATTTACGAACTTCAGGACTCTTTTTATCCATGGTTCCCTTACTGGTAACAAATGCAACAACTCCACCAGGTCTTACCTTATCAAGCGTCTTTGCAAAGAAATAATCATGAATCAAAAAATTATTCTTATCATAGGCTTTATCTGCCACCTTATACTGACCAAATGGTACATTTCCCACCGCCACATCAAAGAAGTCTTTAGGGTAATCTGTTTTTTCATAACCACTGATTTTAACATCCGCATTAGGATAAAGTTGCTTTGCAATGCGTCCTGTTATTCCATCTAATTCCACACCATATAATTTGCTTTCCTGCATTTTCTCTGGCAGCAATCCAAAGAAATTACCAATTCCCATGGCTGGCTCTAAAATATTACCCTTTTCAAATCCCATAGTATCAAGTGCTGAATAAATACTACGAATAATTGCAGGACTAGTATAATGTGCATTTAAAGTACTTTCTCTGGCAGATGCATATTCTTCTGACGATAACAATGCTTTTAATTCCTGATATTCATTTGCCCAATTTGACTTGGTATCATCAAATGCATCCGAAAGGCCACCCCACCCAACATACTTCGACAAAACCTGCTGTTCTTCAAGTGTTGCAATACGTGATTCTGCTTCTATGTTTTCCAGTGTTTTAATTGCATTTACATTACTGCGGAACTTTTCTTTTGCACTACCAACACCCAATGCATCATCCGTAATCCGAAAATTCTTCGCTCCTGCCTTGTCAATTTTAGAACCTGTTTGTTCAGGTGGATTTTGTGCCGTTTGTGCTATGTTCGGTGCAAATACTTCTTCATCCACTTCTGGCTTTTGGACATCATGTCCAGATGTAGATTCCACTTCTACGTCTTCTTTAATTGCTGTTTGGGCCGAATCCTGTTCAAAGTGTTCCTGCTCTTTTTTAAGAGCCTTCTGATCCCGTTCTTCACGATAAGTAGTGTATGCTTCCTGTTCCTTTTGGGATAGGTATTGACCATCATTAACAAGTTCACGAATTCGCTTTTCCACGATATTCCACTTCAAAAGTATTTCTGCGTAAGGTACCATAATATTGCCTTTGCGAAGTCTAATTCCCTTTGCATCATGGTCTTCCCATCCATTGTCAGAACCTAAGAGGGCGTGGGAACTTCCTCCCGTTCCATATTCATTTTTCAGAAAATCTATAGACTCCTTACTGGAATGTCCCTCTTTAAAATGCTCATATATACGAAATTTACCATATTGAATACCATCTCCGCCTAAAAGCCTACCATCAATCTCATCCTGAGTAATAAAGTCTTCTTTAATTATGTCTAACTTCTCTTTTAATGGATATTCTACTTTTTCTAATTTTAGATTTTTTAATTCTGCTCGAAGCTCCTCAGGTGACATCACTGATCGAAACCGTAGCTTCTTTTCTCCAGTTTCAATCTGACTCATAGCAATATCCAAAAGTTCTTCTAAGTGTTCAATCCCTTCAGGTGTGGAAAGTTGCTCCATTAGTTTCCCAATACTCTCAGGGTAGTTATTCCTTGTAATCGTAAGATTATCTGGCAACTCATCCATGCCATCACGGAAGAAGAAAAAATAGTGATTTGCAATTCGACTTTTTTCAACATTATCTGTCAAAAATGCTTCATTGGAAGAAACATAGTCTCCTGCCTCTATCATATTTCTAACTCTGGCTTCTATTTCCATCCAGTTCATGGTAACCAGTGGCATCTTCTTTGCCGATGTACCATATCCTATCTTCATACCATTTTCATCAAACCAAGCCGCCACTGGATTACCATCTATCATAAATCCCTTACCAGTTGTGGAATATTCCTTTTGTAAAAATGTTGTCATTTCTTCTGGTGTTTTCTGCTGTATGTATTTTGCATAAATTCTTTTTTTATTGTTATCTCTGCCACCACCAGTTCTAAGAATATCATCAATTACTTTATCCGGAACAGTGTATCCAATGGGTGTTTCATGCTTAATTGCAGCTTCTGCAGCAACAACATTTCCCACCTGCTCCTCAAAGCTTTGAAAGAGATCCATCTGCTGATACAGTCCATTTGGTTTTTGCAAATCTGCAAAAGAAAAACCGGACATCTTTTCCATGCCCGGCTCTAAATTACCACTGTTTAATTGTAAATCAGTTCCTTCAAGACTACTTCCTCTGCTATATTGCGAATACTGTTCATTTTCGCTACCCAAATCATCTGATCGGTTGCTTTCAGTTTTTCTGTAACTCCCTCTTCCTTGCTCATCTGTTCCATTAAGAGGCTCATTCTCTGTTCGGCTTGCTCCTGAATCTGTAATAGATGTTCCTTCAATGTTCCCTTCAGAAGCATTCCTGTGTAAATCCCGCTGCGATGATCCTTTAAGTAATTCTTTCTCATCTGTCCGAATTTCGTTAATGTTCCATCTGTTTCCTTGTTCGCTACCAGATTCGGAACTAGGTAATCCCCATTCTTCTCGTATGTTATATTCATTCTGCATTCCCCTTTCTATATTTGCTAATTCACCAGTTTCATTTTTATTATCTTGCATTTCGCTTTCACACTTTAACGCATTATAGTGCAAACCAGACTCATTTGCAAGCTCTTTTTGACTATTTTCATCTAGTGTGGCAAACTGTTCTCCATGTGCAATATTTTTTTCCTTATTTCTCTCATATGCGCCTATGGTTCTGCCTATCTCCATAAGAACAGGCTGTGCCATATCTGTTGTTGCATTCCCTAAAATAGATAGTGTTTCAACGCTACTAAAATCATGGACAAAATCAAAATTAAGTTCATTTTTCCATTCTTCCATATCAAAGCCACATCTGCTTAATAAAACAAATGCAATACTGGAAGACAATGTTTCTCGAACTCTGATTTCTGTATTCTGAGCATCCAATCCATCTAGGAAGCTACCCTCTTTTACATATTCCAAATCTGCAATCAATTCAGGGTAGAAATCTTCTGCAATACTATTAGCAAGTTCCATTAATCTTATTTCAAATGGGTGATCTTTGTTAGTAGTACCATACGTTTTTTCTAACTGCTTAATCACTACCTGCTTTTGTTCTTCCTGTAACACCCATAAATTAGGATCTCGACCAATTCTTACTGCTTTATGTACGTCCGATACATCAAATACATATTTTAATTTGTTTCTATCGGAATCTTCATCAATTAAAGCAATTCCTTTTGCACCTTTGTTGACCCAGCAATTCATCCGCTCATTCCAGGTTTCTATGGAAGCACAGGCTGTTGCATCTGGTCTCTGTGCATAGATTAACATCTGTTCCTTGAATGGATACTTATAAAGTCTTGCTGCAGTCGTTAGATACCGCGTCCACTCTGCTTCATTTTTTACAATTTGGGCTGATACTTCCTGCGCAAGACTGGCTATATCATAATATTTTGACATCTACTCGTCCCTCCTTTTTCTGTAAAAAAATAAGGCGTATAGATTTTGTTCTATACGCCCTATCGCTGTTATTATGAATTTATTGCTTAATTTCTTTATTAATTTATTCTATAAATTCAAGATTTTTCTTTTGTATTTAATTTTATAGCAATTGTATAATGGGAAGTATTCCAAACTACTTACAATGTTCTAGTAAAAATCCATTACGAAGAGCAACCGATCGTATGCTAGTCAAACTTGCTAATTTCTATTTGTTCATCTCGTAAAAAACACCCTAATTAAGAACATTTTATCATATGATCTTTTAGTTAAATGGTAGTTCCTCATATTCATTAATAATATTAATTGTTGACAGTTTGCTTATTATATTACTTAAAATCAATTTTTTTGACTCTTCTGTAGACTTTTTATACCAATTTAAAAATCTTTTTACAGCATCACATGAAATTTCAACTTCATTAGAATATTTAAATCCGCATATTACTATACTTCCAATGACATCTGCATTCTTTTGAATGACATCCTCAAACAAATTATTTCTTAATGTATTTTCCAGTTTTAAAACGAAACTATTAGTATCATAATTAAATTTTTGTTCATTTACAAATGAAGATAAAGAATAAAATATAATATTTACAAATGACTGATAAGTACGCTTGTCCTCATCTGATATTGGAAGATTAATAAAATCATGTTTATTGATAGTTTCTTTAACTTCACTAAAGCTATTATATCTATCTTCTGGTTTCTTCATCATCATTTTACTTAATATATTATGATATGAGAAATCCAAATAATCATCCCTCAAATATAATTGTAATAATCGACTAAATAACTCAGCTAGATAAAACATATCTGTTTTAGATGTATATACACCATCATAATATTCTTTAGGAAGAGTGTCTGAATTTGCTCTATTAATATCAACTACTAAACTGTCATAAATTTCTTTTTCTTCAGCAAAAATTTTTCCAATTCCAAAATCAATAATCTTAACTACACCATCTTTGTCTATTAATATATTTCCTTCTCTTATATCTCTATGTATAATTTTCTTCTCTTCAATACACACAAAAGCCTCTATCAATTGTAAAAATATATCATCTAATGATACTTCATCCCAAATACCAGTATATTCTTCAAAGAATTTATCAATATTTTTACCTTCGACATATTCCATGATTATATAACCAGTACTGTATTCTTCATAAGCGTAATAATTATATATTCTTACGATATTTGGATGATTTAACTTGTGAAGTATTTTTATTTCATCTAAAAAATTAGTATAAAACTTTTCTTTTATTTCCTCATACATAGGTTTATACATTTTTGCTACAAATAACTCATTAATAAAAGGATCTTGCAATAACACTGCTTTTCCGAATGAACCTCCACCTAAATCATCATTAACCATTATATAATCTTTTTTCTTTAAAAAAGTAATCATATCTCCATTCATTACTTGTTAACCTCCTGATAAAATAAAATTTAATGATAATGTGTCTTATCTTACTACGAATGTGAACTCTTGTATAAGAATAATATGAGTTATAGACTATGTTTTATTGTTAATCTTCATTAAATGGTATAAATATCCAGAAATCTAAATGTTACTAATTATAACTTGTTTCAACTTTTAATGATTGTCGTTCAAACTTATCATATTTCAGCTTCCCATTATTGCTACTATGTAAAGTTACAGTACCTCGAAAATTGAAATTTGTTACCTTATCGGCTATTTGCAAGCCTTTCTATCGCTTCTTCTTTCGTTTCTACGAAAAAAATATTATTTCCTTTGTTTGACTCATATATAAAATCCTTTAGAGGTTTGCTTGTATACCTAGTGTAATCTCCGTATATTGCAACTTTTGTCTGATAGTTAACAAACTTTTGCAAAACTTCTCCAGCGAATCCTGAACTCAGTACAAAGAATGATTCTACTACATTTTCCTTTTTAATCACAATCCTATTTGCTCCAGTTTCATAGTTTACCGTCGCTAACAAATCCAGTGCTGACTGTGTGTCTGTAATTACATTTTCGCTGCTGATAACGATAACGACTTTTATACCATTTTGTTCAATACTATCTAGCCGCATGGTATTCTCCTTTATTTGCTCATTTTATCCGTATATTTCTTTCTCTAATTTTACCATATTTATTCATCAAGAAAAAGAACAATCATTACATATTCAAATCCCCTTCACAATAATAAGGGACAGCCTGCAAATTTCACAAACCGCCCCTAATTATTTATATTACAGCTTCTTTTTTCAAGCCTTTACCTTTATCCTTTGTCTGATTAATTGCATCTGCTTTGGTTTTCATTTCTGGAAGTTTCTGTTTTAATGACTCTTTTTCTTTAGGTTTTTCTTCCTTACCTCTATCCATTGTATTCACTTTTTCAGCTTCTTTTCGTTCCTGCCGTTCTTCCGCTTTATCGCTACGGAATAATTCGTGCTCTTTTGCATCATACTCATACACATGATCTGATAACACCTCATCCGGTGCAACCTGCGTAGCATTTACTTCCTGCACCATGTTTTCAAGTTCTACTCGTTCCGCTCCTGAGTCCTTAGGTATAATTAAAAGTTCGTGGAGCGATGAGGGTAAAATAAAGAAATCCCCACCCACTTTTTCTGCAATCTCATCCATCAAATTAGGATAAAGCATTGTTGCTGCTCCATGCATTTTATCTTCATTTGTCAGAACATACATTGGCATTCCACCAGACATATCCATATCTGCATCCATACCCATATCCGCCATTTCAGAAGCACCCATCATTTCCATAATAACTTCCTGCATCCTTCTAAAAGATGCTGGACGAAGCTCCTCTGTATTTCGAACCGCAATATCATGTAATTCATCTTTATTAATTCCATAACCATCTAATAACTGATCTGATATATTAATTGTGGCAATACCATCTCCATCTCCACCTAAGGCAATCTGGTAAATAACTGCCAAATCTTCCAAATCCTTGTGAGGAAAATTTTCTAACATATGCTCATTTGCATCTCTATTCACTACTTTACAAACGATTTTATCCTTCACATTCTCAAAATCTGTTACCAATGAAGCATCAAAATTAATATTCTGATCACTATTTACATAAATATCTGCAATTTTTTGCAAAATGTCCTCTACTGGTCTACCATTCTCATAGTCATCAAAGAAATCGTTGAGATAAATGGTTGGCGAGATGTTACTCTCTGTGCCTACAACGGTTAATCCATCCAATAGCGTGTCATTATTTTTCAATACCTCACGAATCTGTACATCGGCGTCTTCATATTTCTCTGGCAAAAAATCTTTAATCTGATCCTGTATGCTACCTTTAAATTCATCATAGTTCATCATATTATTTACCTGCCTTTTCTTTTTTGGATTTTAAAATCTGCACCATACCTTGTGCATATGCTATCTTTCTATTTTCCTCTTTTTTACGATCTCTAATTTCTACTTCTGGTCTCATGATTGTATCCTCCTAATTTTCTCCGAATTTAAATGTTTTAGTTTCACTTTTTGGACTACCAAATTTCGTCCTGCAATCTGCTAATTTCTGTTCCAGGTGCACAAACATCATATCCACCTGTTCATTGCTGTACTCATAGCTACTTCGATTGCTAAGATGCTCCAGCTGCCCCATTGCTTTTACCACTTTATTCATACGATATTCGCCTAATCTGACAAATTTCTCTGCCTTTGTTTCATTTTCGTTTCCTGTCGGTTCTCCTTGCTTTTCCATTCCTTCACTCATTTTTCTATAATCTCCTTATGATTTTTTCTATAATAAAAGCAGTAAATCATGTTTTGATCTACTGCCCTACTACCTATGGTTATTCTTTTATCGCTGTTTTTTTCTTAGGAAATGTCATCTCGAATTTAAACTGCGACCCTGTTATTTCTTTTCCATCTTTCACGTACGAGAAATCTTCAATTCCTTTTGGAATCAAGTAAGCAGCATAAACCTTGCCACTTCTCCCTCTTAATCCCTGCATAAGCAACTTCTTTCCATTTAATAACGTAATAAGTTCGTCATCCGATAAGGTGGCTCCCATTGCCCGTCCCACATTCATACCGCATTTTTTACTGCAATATGGTCCATATTTTCCTTTTAGAATCTCTCCACCGCACTTCGGACATTTTCCAAGTGGTTTCTGATCTACAGAAAACAGCTTTTTATTCTCATCACACACTTCGTGATAGGTGTTAACCAAATCCTGTACCATCGTTTCAATTCCATTCATATAAGTGGATAAGTTAAGTTCTCCCCTTGATACAAGTGTCAGATCATTTTCCCAATCTGCTGTGAGTTTTGGGGATTTTATAATATCAGGAAGAATCATAATTAGTTTCATGCCATCGTCTGTTGGAATCATTTGTTTTTTCTCACGCTTCACGAAACCATCTTTGACTAATTTTTCTATAATATCTGCTCTAGTAGCTGGTGTTCCAAGTCCCTTACGTTCCACTTCCTCACCCATATCCTCTGCCCCAGCTCGTTCCATTGCACTAAGCAAAGAATCTTCTGTATAGTGCTTTGGTGGAGTGGTATCATGGTCTAATATCTTACTTTCTACTTGCTCAAACACCATGCCTTCATAAATATCTGGTAAGGATTTCGCTTCTGCATCTGGTTCTTTTTCTTCTTTGATGACAAGCGCACTACGGAAAGCATCATCCAACTCTTTCCATCCAAAATCCTTAACAACTTTTCCACAAGCACCAAATGTATTGCCTTCACAATCTACTTCTATACCAGTCTTTTCATAGAAATACTTTGTTCCAGTTCCACAAAGAAGTCTGTTTGCTACAAGCGATAGTATTTTATTTTCTGCTGTTGGCAAAGAGGATAACTCTACTTTTAAAATTTCCACCGTAGGAATAATTGCATGATGATCAGAAACCTTCTTACTATTCAAAATTCTTTTTATATCCGGACACAACGTAAATGCTTTGGCAAATTGTAATTCAGATTGAATCGCTTTTATGACTGCTGATACATTTTCTTCCATATCATCGGTTAGATACTGACTGTCTGTTCTTGGATAGGTAACCAGCTTCTTTTCATAAAGACTTTGGGTATATTCCAAGGTCTGCTTTGCTGTGAATCCAAATAATCGGTTGGCATCTCTTTGTAACGTTGTAAGATCATAAAGTTTAGGTGGCGCAATTGTTTTCTCTTCTTTTATAACTTTTGAGATACGAGCCTGCTTATTCTGACAATTTTGCATAATTGCCTCTGCCTGTAATTTATCATCGATACGTTTCGTAGCAACATCCAAACCATTCATATCTAAATGAGTGGTATAATACTTTTCTTTTACAAAATTCAGAATCATTGTTTCCCTATCCACTAGCATTGCAAGTGTAGGCGTCTGTACTCTTCCAACCTTTAACGTCTTTCCACCATACAAAACGGTAAATAATCTTGTACCATTAAGTCCCACAAGCCAGTCAGCCTGTTGTCTACCAAGTGCTGCCATATATAAATGGTCATAATCGCTACCAGGTCTCAAATTATCAAATCCATCTTTAATTGCACGTTCTTCCATAGAAGAGATCCAAAGACGTTTGGTTGCTTTTTTACATTCTGCCATTTTATAGGTAAGTCGAAAGATAAGTTCTCCCTCTCGTCCCGCATCGGTTGCACAAATAACGGTATCCACTCGATTATCTCCCATAAGTTGATATAGTACTTGATATTGGGCTTTGGTATCTTCCTTTACCATGTATTTCCATGTAGTTGGCATAATGGGAAGATTATCATAGGACCATTTTCCATAACGTTCACCATAAGCATCTGGCTGTGCTAACTCCACCAAATGTCCAATGCACCAAGAAACAATATAACCATTTCCTTCTAAATACCCATTTTTTTTATCTGTCGCACCAAGCACTTCTGCAATACTCCTTGCTACACTTGGTTTTTCTGCTATTACTAATTGCATAAATTATTCCTCCTTCCCTTGCTCATCCTCGTTATCATCCTTATTATCAAAAAAATCATCGTCCTTTAAATCGTCGTCTTCATTTTCATAAACTTCTTCATCGTCCTCATCATCTTCATCTAGAAAATCGCCATCCTTCTTACGTACAACTTTTATGTAATAAGCACCTAGAATAACAAGAAGTCCAGCTCCTCCTAACAGAATCCAGGTAAACATACCGTTATCTTTTTTTACTGGCTCTGCCTCTGCTGGTGTTTCTACTTCTTCTCCAGACGCTGTTGTAAGTTCCTTGGCATCCGTTGCTGTATCCATATTTTCTAAATTGTTATTTGATAATGCTTCGTCAGATGTTGGAATTGCCGATTCTAATGCAGCCGAATTTTTAGGAAGAGTTTCATCCACATTGGTTGTGGTATTTAGTAAATCATTCTCATCAATTTCCGTTAAAAAATACACCTTTTCTTCCTCACTATCTCTATCAACAATTAGATAAAAGGTCTTTTCAGACTCTGTCTGAATGGTATAAAATTCTTTGCCCTTCTCTGTATCTTCACTATCCCCTGTTTTGGTGGTATCTGCGGTATTACTACCTATACTACTTTCCGATATGGTATTCCCAATGCTATCTGTTTTGGTATGCTCCGTAACGGTTGCCGTTGCAGAAGACGGGGCACTTGCCTGTGCATTGACTTGAAGCTGTTCTGCCGGATTACTTGTAGTATTGCTGTCCTTGGTTTCTGGGTCCGTATAATAAGGATTGGTTGTTTTATATACCTCTGACATATTTCCTGCATTGTCCATTGCTTGGATAGTAAAATACTGATAGCCCGCATCAAATTGTTGCAATCTTACATTTAGTACCCCATTATTTAACTCTTTAAATTCATAGCCATTCACATATACCTTTACAATTCCAGAATCTGTATCATGAGCCTGCACACTTAACAGTCCATTACTTACTGCAGCATTTAAGGTTGGTTTCGTAAAATCAAAGCATTTGATATAACGATTTTTCTCATAGGTCTTCCCCTTCTGATCGGTAACCCTCATATAAATCGTACAGTTTTCAGAAATTTCAATAAACATATCTTCCGTTACATCCGTCCAACTTCCATTCTGGGATATTTTTGCTTCTACCATCTGCGCCTCAAAGTTTCCTGTCTTTTTTGTATCCTCCACCGCAAGCATTACCTTTGTACCGTTGCTATACCATCCTGATGGAGTTGTAATAGTTAATTTCACGTTCGGAGTAATGTATTCGCAGTCTGCATAATTTGCACTACATGCAGGGCAATCTTTATTTGTTTCATACTGGCTACATTTATCTATACAAATACAGTCTGCTTTTTCAACTTCAATTGGTATTTCTGTAACTTCTTCTACTTCACCATCGGATGCAAATACGGATGTTGCATTTCCACTATTCATTAAAAATGCACCAACTGGCATGGTAAAGAGCACGCCTGACAATAGTAAAGATACAATTGCCCTAGATTTCAATTTTGTTTTCATGGTTCTTTATCTCCTTTTCTCTCTCTGCTAATAATTGAAAAATCTCATCCTCACTCAGTTTATTTAAAAGCTGTAGTTTCTCGGATGAGATTTTGTGTTTCTTTATTATTTTCATTGCTTCGGCATCCTCTGCCATCTGCCTTTGTTCCTCCAGATCCCTTGCTTTTATTTGCAATGCCGCAAGCTGATCATGGACTTTCATTAATTCTTTTTCAATTCGATCTTTCGTCATTCTAACCTCACTTTCTGTTAATTTAATCTGCCATAAGAATAAAAATGATTCTGCCAATAAGGTGTATTCACACTTGCATATCCAATTGGATCACCACAATGCAACATGACCCCATTTCCACAATAGATACCAACATGAGTAACAGCCCTTCCATCACCTGTGTTATAGGTTCCTTGGAAAAAGATCAGATCTCCTGCCTTTGCATCACTTGCAGAGATTGGTGTGCACTGATTGTAAATCCCCTGTGCTGTGGTTCTTGGCAAATCATGGACTCCACTATTACTAAACGACCAACAGACAAAACCAGAACAATCAAACGAAGAAGGTGGTGTTCCACCGAAAGTGTAAGGCATTCCAATGTATCTGGTCGCTTCATTAAATAATCTCTGTACGGTAGCATCATCATAGGATTCCGGTGGTGTTGCACTTCCTCCACCTCCTCCGGGTATTTCTCCATACAAGGTTCCTGTACCTACATCAAAATAAAATAACGGGTTATAATACTCCCCGTTATACAGACATTCAATATGCAAATGACTTCCGGTACTGCTTCCCGTATTTCCTGTGGTTCCAAGTACGGTTCCAGTTGTAACACTTTGTCCTTGGCTTACACTTAGGCTGTCCAAATGCGCATACTTGGTAACATACCCTTTGCTATTAGTAATCTCCACATAATTCCCATAATAACTGTCATAGGTGGCTACTGTAATTGTTCCATCGTGAGTTGCTTTCACAGTTGTTCCTGTTGGAACTGCAATATCCAATCCTCTATGAAATTCACGATTACCAGTGTTTGGGTTCTTACGATATCCATAATAGCTACTGATATAATTGTACCAATACAAATCGACTGGTGTTGCAAACATCTGTAATAATCCCTTTGTTTCCCCATATAGGGTATACATTTCATTCTGCTCCATATCCATTCGACCTGTTACTAAGGATTCTAATGGAGTGACATTAAGCACTACTTTTAATATGGATACTTCGTATTCTTCTTCCTCATCTTCCCCAGTCTCTGGATTAATAACTGTTCGCATTCTTGTTTCTGTTGTTGGTGTTATGGTTAATTGATACATGGCATTAAATAAACTCTGTTCTTCACTTTCAACTTCACTTGCTACAAATTCCAAATACTTTGCTGACAAATAATTAATCAACGTAAATGGATTATGCCCAATTGCTCCAATGTTATAGGAATATTCATCATATCGAGGATAATCACTTTCTATCGCATCAATCTGGTCCTGAAGATCCATTTCATTTTTTGTAAAATAGGCATCTACTGCATCAAGCTCCGCTGGTTTACTAATATAACTACCTGCCAAAGTTGTTGATACGGTATTTACAAACATCGCACCACAAGATGAAACAGCGGTCATTATCATGATAAGTAAAATAGCAAATATACCAATTGTCACGATTAAAGAAGCATGTTGTGCTAAGATCTCCTGCAATTTCTTTGCAACTGCTGTTGCTTTGGATGCAGTTTTTTGAACCGCCTGCCCAGCTGATTTTGTTGCAGCTCCTGCACGTTTTGCTTTTGCGTAATCTCTCTTGATACGATTTTTCTGAAATAGTTTCTGCATATGCTTCTTTTTCATCTCTGGATTTTCTTCCAAGAACTTCTGATATCTGAAATTCACATCTGCTTTGAACTGCTTCGTTTCCAGTTTTGCTACTTTTTTTAAGGTGCGTTCATGTTTCGTCTTATGATGCCTCTTTACAAAATCGTACACATCCTCCACTTTTTGCTCTGTCTTATGGGCACCCTCCACTGCTGAATTTTCTTTTTCTAGTTCCGAGATTTTTCCATGCACTTTATTTCTGCTTTCATGTCCCAACCTCTGTGCTGCATGTTTCGTAAGTCCTGCTCTTTTCAAAGGTTTATTTTTTTCAATAGCAGCAATGACATATTTCCCCTGGCCTGTTTCTTCATCCAAGACACGCTTTAAGGTATATTCCGTTTTCTTAGGAATTTTCTGTTTTACCTTTTCTACCTTTTTATCCGATTTTTTTGCTTTCCGATCCAATCGATCAAGCTTTTTACTTCCTACGAATTCAGAACCAGTACTTTTGGTAAAACGATTAGCATCGGAATGAAAAGTATCTGATGTCTTTTCGCTTTCGTTCTTTACCATGGACTATTTCTCCTCTTCCTTTTGGGCTGCTTCCTCTGGTTTAGTGTTCATAATCGCATAGGTCTTGGTGTCCGTTGGATATTTATCAACAAATGGAATGACTACATTATCAAAGAGTAATAATCCACAACCTTGGTCAGAGTTTGTTACATGATCTAACTGTTTATCCGACAATCCTAACTTGTCCGCTAAGATATGCTGATCTTTTGCATTCTGATTGAGCAAATACACAAAATCACTATTTCCTAAAATACCTTCAATTTCCTCAGACTTTAAAAAAT
>JAQUUB010000261.1 GCA_028694115.1 Lachnospiraceae bacterium
CTGCAGCTATCTGCAATCGTCTGTTGACTGAGGTTGAGGCTATGAAGTCTCAGAATCTCGCGATACTTGGTCATGAAAGTGACCTCCTTATAATGAATTTACACCCATGCGGTGCATAGATTCATTATAAGACATTTATATTTAAATGGTTTCCAACACCGGAATGCTGGTTTCCTTTAAACCGGTAGTGCGGTTTCCGTAGTCCGGACAGGCGGTGTAATCAGTCCCGGATTACTCATTTTTGGAGAAAGTGTTCTGGTAATAGTAAAAAGTACTTTATTATGGTAAGATATAATTTGATGAGGCAAATCTGTCGAAAGACAGTGACGCAAAGCTTTAGGGCCTGTAAAATGGTAGCCAGTTGCTGTATGAATACCGCCTGGACAAGACGGTATTTTGTTTATTATATGGTCTACAAAATGAGAAAAATGAAAGAGGAATGTATGTATGGGATTTCTTCGGAATTTGTTCAAAACTAAAAAAAATATTGAATTAAAGAGTGAAAATATCACTGTAGAACAAAATGCAAAAGTATTGCATTTATTAAGTCTCTCAGAATGTATGAACAGCATTTTGCAAGAAGATAGATACATTGCTAAACGTGATTTTAAGGACAAATTTCTTCAATATAAGGAAGACATGGATTTTTTTATTGCGCTTAAAGAGGGTGATATGTTGGATTTATTTTGTGAAAAAAACTGTACTGATTTTGCCCAGATAAAAAAGACCATTGACTTGTATTTGAAATTTGAATCTATTGTTGCTCAACATAATGAAGATTTTGTCTCTAATAAAATGCTAAGTGAAAGGGAATATCTGGATAATATTTTGAAAGCTGTTGATCCAAACATATTATTGGATGATGATCAGCGTCGGGTAATATTAACAGATGAAGACTATAGTCTAGTTATTGCGGGAGCCGGAGCTGGAAAAACAACAACGGTTGCGGCAAAGGTAAAGTATCTTGTTGAGATGAGAAAAATTCAGCCCTCACAGATTTTGGTTGTGTCATTTACAAATAAAGCTGTTAATGAGTTAAAAGAAAAAATAAATAATGACCTGAAAATTGAATGTCCAATTGCAACATTTCATTCAACAGGAAATGCGATTATTCATAAAAATGCACCTGATGAAAAATTAAATATTGTAGAAGGGTCAAAATTGTACTTTGTCATAAGAGACTACTTTAGAGGCTCCATTATGCAGAATGAAAGTATGGTCAATAAATTAATTATGTTCTTTGCGACGTATTTTGATGCGCCATACGAAGGCGAAGACTTAAATGCTTTTTTTAATCAAATAGCAAAGGCAAATTATTCTACCATGCGAAGTGATTTAGAAAATTTCAAAAGAGAAGTTATTGATACGCGCTCAAAAAAATCTGTTACAATACAAAACGAAGTATTACGGTCTCATCAAGAAGTAGAGATAGCAAATTTTCTCTATCTGAATAATATTGATTACGAATATGAACCAATTTATCAGTATGATATTATGTATGCTCGAAAACCATATACACCAGATTTTATTATTAAACAGGATGGAAAAATTGCGTATATTGAGCACTTTGGAATAACTGAGGATGGGAAGAACGATAGATTTAGTGATAAAGAAGTAGAAGCTTATAAAAAGGCAGTAAATGATAAAGTAGCGTTGCATCGCAAACATGGTACAATTTTAATATATACATTTTCAAAATATTTAGATGGAAAATCATTACTAAATCATTTAAAAGGAAAGTTAGAAGAAGAGGGATTTGAACTAAAGCAAAGATCAAATAAAGAAGTTATGGAAATGCTTGTGGCAGGTGAAGAGAATAGATATGTGCGTAAATTAATCAATCTTATTTGCAGATTTATTTCCAATTTTAAGGTGAATGGATATACAGAAGATGAGTTCAATAGGATGTATCATTCTACACAAAATGTCAGAACAAGATTATTTTTAGAAATTTGTAATGACTGTTTTTTAGAATATGAAAAATATTTAAAAGAAAACAAGGCCGTTGATTTTCAAGATATGATAAATGAGTCTGCTAGAATTTTACGAGATGTAAAAGAAATGAAACAGAAGTTGGATTTCAAATATATAATAGTAGACGAATATCAAGATATTTCACGTCAGCGTTTTGATTTGACTAAGGCACTTTCAGAAGTGACTGATGCAAAAATTATTGCAGTGGGAGATGATTGGCAATCAATATATGCGTTTAGCGGATCAGATATAACTCTTTTTACGAAATTCCAAGAAAAAATGGGATATGCAAAACTTTTGAAAATTGTTAAGACATATCGCAATTCACAAGAAGTAATCGATATTGCTGGAAACTTTATTCAGAAAAATACTGAACAAATTTCTAAAAGACTAGAATCACCAAAACAAATTAGTGACCCCGTGATTACTTATACATATGATGGAACCAATAAGGGAAAAGATGGAAATCGTAGAAGTGGTGTGAATTTTGCAACGGCTCACGCAGTTGAGACTGCATTGGAACAAATTATGAAATATGGAAAAAAAGAAGGTCGAGAGGCAGAATCCATATTGTTGTTGGGCAGATTTGGTTTTGATGGTGATCAGTTAGAAAAGTCAGGCATATTTGAGTATCATCGAAAAAAGAATAAAATTAAGAGTGTAAAATATCCGTTTCTTGATATTACATTTATGACAGCGCATTCGTCAAAAGGACTGGGGTACGATGAAGTTATTATTATTAATGGTAAGAACGAAACTTATGGATTCCCCTCAAAAATTGAGGACGATCCGGTCTTATCGTTTGTTATAAAAGGAGACCGTTCCATTGATTATGCGGAAGAACGTCGACTATTTTATGTTGCAATGACGAGAACGAAAAATAGGGTCTACTGTGTTGCACCGGAGCAAAATCCCTCTGAATTTCTTCTGGAGCTAAAAAGGGACTATAAAAATGTTGTTATAAAAGGAAGTTGGAATGAAACGAAGCCCAGAACATTTGGGCGAAAGACATGCCCTATATGTGGATATCCATTACAGTTCAAATACAAAAATTCGTATGGACTTCGTTTATATATCTGTACTAACGAACCCGAAGTTTGTGGATTTATGACAAATGAGTATAAAGGCGGTAAATTATCGATACAAAAGTGTGACCACTGTAGAGATGGGTACCTTATAGTCAAGCCAGCAAGGGGGAAAGACTATTTTCTGGGGTGTACAAATTATAAAAAGGATGGAACGGGATGTAATAATGTAATAAGTA
>JAQUUB010000108.1 GCA_028694115.1 Lachnospiraceae bacterium
TTGCAGCTGTAAAGATTACTACTCCAGAGAATGAGGGTACCTTCCTCCAGATAGAAGCAACCTTTTTCAAGGTCTCTGCATGAGATGGTTGGAGCGAATACTGGATATGGCTGCTCCTCAAAAATGAAAGCCTCTAGCTTAGAAGCTTTGGGTCTTCGGTTTTTGGGACTTTTTCCAATGATGGTGATTGTGTCGATTTTCATTTTGAAATCCTCCTTCTACTAGAACAGGTTAAGATAGGGTATTAACAACCGTTATCATAAACTTTTTTCCTGTTTTGGTATTGTGATAATGCCATTACTTTTCGTACATAGCAAGTCATTACTGGAAGAGATAGAAAATAATTATTGGTGGCGTGGTTAGCCGCGGTGTTATTACTGGTCATGCAAGGGATATTTTATTCCACCAATGGAAATTTATATCCTTTAATGAAAGTAATTTAAGGGCTGCTTAAGAGAAAACACTATATATTGTGTTTGAAAGTTATAATAACCACTATATATAGTGGTTACACAAAGTGCGGTGAGCAGTTTAAGAGCAAACCGTTTATGGGTGTACAGTACATGAAAACCTGAGGAGATAATTCGCATTTCACTATGTAAATCCTTATCAGCGGTCGTTGCACTGAGCCGATATTATTTCAAAGTAGTAGTTTTCTCGAAACCTTGGCTAAATAACATTTTCAGAATACCTGATGAGCATATTATCCCAATGGTGTGCTAATCAGATCTCCTGAAAAGGCGATCTAAGAACATTGAAAAAGAAAAAGAGCCACCGCAGTAAATGCGGCAGCCCCAGCAATGCAGATTTTACTCAATGCGACTGGCTAACAAAAGGATGTGGTGCGGTCTTCCGGTAACGGAATACTCCTCACATTTGTAGGCACCGGATGAGTGAAGAATGATACTGCCTTCTTCAATTTTAAATCGATGCATACGTAGGTCTTTGTTACTCAATCCAAGGTTAATTTGTACCTTGCTGCCAATAGGCGTAAGTTCTGCATCAGCCTCCATGGTTTTTGTCATGGGTGAGCCATAAGCAGTAGTTTTCATTTGCAGTGTTACATGGTCTTCGTAAAGCATAGTAGTATTTCTCCTTAAATTTGTTCTTCTAATAGAACAGGTTTGGGGCATGTTTTAACAACCTTTTTATCTGGTTTGCTTGCATATTAACTCTGTATTTTGTACATAGCAAGTCATAACGGCAGATTCAGGTATGACGAGTTTTTTATTTCTGATGATTGTTCTTTGCCGGGAATAATGGTCAGAACCAAAAAGCTCTAGTGTCCGTTAAAAAGGAAGGTGCCTCCGAGAGGAGGTGATGGGCGATATGACAGAGTATGAAATACTTATGGTGATATTGGCAGTTTTGACCTATGCCAATTCTGCCGGAATATTGCTGGTTACTATCCTAGATAAGAAAAAATAGTCAGACGGCAATCTGACTGATATGTAAAGATTTAAAGAAAGCACTGGAATTTCTAGTGGGCACTTTAAAATAATTAGAAATAGCGAATAAAGGAGCACAACATCATGTTCAAAGGTACTGATATTAAACCGTTTTCTAAGAAAGTCTGGCTTGCATCTCCTACCATGCACGGGGAGGAACTGAAGTATGTCACAGAGGCATACGAAACCAACTGGATGAGTACTGTTGGTGCAAATATAAATGAAGCTGAAAAAATTGCAGCAGAAAAAGCTGAAGTGAAGTATGCAGTTGGACTGTCTGCATGTACGGCTGCATTGCATTTGTGCGTAAAACTGGCTGGTGAAAGATTATATGGTAAGCCGGCAATAAGCCATGGTGCTGTTGAAGGAAAATGCGTTTTCTGTAGCGATATGACCTTTGATGCTACTCTGAACCCAGTTGTCTACGAAGGAGGCATTCCAATCTTCATCGACACAGAAAGAGATAGTTGGAACATGGATCCTGTAGCTTTGGAGAAGGCTTTTGAGATGTATCCGGACGTGAAGCTTGTTATTAGTGCTGAGCTTTATGGCTTCCCTGGAAGAATGGATGAGATTAAACGAATCTGTGAAAAGCATGGAGCACTTCTGATTGAGGATGCAGCTGAGGCGATGGGTGCGACCATTGATGGCAGACAGTGTGGCAGCTTTGGTGATTACAGTGCAATTTCATACAATGGCAATAAAATCATCACTGGATCCAGTGGTGGATGCCTGCTGACAAATAGTTTAGAAGACGCAAATAAAACCAGAAAATGGTCTACCCAAAGCCGCGAAAATGCCGCATGGTATCAGCATGAAGAGGTTGGTTATAACTACCGAATGAGTAATGTTATTGCTGGAGTTATCAGAGGGCAGTATGACTATCTGGAAGAACACATCGAACAGAAAAAGAAAGTCTACGAGAGGTATGCAGAAGGCTTGAAAGGCCTGCCGATTAAGATGAATCCTATAGTAGAAGGCACTGAACCAAACTATTGGCTTTCCGCGATCATTATTGATGACGATGCTATGTGCAAGCAGGTCAGAGGTGAGTGTGACGTTGCTTACGTAAAGGAAGTTGGCAAGACTTGTCCGACTGAAATGCTGGAAGCAATAAGCAGTATTAACGCTGAAGGAAGACCAATATGGAAGCCAATGCATATGCAGCCTATGTACAGAATGCATGAGGTTGTGGGCAGAGATGGTAGTTTGAGATGTAGAACAAATGCTTACATAGCTGGTGGCGTTGAGGACGTTGGTGCTGATATTTTTCAGCGCGGTGTTTGCTTGCCGAGCGACAATAAGATGACTGAGGAAGAGCAGGATGCTGTTATTGCAGTTATTAGAGGATGTTTTGAGTAAGAAGTGGTGGGTGCTGTTTTTAGCTTACTGCGGTTTTATAGTTTGGATGACGTTGCTGAGTAGAACAATAAAAGAACGCGAGTTTGAACTCGGATTGTTCTGGGGACTTCGGATGTGGATTGATGGAGAGCCACAAGGATGGTCAGTTGTTATTCAGTACATAAATAACATTTTCTTGTTCATACCATTTGGCCTTTTTTTAAGTGGAATTGTGGAAAAGAAATGGATGCTTGTGGCTATAATAGCACTGGGAAGTTCAGCATTGATTGAAGTTACACAGTACATAACTGCAAGAGGGTTAGCTGAAGTAGATGATGTGATTAGTAACATGATAGGTGCTGTAGCTGGGAATTTGTTGTGGAAGTGTGGGAAGAAATTGCGGAAATGGTACACAGATGTACGATAAATAAAAATTGCCAAGCAGAAATCCTTGATACTATTGATCCTCTCAGTGCTGAAGACCGCCCAATATGGAATCCAATGCACAGAATCCATGAGATCGTGAGCAGAGATGAAATCATTAGATCATACATAGCTAGTGGATGCGAGGCTGTTGATGCTGATATAGTCAACGCGGGGGTGCTTTCCGAGTGATAACAAGATGACTGTGGAAGAACAGAATAAAATTCAAGAAGTTATTAGAGAATGATTTGAGTAAAAAAGAAATAAAGGAGATTAAGATGAGTAAAACAATTTTAGTTACTGGTATTGGCGGTTTGACCCCGAGATCTATTACTACGATTATTAGAGAAAATCACCCTGATTACAAAGTGATTGGTTGTGATGTTGAAAAAAAAGCGATGGGTTTCTTTATAACACTTAAAGATGGCAGGAAACTTGTGGATGAGTATTACATTTGTCCTCGTTGTTCAAATCCAAATTATTTTCCTTGGATTGAAAAATTAGTGGAAGATAAGAAGATTGATTATGCGTTCGTGCAGCCAGAGGCTGAAATTGTTGAATGGGGAGAGTACTACGAAAAGAATGGTAAGTTTCCTTGTCCGGTATTCATGGGATGCAAGCTTCTATCTGAATCATTGAGAGATAAATCCATTATGGCTGATTTACTCGAGGGAACAGATTTTATTCCAAAGACAATCAAGGTTACACAGGAAAATCCTTGTTTTGAAGATGTTGAAAAAGAAATTGGATTTCCTTGTTGGATTCGTGCAACAGAGGGAACTGGTGGTTTAGGATCTCTTCGTTTGGATGATGTTAGTAGCTATAAAAGCTGGCTGTTCATTAATTCCAAGATTCCAGAGTTTACAGTTAGTGAATTTCTTACTGGTCGTCACCTTGCAAACGAGATGCTTTATTATAACGGCGAATACGTGAAAGGAGCCTCTCTGGAATGTGTTGAATACGTAATGGCAAATACCGCTCCGTCGCATGTTACCGGTAATACTCATTTTGGGCGTTTTCTTAATGAACGCAGAATCAATGAGTTTTGTGATAGCTGTATTAAATATTTAGAACATAAACTTGGCATTCCCGCACATGGCATCCTGTCATTCGATTTGAAAGAAGATAGCCATGGCAATATGAAGGTTACAGAAATAAATATCCGTCACATGGCTTATGCCGGAGTAATGGCTCATATAGGATTTGATCTTATCGAAGATACCATCAAAATTATGGAAGATGGTAATGCAGATAGAGTTAATAGAGATCAGTACCACCAGTATGAGAAACCGTATATTTTTCTTCGTGATGTGGATGTTGAACCAATTATTCTGGATAGCGAAGAAATATTTGATCATTCAAAAGTCAAATTCTAAGGAAGGAATTACTATGTGGAAAGAGTTTGAAAAAAAATACGGAGTTAAAAAAGGACCTTATGCTTTGTTTTTCAAGCGCCTCATTGATCTAGCAGTTACATTAATAGGGTTTATCATTATTTCGCCAATATTCCTGGTGCTTTGTATTCTTGTACGCACAAAACTGGGGAGCCCAATCTTCTTTAAACAAAAGAGGACTGGTAAGGATGAGAAGACTTTTGAAATGATCAAATTTCGTACCATGACCGATGCTCGTGATGAGAACGGTGAATTACTTCCAGATACTGAACGATTTACAAAATTTGGTAATTTTATGAGAAATTCTAGCTTGGATGAATTACCAGAACTATTGAATGTAATCAGAGGTGATATGAGCTTAGTGGGACCACGCCCCTTATATCCTTTTTATCTTCCTTATTATACATACAAGGAAAGTTTAAGACATTCTGTTCGAGGAGGTATAACTGGCTTGGCACAGATTAATGGAAGAGCTTTGTGTAAATGGAATGATAGATTTGAATATGATGTTAAGTATGTTCAAAAAGTAACTTTTCTTGGTGATATAAAAATTTTGTGGCTTACATTCTATAAAGTATTCAAGAAAAGTGACATTGGTGTTCCGAGTGTCACAGAAGAAGGTGGGCTTCATATTATTCGTGAAGTTCAGAGACCAGAGTGTATTAAGAATCTTGAAGGCGATCCTAACATGCCAAAATTTGTGCAAGGAGTGAAATGAAAATGAATAATAGATTAGTGATCTTAGGAACAAATGAATATCAAAATCCGTTGATTGTAAGAGCTAAAGAACTCGGCTATGAGACTCATGTGTTCGGTTGGAAGACTGGTGCAATTGGAGAAACAACAGCGGATGTTTATCATAATGTAGATATTATGGACTATAAGACTCTTTGGGAAGAGGTACAGAAAGTAGATCCATGCGGAGTAGCTTCTATTGCATCTGAACTTGCTATGCACCCTATGAACTATTTACTCAGAAAGCTGGGGATTCCTTGCAATAGCTTAGAAACTGAAAGTATTGCAACCAATAAGTACTTAATGCGTTGCGCTATGCGTGACGGTGGTGTTGATGGTCCAAGATTTACTCTTGTAGAATATGGGTTTGATAAATCTGTTCTCACAGAGTTTGAGTATCCACTTATTATTAAGCCAGTTGATTTAAGTTCTAGCAGAGGTGTAATGAAAATCAATACTCCAGCTGATTTGGATGAAGCAATCGAATATGCAATGGAGTGGTCTAAGACAAAGCAATGTATTCTTGAAGAGTTTATCGAAGGCCCGGAGTATAGCGGAGAAAGTATTGCATACAACGGAGAGTATAAACTTTTGGTAGTAACAGAAAAATCCACAACCGGTGCTCCTCACTTTGTTGAAACCGGGCACAAGCAACCAGCAAATTTATCTCCTGAAATATTAAAGAAGGTTGAACAAACATTATACAAGGCATTTGCATCCATGGGTATCAAATATGGAGCGGTTCACCCAGAGTTTAGAATCACCAAAGAAGGACGTATTTGTTTCATGGAAATAGGAGCACGAATGGGCGGAGATTGCATTGGTTCTGACCTCGTGCCTATTTCTACAGGATATGATTTTATGGGAATGGTTATTTCTTGCGGCTGTGGGAAGAGTCCGAATTTTGAAAAAATCCGTGAACCTAAAGAAGCAAGAATAAAATATATTATTACAAAAGATGATCTTGCTGAATATGAGAGGATTGTGCGTGAAGAACCGGAAATAATTACAAGAAGTAGTGAGATTAAAGAGTTATCAAATATTGAGATTTTGAAGAGTGCTGACAGAGCAGGCTATTATATTACTGCTAGATAAGAGGGAGAAAATGACATTATTGGAGTATATGAGAGGTTCCGCTTTTTGGACTATGGATGCTCTTAAAGGTGGAAAAGTCAAAAAGTCTTTGAACATCTTAAAGAATTGCGAAGACGGAATTTGGGATGAAAATACTATAAAGAAATATCAAGACCATGCAGTGAAAGAATTATTGCTTCATGCTAAGAATACAGTTCCTTTTTATAAGGGGCAGGAATCGCTAGAATTAAGCTCGTGGCCGGTTGTCAACAAAAATGTATTGCGATCACAAGGAGATGCTGTTCTATCCTCTGAATATACGAAAAACCATTTGATTCAAATGGCAACTAGTGGTTCAACAGGGACACCCTTTGCCAGCTACCAAGATATTGGTAAGAAAAAGCATGTGAATGCAGAAACGCTTTACTACAATGGCAAAATTGGTTTTTCCATCGGCAGACGGATCATATATTTGCGGTCTGTTGTAGGAGAAGTATCAAAAAGTGGATTGCAGCAATTTGCTCAGAATATTTACCTTTTGGATTGCAATGATCTGAGTGATGAAGGAATAAAAAAGAAGTTACAATTTATTGTCAAATATTCCAAGGGGTGCGGTGCTATGATGATGGGATATGCCTCGACATTAACGGCATTCCAGAAGTATTTTAATAAGTATGGTTACAATGGAGTGAAAAATGCGAATATTTATGGTGTCATTAGCGGATCAGAAATGCTTTATGATGCAACAAGGGAATCAATTGAAAAAGCTTTTCGATGTCGGTGTATTTCTAGGTATGCGAATGAAGAGAATGGTTTTTTGGGACAAGATGATACTGAAAACAATACTTTCTTTATGAATCAAGCAGACTATTTTATTGAAGTATTAAAAGTAGACCGGGATGAGCCAGCGGAGCTAGGTAAAATCGGACGCATTGTTGTAACGGACCTGTATAACTATGCAATGCCAATGATTCGGTATGACACTGGAGATGTTGGTGCTTATGTCTATTGCAAAAGTAATGGTAAAGACAGACTGGCAATAAGCTCTTTTGGTGGAAGAATTGTTGATACTGTCTATGATTGCAAAGGAAACCTTGTTTCACCGCATGCAATTACAAATTTGATGTGGAAATACCAAGATGTGAAACAGTTCCAGTTCATCCAAAAAGGAAAAGGAAAATATACTTTGGTTTTGAATCTTGGAGGAACTGTAATTGATGAAAAAGTTATTGTCTGCGAATACAAAAAAGTATTTGGGCGGGATTCTGATTTTAAGATAGAATATTGCAATGACATCCCAGTATTAGCTTCTGGGAAAAGAAGGTACATTATTAACGAAGCAGGAAAGTAGGGAACAAAATGTTAGTACTGGGTGATTTGGCATGCCCAAGTAGTGAAATGGCACAGAGATTATCTGATTGCATGTCAAGTATAGAAATATTCAAAAATCAAATGGTTATTTGCAATTTAGAGGGTGTCATTTGTGACACAGATCCTAAGTGTGATGAAAAATTATTTAATCACCCAGATGTGCTTAATGCATTTAATCCTAAAAAAGCTTTATTTTCTTTAGCGAATAATCATACATATGATTATCCGAATCTAATTGAGTTAACTGAAAAAGAGCTGGAGAGTAGGAAGTTCTTTTTCAATGGGGTAATGAAAAATGGTTTGATTACTCCTACTGAATTTGAGATTTCTGATAAAAAATATGCAGTGTTTACACACTGTTGGAAGGTGTATACAGAAACAAACCCTAATACTCAAAATGATATTAGGATTGTTGATATGAAGTATAAAGATTTTTTTGTTCTTTTTACAGAATATATTCGTAGTCATCTAGATACAAGGGTAATTTGTTATTTCCATTGGAATTATGACTTGGAGACTCTTCCTTTTCCCATGTATCGCCAATTGGCACGGGATTTGATCGATGAGGGTGCATATGCGATTATAGGGAATCACTCTCATGTACCTCAAGGAGGAGAATCATATAAAGGAAGACCTATAGTGTATGGATTGGGAAATTTCTTTATCCCTTCTGGTCATTTTTTTAATGAGCATTTAAATTACCCGGATGAGTCAAAAAAAATGATGATATTAGAAATACCAGAAGATGATTCTCCAGTACGTTGCCACTGGTTTTTGACGGATATGAAAAATCCTGTTGAATTTATATGCACAGAGGATTTTGAAACAGGGAGAATGATAGCTACATATTCTCCCTATCGAAATATGGACAGTGCTGAATTTCTTCGTTATTTCAAGCGAAATAGAAAAAAAAGAGTATTAGTGCCTGTATTCAAATCATATAGGGGTGTTTTTGCAAATAGCAAAGAGATTGCTGCAATATCAAGAATTAAGTTGATAAAAAGGATTAAAGGGTAATAGTAATGGAAAAAAAAATGAATGTTATATTTTTGTCAATAAGCTACTCTGAAGACGATCATATAAGCTTTTATGAGGAACTATTGCAAGAATTTGTGTTGAACGGTCACAGTGTTTATGTTGCATGTGCAAGTGAAAAGAGAAAAGGGCGAGAAACTTGTGTTCAAAATGAGCGGGGCATCACAGTTTTGAGAATAAAAACCGGAAATATTACTGGAAATATTAATGTTATTAAAAAAGGAATGTCTACAGTATTGATGGATAGTACGTTCAAGAAGGCTATTTCTAAGTATTATACAGATATAAAATTTGATTTAATACTATATCCTACACCACCAATCACACTTGTTGATACAGTAGAATATCTTAAGAATAAATGCAAAGCTTCGACGTATCTACTGCTAAAGGATATTTTTCCTCAGAATGCTGTAGATCTTGGAATGATAAGTAAAACTGGGTTGAGGGGATGTATATATAAGTTTTTTAGGAAAAAAGAAAAAAATTTATATTATATTTCAGACTATATCGGATGTATGAGTCAGGCAAATGTCAACTATGTTATACAAAATAATAAAGAAGTGGATAGGCAAAAAGTTGAAATATCTCCTAATTGTGTAAAACCAATAGATTTTACTAAGAATATTGAGAAAAATATTTCCATTAGGGAAAAGTATTTGATTCCAATAGATAAAGTGGTATTTGTATATGGAGGAAATCTTGGAAAACCACAAGGAATCAATTTTTTCCTTGAGTGTATAGGTGCCTGTAAAGATATAGAAAAAGCTTATATACTTGTAGTTGGTGGAGGTTCTGAAGCTGTAAAAATCCAGGAATATATTGACAGTAATCATATTAATAATGCAAAAATCATTAGCACCTTACCTAAAGAGGAGTATGAGTTACTTGCGAACGCCTGTGATGTTGGGTTAGTATTTTTGGATTATAGGTTTACAATACCTAATTTTCCATCGAGAATTTTATCTTACATGCAGACATCAAAACCTGTAATTGTAGCAACTGATCCAGTTACGGATATGGGAAATATCGTTGAAAAGAATAACTTTGGTTGGAAATGTATAAGTAATCACCCTGCAGGATTTGTCAACTGCGTTGAAAATGCGATTGAGGCTGATTTAACTTCGATGGGTAAAAATGGACGGATTTATTTGGAAAGTAATTACAGTGTTACTAATGGATATAATTCAATAATGAAACATTTTGGGAGAGTAATATGAGAATATTAATTGTAATGACTGGGTTCTTTCCAGGACAAAAATTCGGGGGACCTCCGGTTAGTGTAGACAACTTCTGTACGCTAATGAAGGATTATGAGTGCTTTATTGTGACAAGAAATCATGACATGGGAGATAAGACTGAATATACAAATATTTTACCAGGTTGGAATGATCGTGGGAATTGCAAGGTTAAGTACTTCACTGATGATAAATATAAAAAGCATGGGTATAGAACATTTGAAGACGTTATTTGTGAAATAAAACCAGATGCAATTTATTTACAAGGTTTGTTTCAAAATTGTATTATTCCTTGTCTTATGCTTGCAAAGAAATATAAGATAAAAATACTCTTAGCGCCAAGAGGAGAGTTGAATTATGGCGCTTTTAAGAAAAAATATAAAAAATTACCATATATTACATTCTTAAAAGTATTTAGATTAACGAAAACAATTCATTTCCAATCTACAAGTGATGAAGAAACAGAATGTATAATGAAATGGCTTAGTATTGATAAGGACAGAATCCACTTCTTAACAAATATTCCGTCGATTCCTAAACAGGAATACACACATCGCAGGAAAGAATCTGAAATGGCAAGGATTGTGTTTCTTTCGAGAATACATTCAAAAAAGAATCTCTTATTTGCGATTGATTGTCTAAAAAGAGTTGAAGGACAAGTGATATTCGACATATATGGTCCAATCGAAGATGAAGAATATTGGACTAAGTGCGAAAGGGAAATTAAAACCTTACCATCTAATGTTGAAGTTAACTACTGTGGACTTGTTTCACATGAAGAGGTACATAGTACGTTTTCAAAGTATGATGCCTTTTTATTCCCAACATATAGTGAAAATTTTGGACATGTAATCGCTGAAGCCTTGCTGGCGGGCTGTCCCTGTATCATCAGTGACCAGACCCCTTTTTCTAATTTAGAAAAGTATAATGCAGGGTGGACAATTCCGTTATCTGAATCTGATAGATATGTGAATGCTATAAACACTATTGTAAAAAATGACAATATTTATCAAAGAAAAATGATAGAAGGTGTAAGTAGTTTTACTAAAGATTTTTTTGACTTGAATGGTCTGCATGATAGATACTTGCAAGCATTATTAAAAATATCAAATTGAGCAGATGAGGCTAAAACTTGCAAATAATCTAATCTGTTATACATGAAATTTTGTGATTTTGAGATTCTCATGGATATGGGATGACATCGAACGGTATGGAACGATACTGAATATGGAGGTGAAAATTCATAATGAAAATAAGCAAAAAAAGTATTCCAAATGTTCTATTCTTTGAATTGCCCATGTTCATGTTGGGACTAAACTATATTTTGTATAATGCTCTTGGCGTAGACTCACTAAAGACAATAATACGAGTCGTGTCAATAATATTAATTGTAATTGGGTATTTGTTATCAAATGATTACATTTTAACCAAAAAGGAATTCTTTGCTGTTGGCTTAGCGTTCATAATGGTGTTGATAAATGGAACTACATCGCTTAATTTACTTGTTGCTATTGTGTTTGCAATTTGCGTTTGTCAACCAGTTAACGAGGTTTTGAATAGTGCTAAAAGAATAAATATTGCATTAACAGTTTTGATGGGAGTGCTGTTGGTATTTCATGTGGTGAGTAATACAGGATATGTTTCTACTATGGGCCGGTTGCGATTCACATTAGGATTTGAGAATCCTAATGTGGCTTCATTGTTTTATTCATCAGCAATCATTTTGTTTATTGTGGCACAAAAGAAAAGAAAAATCATTAAGATTTTCCTTGGACTTATTCTATCAATAATCTTGTATGTGTATACAGATAGCCGGACGAGCTTTCTTGCAATCGTTTTATTATGTGTATTGGAAGTGGTATTTTATGTTTGTGATAAAAGGAATAATATCAATGGAAGAAGAGTGTTCGGCAAAATTGCACTGATTGTAGTAGATTCCTTATTCACAATAAATCTACTAAGTGTTTTCTTTATAGAAAGATTTATGGTACTAGATGAGCTACTTAGTTTCCGAATCAGTACATTTAGTAAAATGATTGTCAATTCAGGATTAAGGTGCTTCTTATTTGGCGGAACAACGAATACCGTAGATAATTTTTACTACATGTTGCTATTTCAATATGGTATATTTGTTTATTTGTTTGTAGCTATTATGACTCATGTTGCATTAAATAAGTGCATTAAATCAGAGCAAGATTCATTAGTTTCTCTTCTGTTTACTATGTTTTTGGTAGGTGTTATGGAAAGTAGTATCATTCGTCCAGAGATATTAGTTTCTTTAATGGTTTGGAAAATTGTTATTTCTAATAAAAATATGGAGCTTAAATCTCCGTATAGATGTGAGGAAAAGATCAATGTTAAAGAATAAAAATAGTGTATGGGTTGGTATAGCACACATGGGGATAGGAACAATCCTTGCTCAATTGATAAATGTAGTCGCACAACCTGTTTTAACACGTGTATTCCCTGCTGAAACGCTGGGGATATATACATATTTAATTTCTCTTGCATCTATGATTATACCGGTGGCATCATTGAAACTTGATATGCTTATTGTATCTGATACAGATGATACTGAAGCACAGTATATAACAGATGCTTGCATTTTAATCAATGTTATAATTACTGTTTTGTACACTATTGTGATTTTTATTGGTTATAATTGCGCTGATAATAATATTTTTAATAAGTACGGTTTGGTAATATATATTGTCCCAATTCTTGTGTTTACAAACGGATTAAGATTTTTGTTTATTAGTTACCTGAATAGATATAAAGAATATAAAACTATATCAGTTATTGCAATTCTAAGAGAAGCGATTCGAGCAGTAATTCAAGTGGGTGCAGGATTTCTTTCATTTGGCGTAATTGCTTTGTCAATGGGGTATGCGGTATCTCCTTTATTTGGACTAAAAATTCAGATGAAAGGATATTTGAAAAAATTTAAGAGTAGACAAAGATTAAATGCTGGTAAGTTCAAACAGATTCTGCTCGAAAAAGGGAGACGACAAATACTATATTTGGTTCCAGCTCAGTTTATTAATAGTTTTTCCTCGTCACTTCTAACCATTTCAATAATGGCACTATTTTCTGCAAAAGTTTTAGGATACTATTCTGCAGGAGTAAGAATATTGGATATTCCTATCATATTCATAACTTCTAATGTTAGTAAAGTATGTTACCAACAAATCAGCGAAAATGTTGCAAAAAATAAACCTGTATTGAAAATATTATTATCTGTAATTTCAGTATTATCCATTGTGTCGGTGCTCGGATTTGGGATGCTTTATTTTATAGCACCTACAATTTCGGAGATTGTATTCGGAAAAGGCTATAGTATTGCGGGAGAATATATAAAGTGTTTATGTATTATGTATGCTGTAAGATTAGTGGCAACATCTTTTTCAGGAGTATATACAGTATTTAAAAAGCAAAATTTCGAACTGATTTTGAATATATTACTTATCGTTTCAGCAGTGGCTAGTTATTTGCTTTGTAATGCACTTGAGTGTGAAGTTACAACATACTTACACTTTATGAATTTTGGATACACCATGGTTTATTTGATCATGTTATTTGGTTATATAATTGTATGTAAGAATTACGATAAACGTATTGCAAAATTAAAAGAATGAAACAAAAAAATAGTCAGTGTAATTGAACGGATGCGTTCGCATTGTGCCAAGAGCTTTGTACAAGAAATATTACTGATATGAACAAAAACAATCTAGAAAGAGGAGAGTTAAAACTATGAATACAAAATATCTTTACAACAATATTCCAGATCAGATGAAGGGGAAAACATTAATGATTACGGGGGGAACAGGTTCTTTTGGATCCACAGTACTAAATCGTTTCCTCTCTACAGATATTGGAGAGATTCGTATATTCTCTCGCGACGAGAAGAAACAGGATGATATGCGGCATGAGTATCAGGTAAAGTTTCCTGAATATGCAGAGAAGATTAAGTTTTACATTGGGGATGTAAGAGATATCAATTCAATTCGTCCTGCAATGGTAGGAGTTAATTACATTTTCCATGCAGCAGCATTAAAGCAGGTACCATCTTGTGAATTTTTCCCAATGGAAGCAGTTAAGACAAATGTAATTGGAACTGACAATGTATTAACTGCAGCTATTGAAGCGGGAGTAGAGTGTGTGGTTTGCCTATCCACAGATAAAGCTGCTTATCCAGTTAATGCTATGGGTATTTCTAAAGCATTGGAAGAGCGTGTTGCAGTAGCCAAGAGTCGTATGAGTGGGAAGACCAAGATTTGCTGTACCCGTTATGGTAATGTTATGTGTTCTCGTGGCTCTGTTATTCCGCTTTGGATTGATCAAATTAAGGCAGGTAATCCGGTCACTGTTACCGAACCAAAGATGACACGTTTCATCATGTCACTTGATGAAGCTGTAGATCTTGTACTCTTTGCATTTGAGAATGGGGTTAATGGAGATATTTTGGTTCAAAAAGCTCCAGCATGCTCAATCGGATTACAGTCAGAAGCTGTGTGTGAAATGTTCGGCAGTAATAAAGAGAATATAAAAGTAATTGGAATTCGTCACGGCGAAAAGATGTATGAAACTCTTCTGACCAATGAAGAATGTGAGAAAGCAAGTGATATGGGAAACTTCTATCGTGTTCCGGCAGACAATCGAGGATTGAACTATGATAAGTATTTTACTGAAGGAGACCAGGAGCGAAATACGCTTCATGAGTTCGATTCTAATAATACGACCCTTTTG
>JAQUUB010000262.1 GCA_028694115.1 Lachnospiraceae bacterium
GAAGAAATGTTAGGAGTATCAGGACTGGATGGCGTAAAGATTATAATGACAACAGCAATCGGTGATTTCGGAAATATCAAAAGCGCTTTTGTAGAGCAGTGTGATGCTTATATGGTTAAGCCAATCGATCGTAATAAATTGGTCCAAAAGCTGCAGGACATGGGACTAATTGATTAAGGAGGCCGAAATAAATTGAGATATCAAAGTTTATTTGAGCACATGAACACAGGTTTTGCATATTTTAATGTGGAGAAGGATCAACAGGATAATCCAAGTGATTTTGTTATTTTAGAATGCAACTCAGTCTTTAAAAGAAACAGCGAAATTACAAAAAAGAATATAATTGGCGAAAGGGCCTCACAATTATTTGATGTCAAAGAAGAATGGTGCCGTACCATATTTAATAATCTAAAAAAAGTTTCATCAACAGGGGAACCACTTCATTTTGAAATATATATGAAAAAGTGCCATAAGTATATATCTTTTTCAATTTACTGTCCCCACGAAGGAAATCTGGAACTGATATCCTGCGATATAACGGAATTTAAAGACATTATTGAATTAAAAAGGATTAGTATGTATTTTTCGGCTCGTTTTATTAATACCCCAACCGGAAAAATAAACGAAGAAATTAATAATGCACTGTATGAAATAAAGCATTTTTATGATGCGGAATTCTGCTGCATTTTCCAATATGATGAAGATATAAATACATTTTCCTGTTCAAATCAAAGTATCATGGAATGGAAAGAAATACCCAAGATGTATCAGCAAATGAAGCTTGATGAATTTGATTGGCTGCTAAACCGGATTAAGAATGATGAAATAGTAAAAATTATTAATTCGGATGAATTGCCAGAGGAAGCTTTCAAGGAAAAAGAATATTTTAAGCATTTGGGCTATAAGTCGATGGTATTTTTACCAATCATATATGAAGATAAAATTCTTGGTATTATTGGCTTGGCAACGTTAAACTATGAAAAAATCTGGACATCGGAACAAATCGATCTATTAAAAATTATATGCACAATATTTGCAAGTGCAATTAAGAGAAAAATAATGGACGAGAAGTTGCAGGATAAAATAGTCAAACTGGTTAAGCTGAAGGAAGTTTTGAAAGACAGTGAAGAAAAATATAGAAAATTAATGTTTTCTATTCAGGATGCTGTCATAATGCTGGATAATAATGGAATGGTAGTTAACTGGAACAAGGCCGCAGAAGAAATGTTTGGTTATACGTTTAAAGAGGTAGAGGGTCAAAGTCTTCACAAACTTATTGTTCCTCCTGAAATTTATGTAAGAGCAGAAGAAAACTTTGAAAAATTCAAACATACAGGAGAAGGACGATTAATCAATAAGGTAACGGAAATTCATGCGGTGAAAAAGGACGGTTCCAAATTTATAGCAGAAGTTTCAGTTTCTGCTATAAAACTTAAGGGAATGAATCACGCAGTTGGAATTGTACGTGATATCACAGAGAGAAGACAGACACAACAGAAGTTACTGGATTCTATGGATGCTGCAGAGACTGCTAATAAAGCGAAAAGTCAATTTCTTGCAAACATGTCTCATGAAATTAGGACTCCAATGAATGGAATCATTGGCTTTTTGGATCTTTTATCGAAGACTGAACTTGATAATCGGCAAGAGGATTATATAAGAGAAATAAAAACAGCTTCTGAATCGCTGTTGGCTCTGATTAATGATTTGCTGGATTTCTCGAAAATTGAGGCTAATAAACTGGAACTTGAACATATCAGCTTTGATATAAGGAAGCTAATCGAAGAAATTACGTCATCCTTTTCGTTGAGAGCTTATTCAAAAGGGATAGAAATCCATACCTGGATAGATAACTCGATTCCTCTCTCTGCAATAGGAGATCCAGGAAAACTGAGACAGGTACTGGAAAACCTGATAGGTAATGCCGTAAAGTTTACCGCTAAGGGTAAAGTAGTGATAACGGCTAAGCTAGTTTCTATAACGATGGATAAAACAGAGATACTTTTCAGTGTTGAAGATACGGGAATCGGTATAACCGATCAAGACATACAAAAACTTTTTGAACCCTTTACACAGGTGGATGCCTCAACGACGAGAAAATATGGAGGAACTGGGCTAGGTCTCTCGATTTGTGAAAAAATAGTTGAGATGATGTCTGGAAGAATAACTGTGAAGAGTGTATTCGGATCAGGCGCTACCTTTTCCTTCAATATCAGTTTTGATAATGCCAAAGAGGAACAGGAAGAAATTGCTGAAGAAGTTGAGAATTTAAAAGGACTGAAGATACTTGTTGCTGACCAGAGTAGTACGACCAGAGAAATCGTAAAATATTACCTTGAAGGTGCAGGATGTATTGTCATAGAAGCAGACAACAGTGAGAAAATAATCGAACAATTGCGGGTAAATTCCATAACAGACAATAAAATAAAGGTTGCTCTTCTAAGTGTAGATATGCCGGATCAGAATTGTTTTGATTTGGCAGAAAAGATTAAAGCAGAGGAGAGTATCAAAGATACAATTCTTAATCTTATTACGTATTACGTAAATCCTTGCGATAAAAAAATGCCTGCGGAAAAAGGAATTTCGGAGTTGATTTATAAACCGATCTTTAGGAATGATTTATATAATTGCATTTTAGTTTCAATTGGCAAAATAGACAAAAATCAGTTAAGAATAACAAAAGTTCATATTCCTGCTGATGTAATCTTTGATGAATATCAGAAAAAAAATACAAGAATTTTACTAGTAGAAGACAATGTAACAAATCAGAAATTGGTAGCTAATATATTAAGAAATGCCTCTCTATCTTTTGATGCCAAGGAGAATGGTAACGAAGCATTAAAAGCATTGGAAGTAAGGGATTATGATCTGGTACTAATGGACTGTCAGATGCCGGAATTGGATGGGTATGAAGCGACTAAGCAAATTAGGCTTAACGAAGAAGGCAAAAGTCATATACCAATCATTGCCATGACAGCGAATGTATTAAAAAGTGATATAGAAAAATGCCTAAAGACGGGCATGGATGACTACATTAGTAAACCATTTAGGGCCAATGACCTATTAGAAATTATTGCAAAGTGGTTAAAAAAAGAGGATAATAAATCGAAGAACGTTATCACTGCTCCGATGCATCCTTTATCCATGGAGAACTTATCAGATGAAGTTTTGGTTGATT
>JAQUUB010000019.1 GCA_028694115.1 Lachnospiraceae bacterium
GAGTAAAATACTCGCATCTATCATTTCTATCAAAAGAAAATGAAGTGAAATGCTTGCATTCTCTAACAATAATTATGAACTGGATTTTGGGGCAAAACAATCCGTCGAATTATTTTGCGCTTACGATGCAAATGCCATGGATATCAGCAAACTCCTTTCAAAAAGCCAGGATTTGGCACGCAGTACCGTAAAGGAGGATAAGTAATTATGCTTACAAGAGAAAAAATGGTAAATAACCTTGTTGATGAACTGAATGAAATCGGAATGCCAAGTATGGCGGCAACACTGGATAAAGTATATCGCTCAGAACGGTTTCTCACACTCGATCACCTCACTTTGATGTCAGAACTGATTGGATCGGAATACGAGGATAAAATCGGCAAACGTGTTAACAACCGGCTACGTCATGCAAAACTGATTGGATGCCCTCAGGTGCTTGAAGAATGTCAGAATACTAGAACAAGAGAATATCTGCCAACAGGAATCATCGGTGTCCTGTCTTCCATGGCCTTCATAAGGGACGGACTCAATATATGTATACTCGGACCATCCGATAGTGGGAAAACACACCTTGCAAAGGCACTGGGAATAGCAGCCTGCAATCATTATAAAGTCGAGTACCACCACTGCGAATCTTATCTTGAAGGAATGGTTTCGCTAAAAGAAACGGATTATAAAAAGTATGATCGAAAGATGACGCTTCTTTCAAAACTTGATTTGTTGATACTTGACGATTTTCTTCTTCACACCATCACAGATGAACGGGAAATAAAGGTTCTGTTTGCCGTTTTAGAAAAAAGATGCGAAGCATCAAAAAGCACCATTGTCTGTTCACAACGTGAACCAAAAAGTTGGGCATCTATGATATTAAACGATGAGGTTGCTTCGAACGCAATAATGAAGAGAGCAACAAAGCATTATACTGTGGTAATTAATACAAAACCGGCCGATTAAACGCTGGCCGTTAACTCCGCCGAGCGGCCGCTGGTAAACGCATCAGTGACCGCTGACCGGCGCAAATTGCAAAACTACTGCAACAATCTTTTTCATTTTCATAAGTTAGTCTAATCTCCCTAAAAGAGTGGTACAGTTTTCATTTCTTAAAGACAACCAACTTGCTAAGAATATAATTTAGCACAACAACAACAATATTTGCCAATAGCTTCATCGCCATACCCCACAATTCTTGATACTCGCTCGGTATATAGTGCGCCCCAATATAGTTTCCTGCAAAAATCATTATTCCTGTATCTAAAACCAAGGTCCCTAATCTTCCAACTATAAAACAAACAATTTCTCTAATTGCACTAGCTCCTGAACTTTTGCTACAAAAAACCGCTGTTCGATTTGTTACATAGGCAAAGAGAATGCAAATAAAATTTGCAAGGGCGTTACCTATACCATTTGCAAATTCATATCCCCACAAATGGTTAAACAATGCATAAAGAGCACAGTTCAGCAGAACTGTTAATCCACCAAAAAATAAATAAGCAATAATCTCTCTATAACGTTTTATTCTATTCATATATGCTTATCCTTGCTCCCAGTCCATAATACTATTCTTCTTTACCCGAAAAGCTTTGGTTGCTAGTTTTGCCATATATGTATCAGATTTCGAATCAGAGTAAAACGCTTCTATTTCTGCTTCCGGAAAAATTTCTTTAAACCTGACTACTTTTTCAGCTCCTTGACAATTCTTAGACAAGAATTTACCGCTTGATAATTCTACCTTTGTTGCAATTAAATTATCTATGCCTAATATGTCGCATATGGGTTTAAGCAAGAACTCTGGTGAAGCAGAGATAATAACATCATCCTTACGTTTTTGATTTAAATACCATTCCTTGAGTTTACTTTGATTTTGTTTCCAAAAATCATCTACAAAAGTCTTGTCTGTTCGTACCCCTTTCAAAAAAGAAAAATACATTTCTTTCATTTCTTCTTTTGGAGATAGACGCAATTTATATCTAACTATTCCCAATATTTGCTTTGGAAAGTAGGCAATTAATTTAGGATATCTTTTCAGGAGAAAGAAATATATGTCTACTGAACTATCGCCATTGTATATTGTTCCGTCAAAATCGTATACATTCACTCTATTTACCTCCATCTAATTAATCATCGCAATACATACAGCAACGAGAACATACACATTGCATATACTAAGCACAGCAACATCAGCGGAATATCATGAACGACTACTTCGACAGGATCACCATCTGAATCACCCTCGACATCAAAACTATATCTAAGTGTGATTAAACAAAGTAGCGGAACAGTCCACACCATTCCTTTAGCTGCCATACCATAAAAACCTATTGTTACAGGATCAACACTCCAAAGAGCATAGAATACAATTGCTAATGCTAAAAACAAATACATATTTTTATCCAAAAAACTCTCAGGATATTTTTTCAGTACGCTACGAGTATTTCCAGCAGTTTTTTTTAATTCGTTTCTTCTTTTACCTAATGCCAGATAAAAAGCTAACGAGATGACTGTAAGATATAGCCAATTTGAAACAACAATATTAGCAGCTACTGCACCGCAAATTAGCCTGAGTAAAAAGCCTGATACCAAAATGGAAACATCAAGAATCGGCACATTTTTTAGCCCCATACTGTAAGCAATATTCAAACACAGATATAGAAGTAATAAAACACTTGCTATAAAACTCCTTGAAGCTATGCAACATACAGTAGATACTGCAAAAAGAATTACACAGACAAATATAGCCAATCTAATAGAAATATTACCAGCCGCAATCGGTCTTTTGCATTTTGTTGGATGATTTCGATCCTTCTCTACATCCTTAATATCATTAATCATATAGACAATTGATGAAGTAAAACAGAAAGCCGCAAAAATCAGTGTGGCGGGCATAAGTTTTTCTGCATCAAATAACTTTCCACTACAAACTAAAGCTGCAAAAACAAGCAAATTTTTAACATAATGATGCACTCGCATCTCTTTAAGCAAATATTTCAGCATGTCTGTTTCCTCCTTATAACGGATAATTTTCTATTGCAAAATTCAGCATCCGGATAAATTCCGCGATATTAAGCTTTGCGATTAGAATAAACAGACATGTCAATATTACTATTACACTTTTTTTGTAGCCTTTATTGTAAATTTTCTGAAAGCTTAAAAAGAATGGCACCCAAAAAGCCCATGAAAAGTACAACGAATACAGGAAAAGAGCATTAGAACTAGTTCCCCATCCCAGCACACACAGGAGTAGCACAGAAAATCCAATCCACGATGCAGAGATTTTACACAGAAGTGAATCTCTGTTCCAAATAACAGCCACTACTATCAAAACAATGATAATAATTCCTACAACATTAATCGTATTAGGCTCACTAGACCCCCAAATTAGGAATCCGCTATTATGTACCTTTTCAACAGCAGGTTGTCCAACAAAACAATCCACAACAAATTTTGAATACTGATAAGCCTTGTCAACAATTGTTAGCTTTTTACCTGTATGCTGAAAGATTTCTGCTAGATTGGCTTTTATATTAAGAAAAATGTCCATACGACCAAATGCAAGTAATGTTAAAAGAAACATCATTCCGCATTTGAATGCACTTTGAAGCCATTCTATGAAAGACTTAGCTTTTTTCCAAACAACCATAAAAGCTGATGTAAGTAATCCATTTGCAGCCCCTATGATCATCAAATCTGCCTTTTTCTGATCATACATAACGGCTACTACAGCCATAATCAACCAGAAGAAAGAAGATACATACTGTTCCAAGCATAAAGAAAAGACAATAGCTGGATAAGAGACGCTTAAAATCAGTATAATCAAAGATCTAATGATATCATTGTCTGAAATCAGATGGCTTAACAGCCAAATACTCCACACAAGCAGCAAGGCCTGAACAAACGCATACGCGATAGCCAATCCATTCACATAAAAGCAGTTCAAAATAATGCCAAGTATATATGCAATGCCCATAAAAGGTGCCGCCGTAAGCATATATAAAGGCTGCCTTAAGTCATTTTGCCCTTGAAAAAGTGATAGCCATACATTTGAACCAGTTAATGTGTAAGAATCGCTTCCGTAAATCACATCATTGTATCCTGATCCATAAAAAGCTGTAGTATTTCTATAAACCCAAACAATCAGAAAAAAATACAGTGCACAAACAACGATAGCAACTATATTATTAATTTCATACTTTTTATCGATAATCGTGTCGATTAATGCAACAACGTTAGAAAGAACGTAATTAAAAATCACACTTACTCCATACATTGCAATAAACGACATTGTGAGTAAAACAATTACTACAACAGCTTGTATAGTTGTAGTAGAAATGCCTTTACTCATTAGCTTATTAATTGCTCCAGATTTCATAACCATATGATAAATTGTATCAGCCACACAACACAAAGTTCCAGCTGACGAAGCAATGCTGAGCACCCCTGTTTTAGTATTAAACTGCTTCAAGCTACTATAGGTTACACTATTTGCTCGAATTACAATCAAATAAAACAAGATTGTTGTAGAGACTAAAATGCCAGGTATAAAGCGGGTTACGCCTCCTTGCGATATAGCACTTAGTCCTATAAATATAGACAGCGAACACCAGAGCAATAATTTAACAATTACATTTTTATCTCTTAAAGGCGTCGCCCCCTCCCCCAGAGATTTTTGATTAGAATTCATAATAACCTCCATTTCTAATACTCATGATATTTCGGAATATTGTTAGTAATATAACCTTCACCTTGAATAAAAACTGCAACTTTTTTGCTATACAATAATATATTCTTAGAACAAGATTTTGATTAGTGTCTCCTTTTTATTTTTGTAAGAACCCACTCCTTTGCCATCTTAAATTTCAAAGTTCTAAAATATGCAAACCAAAGTAAAATATTGGGGAGAAAGCAACAAACGATTCCTCTTATAAACAAATTCGCCACAGTGTATTCACCTATAAAAGTCGTAACTTTAAACGTAACTATCACTGAGATTATTGTAACTACAGCATAACCCAAATTATCAATAAAATATTTGGAAATTTTTTCATCTGTAAAATAATGTTTAAATAGGACTTGTGCTCCGAATCCAAAATTAATTAAAATCAATGGAATAATTGTGGCAAGCACAATACCATAAACACCCCAAATCCGCACCAAAAGATAATTCAATGCGATATTTGCAATTGTCTCACATATTGCACGGGATCTATTTTCCCACCATAATCCAGCTGCGGATGTATATGTGGTTCTAATATCACACATTTTTAGAGCATAAAAATAGATTGAGAAAAGAACTGGAGCCAGGAGTGGTAAGGTTAATTTTTCACCAACCCACAGAACCATAAAATTTTGGTAAAGGCAAAAAAGAGTAACTGTCGCCCAACTTGAAATCCACATGTATATAAAATTAAACACAGTAAAATCGTTATAATTCTTCTTTTTCGATTCTGCAGCAATACTATTTCCGATACCCCCTATCATTGCACTAGTGATTACGTTCATCACTCCTACGATAGCATTTACTATATAGTAGTAATTATTGTAAATAGTAGTCATAGTCAGGCTAATGAAAGCTGAAACAAAAATACTATCAAACGAATTTCGTGTCATAAAGCATATTTTTGAAACCATTAAGCCGGACACCTGTTTTTTGATTTCTTTTTTGTCTTCCGATGTTATCTTTCCTTTGCATCTAAGTTGTGGAAATTTTTTATCCACAATTCTTGCATTAAGAATGTTATTCGTAATAGTTAAAATCAGCATAGTTGCAACATAAAAATAATACACATAAATGCTTTTCCAAACTATCAAAAGAATTAACTGAATAACATTTGTCAATCCTGTTGTTATCGTATCATTCAACGATATGTAATCATTTCTTTGAAATGCCTCAAGAACTGATTTTTTATACGCCATAAACCAATAACTAGAAACAGTATTAAACAGGTACATGGCAAACAATATATAAATATTGAGTTCATCCGGACATTCTCCATTAATTAATCTCGGCAGAAATGGCATTAAAACCACTCCACCAATTAAGACAACGGTTCCAATTACCCGATAAATTGACCGATAGTAATTTAGAAGTGCGCAAATTTTTGCTTGCTGATTTTTGGCGATAGGCTCATACATGCTAAAAACAACAGCGCTACTAAACCCTAACTCCGCCACACTTAATACAGATAAGATTGAACTAAATAGACTGTTCAAGCCTAAGTATTCTGCTCCAAGACTGTATATAAATGCCGTTCTAACTAAAAAAGGTAAAAGTAGAACAATAATCTTATTTATAAATCCCATCACCATATTTCTTGCTGCGTTTTTTGTTCGATTTATTTTCACCTTTTATACTCCTTAATACGGGGACTTTCTATCCCTCCTTTATCATCAGTTGCTTCAAAATGACATAGGAGGCCTTGCTAGAAATCCATCTAATGCATACACAAAGCATATTCGACCGCAAATATTATATTTTCACGCATAAATGCTCTCCATTTCCGCTCTGTACACACATCTAAATTTAAAATCTTTAAGCTGTGCCAATTCTGTACAGTCCAAAATACAATTTATACATGTTCATAATCCGGCTCTTGATATGCCTCAATTAGTCGTTTCGAATTTACGGCCAACACTATAACCAAATATATTATTATACAGTTATCAAACGCCTCTGAAATTTGAATCACAAAAAAAGAAAACAAACAACCTGAAATAACTTTCGCAACAGGGTGTTCCCAGTTTTGAGTTAACTGTTTAATCGCCGATCTGTACAACAATAAGTAAATTACACCTGCAACCAATCCTCCGGTAAATAATATCTGAAGATAATTATCATGACAATGTGTTGCACCAGCCCATATATAATCCACATCAGGCATTATCCCTAGCAAACTAGGAATATCTTTAGAATACATAACACCATACCCTGATATTGGATTTTTCAAAATTGCATTAATAGCATTCTTCCATATCATAAGTCGACCAGTAAAAGTCATATCTTTTCCTAAAAATCCAACAATAAATGGTTGCAAAAAATCGAACTTCTGTTGCACAACAACAATAACAAATGCAGCAGCTACCAAAATGCACCCTACCTTTGGCTTCAGAATTTTCCTAAAAAAAGAAATATTCTGAATAATAAGTATAATCAAAATTCCAACTATTGTTGTTGCCGATCCATCAATCAAATGTGAAATCAACGCGACAGCACTCATGTACCATCCGTACTTCTTATTTCCTAACAAAGTCGAATAAATCCAAGCAACAACCACCGCTGGATAGTGCCACGATATTGAAACATTGCCGACTCCGAAGAGCCACTCTGTAGTATTCGTGCTATAGGCAGCTGAATACACAGAATAAATTCCGTTAGGAAACAATACCATAAGTAATAAATTTATTACTGCAAAAACCAAAAAATAGTAATATAAACACTTCATTAGACTTTTGATATTGTTGCTAAACAAATCAAAAATCATGGCCATACATATTACACTACGAGCCACTCTCATTACTTCTGGAATGTCTCCTTGTTTAATGTAAGTTTGAATATAAAGCCATATTTCAAGTAAAAGAAAAAGAATTACAAACTCAGCTGGAGTTTGTTTCCGTTTCAAGTACAAAATAACGCAATATCCCAAATCAAACAATAATATCAACTGATAAATTAATGTAAAGAACGGAAAATGCAATAAATAATTAATTTTCAAAATAGGAAATATTAGCAAAACATATAATACTGTTTGCTTTTTTACAACCAATTCCAATTTGTTATACCTCTTCCTTTTTAGTATATTCTGTCAGCTTTCTTCGCCTAGTAAATGCCAAGCCCTCATATCTCCCTTTTACACCCCTTGTCAACCAAACTCAATTAAAGATATACTAAAAATGCAACGCAACGCATCCTTGAGTCAATTTAATTTTCCGGTTAGAGGTAATTCTTTATTACCTATTAATACCAACAGTCATATTGACTGCTAAATTTTTATCGTTAAAAATCTTCGCATATATTATCCTAATTATAACGCTCTTATATATTCCACCTAGGATACTATTGACCACACTTGATATTCCAAGAAAAGGCAAAAAGCATTAGTCCGAATCTCTTGTTAGAATAATATCTTTTATATAAAAAATTTATTTCTAACTGCAATTATGTCATTTATGTTTCCATAGAGCCATTAATATTAGCAACCACGATAAATAATATTTCTTAATGCTTTTAAGTATTTATTCTTAGAAAGTTTTTTTCTAACCAACAAATATTCAAATCTGAAAAACTGTTTACATTTCACTGCGAAGTAAGTAAATTTTCCCTTCTTTTCAAATATATATCCTCTATCTAAAAAGAATTTTTCCAAGTTATTGTTATCCGACAACCAGAAAGGATCCTCACCATAAGTCGGTGCGTAATAATTCATTATCTTTTGAAACGAATCGATATAAACGCTATTTATATCGAACAAATCATCAATCACAAATTGTGGCGGATTGATTACCGGTGTCTTCGCCAAAATAATAAGCTCAAAATCATGCTTACCTCTAAATATGGAATTGTGCGGAAGTGTTCCGTTTGTACATGCCATTATTTTGGCGTTATTTATATAGAAAATTTGTTCATACACATTTAATTGTTCTGGCGAAAGAATCTTGAACCCGTTTATCGCAAATTGATTCTCAATTTCTTTTTCTCCTACTTCTCTAATACTTGATCTCCAAAAATGTGCTCTACTAAAATAAATTTTTTCATACGGTTGAAGATTCTTTATGATTTCGGATTTATATACATTTGCAATTATTGTATCAATAATATTTCGATAGCTAGAATTTGCGATTGTATATCCTAGCGTCGGCTCTGGTATTAATACACAGGCAAAGGAACAGGGTTCTTTTATATAGATTAACCGACTATCATCAATCCCCATCAGATGAAGCAATTCCAAATAATTCCCCTCAACTTGATTATTGGACCAATTATAACCACAGAACGCTATTCTATAATCCTTATACTTGTCATCGTTAATAAACCAAAATCGGCATAGACAATCTAGCAAAAAATGCCCCCAATGATTTGGAATAACCGGTATATATATTACGGTTTCTCTATAAAAAGGCACTTTTTCTTTTTCAAAATCATAATATCCTCCAAATGCATCTCCTACTCTAGATGCTTCGATAAAATTCCCTTCATTAGTTATTGCACCACCTCTTCCCCAAAACAAATCAGGATCCTTTTTTGTCGGTAAAATAGTTACATCATCTGCCCTAAAAAAAGAAGGTGTTTCTTTATCAATACCCATATATTGCGTATCCGAAAGAAATTTTTTCATGTAACTATCATTATATAAATATTTAGTAATATAGTCTTTCATTTAAATAACCTCTCTGTAACGATTCTTCATATAAATAATTTTAAATAAACAGAATTATTTTAGGCAGAGTACCGCCAATTAAACTTTTATTACCAATAAAATTAATGATATACTTTTTAGTATAAAGTACAATTCCTAGACGAATACACAAATGTCATTCACCTTTCAAGGCTTTACGTAAAAAGAGCATTGATTTATTTCTTTCGATTTCGATAATATGATTAATTGTTTGATAGTCCCACTCCAAGCCCAACATTCTTTCAACCGAGCTGCACTCAGTAACATATAGATCATACAACCCTATTTTTTTCAGAAAACTTTCAGCTTTTGCAACGATAAAATCGGATTTACAAAAAGCAAGTGGCTTATTGAAAATCAACCCAAACATCAACCCATGGTATGTACTTGTAACAACCTTTTCAGCGTACTTAAATAATCCTAACCATTCAAACGCTGACAATTCTGATTGTTGGATTAGAACATCGCACCAGTCATACTTATCATCATTACACGCAAGACAAATCAGTTTATATCCTTTTTCATGTGAATATTCTATTGTCTGATTAATAAATTCCTTGGTAAATAAAACTCCATATACAATAATGTAATTATCAAATTTAGGTTTAATTATATTATTGTCATCAGAAAAATCCCATAGCCAAGTTGGGTCTAATACTACTGGCGGCCTAATCCCTGTTATCTCTTCAACAATGTCTGCAGAATTTTCATCACGAACTGATATATAATCCAAACCCTTTATTCCATCTATCACGTATTCTGGATGTTTATCGTGATTTGACACCGTGCCAAACGAACATGCATAAGCAACCTTTTTTTTTGCTTTTAATCCATTTCCAAATAAATATGGATCATTATCAAAAAAAGCAAATGAATAATCCCAAATAATGTCACTACCTAGCACTAAGCAATCCATCTCATGTAATGAAAGCTGACTTGCTGTAAACTGTTCTGTATGTGGAATACTATTATAATCCTTCGGAAAATTTTTACGTCGTTTATGATAATCCGAAAATGGATTTAAATATTTGCCCAATGATTTATAAAAATTTTTTTTCCATATAGGATCTATCGGATATTTAGAATAATATTGTTTATAGTGCTTCTGGCATAGATAGTTAATCTGTTTTACATCATACTCTGGATAAGCTTTCTGTATACTTGCTTGTAATGCATAAGCCTGTGCAAACGTTCCATAGTTTGGCACTCCCCAAAATGTTAATATATTAATATCATTCATGTTACGCTTCTCCGATCTTGAATACCATCTTGAATGTAATGACAGTAATTTGTGTTTTTCTTCCCTTTTCCCTTATATCTCCACTCTAACTTTTGAGGCACTGCCTCATACTGAGATAAATAGCATTTATTATATTCGTCACCTAATGTTCTCAGCATCAACATCATATCTCCATCTGCAAAATGAATATTATCTAATGCATTATCATCAAGGCCATATTTTTTACACATCATTAAAATCATATCAATGAAAAAATATGTCGAATAGTCTTTATACTTTAAATAATATTCTCTAAATACTTCATCAACGACTTTTACAAAGAGAGAGCCCTTTCTAGAAGCAAAAAAATATCCAGACCACGAGCAATTGTATTTTTCATATTTCATAAAGTATCTTGTCGAAGAGAATTCCAAAGATTCAATTGGCTTATTATTTAGATTTTTCAACAGATCCATCTTATTAAAAAACATTATCGTTGAATCAATCCAAATTCCTCCATTATTTTTCAAAAGATTAAATCTCAATATATCTGAAAAAACTTGTATGGATATTTTCCCCTTCTCAAAATCAGTGAGAATAATATTATCAATATCAGTGAATTTCCTATAATTATTTTTATCAATCAGATGAATTGTGCAATCTGGATAGTACTTATACACCGTCTCCGTACACGCCTTGACTAATTCAGGAGCCGTATCAAATCCATCCCACCAAAATAAAAAAATATTATTACAAACAGGACACTCATCCAGTTCTGTCTTTCTATCCGTATATGAAGTAATTATTTCTTTGACTCTCGAGTCAATAATTGGAAGGTATTTGTTAATTTCCTTAAAATTATTATCTCGTCTTCTTCTAAATTTAATTTGATAACGTGTTTTAACCAAGCCATTCTTAACAAGGTATTTAAATATAAATCTTGTATTATCAAGGAACAACTTTATTGTTTTTAAGTCAGATTTTAACTTTAATCTAATATATGAATATAGAAAAGCAGGGAAATATAATCTACCAAAAACACGAATCCAAGTTCTTGCCGAATACGACAAGTCTCTAAACAATTTTAAAGATGTAGTATATACTTCATCTTTTCGAAGGTGGTAATACAACTTACGAAATTGTTCAAAGTCAGTCTTCATTAATCGTTCAAAAACAGATTCAACTTCAAAAAAATATAATGCGTATGCTTGCTTTGTAGATAAACCTTCATTTACTAGCAGATTTTTCAAAGAATTATATGCTAATTTACTTTTTTCCATATGACGTTCTATGGTATTACTAACCATCATAGAATTTTGATTGCCTACATTATAAAAATAGTCTTTAGGACCCTTTATCGCCTTACACCCTCTTGAATGAAATAACACCAAATATGTAAATATTGAATCTTCACCAAGAGTGACCTCGCGATAATTGAAAAAGGTTTCCACAACTGCTTTCACAACATTTGTGCGATAAAGCTTATTCCATCTAGAAATAAAAATTTTGTCGGAGAAATCAATTTTTCCATCCAACAAATAATGCTCCCTTAATTTTTGAAATTGTTCACCAACAATTTTAATGTCTTCAGATAATATGACCGGGATAAATTGACCATTATTATTTCTATAAAAACCTGATGCTACAAAGTCGATATCATCGTCCATTTGAGAAAGTAAATCCCAAAGATACAGTGGTCCTATATAATCATCAGGATCAAGAAATGCAATATACTCTCCTGTCGCTTGATTAACACCATAAATCGTAGCATCTACTAATCCACCATTTGGCTTTGAAAAAACCCTAATTCTACTATCTGTTAAAGCAAAGTCATCAATTATTTGTATACTTGAATCAGTAGATCCATCATTAATTAAAATAATCTCTAGATTATCGTACTTCTGATTAATGATTGATGATATCGATTTATTCAGATACTGTTCTTGATTATAGATCGGAACTATAACTGATATTTTACCTTCCATTTTTTACCTTCTTTCGTTTCACACACTTACCATGGAAACTCGTTTGTTGATTTCAAAGCATTCTTAATCGCCTCAAGATTTTTATAGCCACTTCTTGTATCAGGCTCCAAATATCCACCTTCTGCCCATTCATTCCATGCATACATAAAAATCATATCCTTGCTGTAAATATTCTTTGCTCTGATAATCTGTTGTGTTAAATATTTTTCAAATTTCTCAGGTGTATCCCCAACAAATATTTCTCCACGCTCTCCTTTGCGTGGGGTATTATCCCATCCAACAAATGCACCAGGAACGTTCTTTTCTGTTTCTGGCTTTCTTGTAAGAATTTTATTCCACGCCTCATCATAACTAATTTGATTGCTTTTATTGAAGAATCCGACACCGTATCTCATTAAATCAAAACCAAAGTTCTTTTCTACAAATGCTGCTACTTTTCTTCTAAGAGCTTTAATATATTTATGATTATTCTTAAACATATCATGTCTAGCATATAAAGGCTGAAATTCGATATTATATTTAAAACGTGAATCATCCTTATCTGCTTTCAAATCGAAGTCAATATTCTGATATGCATAAGTCAGCCCCTCAAAGCCTTCTTGAATCGCCAACTCATTCCAGTAATCTAACATTTCATTTAGACATTCAATAACTTCAGGTCTATATATTACCACTAGCGGTTTTCCATCATCACAAATATACCGAGAATCTTTAAAAAATGGTAATAGGTAATCAAAATGCTCTTTCCATTCTCTTTTTTCACCATACAGCTGCGGAATTAATACCTTTGTTTCGCCTACCCATGCACGAGTCCAAGGTTCATTCGCCCAGCAAACACAGAACGGAATATCAATATCTCTATTCTTCAGCATATTTTCCATAGGTTTTTCAAGAAGTAGTTTTCCATTAAACCAATAATGATAATAACAAAAGCCATATACACCGTACTCTTTTGCGATTTTAGCTTGCCAAACTTGAACGTTGGGATCCAATAAATTATAGTAATTCTCATTTAAAGGTACTCGCGGCTGTTCATGTCCCTCATATAAAGGTTGTGCTTTTTTGACATTTACCCATTCCGTAAATCCTTTTCCCCACCATTCATTGTTCTCTGGTATTTCATGAAACTGAGGAAGATAAAAAGTAATAATTTTCATTTTGATTTCCTTTCCACATGCTATCAGACTCTACTAAGCAGTTGTTTATAATAGTCCGTTAATAGAGTAGCCGATTTCTCAATATTAAAAATACTATTCCGTAATTCCGGCATTTCACGATTGGTCTTATCACGTGCTGCTGCAATCACAATATTTGCCCAGACTTTTTTCTCATCATTTAATGGAACAAATTTTACTTTGTTAGTAAATTCAACCTCTTCTGGCACTTTGTCTGAAAAAATGCACGGTAAACCAGAAAACTGCGCTTCAACACCCACAACCGGCAAACCTTCAAACAACGATGGCATAACAAATACATCCATCGCTTGATATAACTCCCCCACATCAGCTCTATTGCCTAAAAATCTAATGTGATCATTCAAGTCCAATTTCTCTACATATTTTTTTATTTCATCCAGTTTTTCACCCACACCTATTAACAGAAGTACGCAATTATTTTCACTTTTCAATATCTCCGCGAAAATATCAATTAGAAATTTATGATTTTTTTGATAAGACATTCTGCCAATATGACCAATGACTATTTCATCTTTAATTCCTAACTCTGCTCTCTTTTTTATTCTAACTTTTTCATCAAACAAAAATCTATCGATTTCAATTGCGTTTGGAATATATGTATACTTCTTTCCCGGAAACAAAAATTCCCCGGCTGCTTTACCACAAGCACAATAATAATTTGCAACCTCTGGCAATTTCAATTTGAAATAAGATTTTAAAAAATATTTAAAATCTCTATCTATTGCTGTATTATGACTATGTGCAATACGAATTGGTATATTTGCCTTCTTAGCCGCTAATAGTGGCAGATAACTCATAGAATCAATATGCGAATGTACAATTTTATACTCAGTATGAGTCGCATAGAATTCTTTCATATATTTAAAATATGACAAGTAATTCTGCGGATAAAGCCGAGGAGCATAGTATACTTTTCCACCAAGTGATTCTATCTCGTCATCATAATCGCTTCTATTGGAACGATGTGTCAGAAAATCAAATTGGATCTCGTTTCGATCGATATTTCTATAATAATTCATTAGCATTGTTTCCAAACCAGCTCGATGCATATCATTTACACATTGCAGGATTCGTATCATTGCAAGTCTCCTCTCTGTCAATATAAGTATTTTTTCTCTAATTATAGAGGCTTTAGCTTTGCTATTGTTTCCATGACTTTTTCCTGACTCTAAACTCCTCTTCAATACTGGTAATCTTGTATTAGTATTTTTAATACGACTTGTTTTTCCTGATGCACATTACTGTGGAAGAAGGATAGAATATAAATAACAGTATTTTACAGTTCTTTATAATATTCATACCAATAATCGGAATTCCTATCCCCACTATTATCCCAAGTAAAACATGTAATAAATAGTTGTTTACCCCTATTTTAAGAAGTACTATTCTAAATCCAGCAGTAAATATTGTATGCAATAGATATATTGGAAAAGAATATCTGCTAAGCACTAGCATACATTTTTCTACACAGTCACATTTATCAAGCAAACTAACAGCCACAATGCTTGTAACAATTCCCAATACCGCAAAAAAGCGACTTGTAATAGCGTTTTCGTTTATGATATTCAAGAAAAATATTGCCCCAAGCACTTGACTTATAATTATTGAATTTTTAATTATTAGTGGCCATTCCCTGATTTTTTTTATATTAACAACTGTCCCTAATCCGAAAAATAATGACATCCACATACTTGAAGCAAGAATTCCTAAATTAATCGGCATAATACTTACAAACGTACAAATCGTTGTAAGTATTAGATTAGGAGTTGTCCCCCCCCCCCAGGTATAATTGACCAGATCACAAATAGAATGAATAACGCATATAAAAACCAATACTGTGCTACAGGTGTTCTCCAAAGCATTAAAATATCACTAATACTACTGCTATTATTAACTCCGGAAGTAACACTGTTAATCAGAATATAAATGCTTGAAAACACAAAATACGGTATGCCTAAATTAAACAATTTATGTAAAAGAAATTTTTTTCTTGTTCCTTTTGCTTCCCATCCTCCAGTCAATCTATATACATATCCGCTAAGAAACATAAATAAAGGAACATGAAAAGTCCAAATATATTCTTCAACAAATACCATGCTCTTCGGGATTGATATTCCCGCTTTTCGTATTCCCATTATTACATGACCAAAAACCACAAGAAAGCAAGCTAACCCTTTAAGCTGATCAACAAAACTATCTCTCGTTTTCTCCACTGTCTCTACCCTCCATATGTATTTCGCCTCATAACTATGTTCTATTTCACTACCTCTGTTCAGATGCAGCACTTCCAATGTATTGTTCATAAACCAGAGTGCTCCATACAAACGCAGGTAGTGATACTGAAAGTTCTTATGATAAAATCATCTGCTGTTACTGAACCTAGGTAGCGAGATAAAAATTGCTCTCGCAGCTCTACTCATCTTTCGAAAAGTGCCGTAAATACGCTATTTTTCAGGCGTTTTCACTATGTACATCTCACTACCTGCGTTCGGTTAGAGGAGATTATTCACCATCAAACTTTTTTATTTATTCACCCTCTATACAATTCCATTGTTCTCTCAACTACAGCATCCCAACTATATTTACCACATATGAAATCCGCAGCTTCATCTTTATAACCCTGTACCATTTTTTCATAATCACATGCATTCTGCAGCTTGTTTTGAAGATCTGACACATTAGACTTATTAAATATCAAAGCCTTGTCTTCAACCACCGACGCACATTCATCTATGTCAGATACTAAACAGCAATTCCCATAGCTCATTGCCTCTAGTAAACTAAGAGGCATACCTTCCAAATCACTTGGTAAGACATATACATATGCATTGCTATAAAGTTCATCTAACTCTTTCCCCTGTATAAATCCAGTAAAAATAATTCTTGTATCAGGTTTTGCCATAGTTTTTAATTCATTTGCAAATTCTTCCGTATCAGAACTTCCACCTGCTATTACAAGTTTTTTTTCTGTTTTTACATTCTTAAACGCTTCAATTAAATATCTCAAACCTTTTTCTGGAACTAGCCTACCCAGAAATAAGATGTAATCATCTTTATTAAGTCCATATTTTTGTTTAATTATATCTGCTTCCCTAATCTGAGGTCTATTCACACCATTCGGAATAAACCTAGTCCTTCTTTCGTATGTCCTCATAAAATAATTCTGCACACCTTCTGAAAGAGCAATTATTTCATCTGCATATTTTGCTGCACACTTTTCTCCAAGCATAATATATGTACTGGCGAGTTTTCCCCATTTTGCTCTTTGATGATCCAACCCATGAATTGTAGCAACACAGCGTTTACCAAAGAGTTTCGGAAGCCATAACATAGCACAAGGTCCTTCTGCATGAAAATGTACAACATCGTACTTACCAAAAGCCGCACAGAATGCTCCTGCAACTGATGCTGTCATAGCAGCCAGACCTTTTCTATTTATTGTAAATACTGATTTGAGTCTTACACCTTTATAATCAGTTAATTGACCATTATCAAATTCTTTACCGCTAACATGATGACCTTTGCGGTTATAACACGTAACATTATTTCCAAGATTAACCATCCTTGTCGCTAATTCTTCCACAACAATTTCAATACCGCCTTCTCTTGACGGGATACGCTTGTGACCTAGCATAGCTATATTTAATTGTTTTTTATAATTAGTCTTTGCCTTACGATTCTCTTTAGACTTCTTACCCGCCATAGTGATTGGTTACTCCCTCATATCCTGCTTTCAGTGGAACAATTCTACCACTTCAAAAATTTGTTCTTTTTCTAACTTTTTACTAATTAAAAACGACAAACAGCGGAAGACTGATCATCCATCCGCTGCGGCACCTCAACCCTCCTTAGTCGGCCAAAACGCTTGATTTCCCAAGCCTTTCGCTCACTTTTCCGGGTAAGAAAATATGAACTTCGAAGTATAGCCATTCGGCTCACAACCTCTTGTCCCTATTATGCCGTATTCATATTATGACGTAAGCATATTATGCCGTATTCATATTATGCCCTAACCATATTATGCCCTAACCATATTATGACCTAAACATATTATGCTCTATCAATTTTACATAGACCCTTCTTGTTTCAAAACTGATAACACCGTTTTGAGCAATATACGTAAATCCAGCCCCATGCTCCACTCAGCTATGTATTTGGTATCCAGCTTCACAACTTCTTCAAAATCTGTGATTTCACTGCGCCCACTAATCTGCCATAATCCAGTGATTCCAGGTCTAATAGCTAATCTTGCACGATGATGCAAATCATACGCTGACCATTCATCAAGTGTTGGTGGTCTCGTACCTATCAATGACATATCGCCCTTTAACACATTAAAAAACTGTGGAAACTCATCTAATGAAGTTCTTCTTATAAAATCACCAATTCCAGTCTTTCTATCGCCATTAGGTAATATTTTGTTTCCAATCACTCTCGTATCAAATTTAACCTTAAACATCATTCCATCTTTGACACGATTTTCTTTCATCAAATCTTTCTTTCGTGCTTCCGCATCCATATACATGCTTCGAAACTTATACATCTTAAACTTCTTACCATTTCTTCCGACTCTTACTTGTGAGAAAAAAATCGGTCCCGGAGAATTAATATATATAGCTGGAGCAACAAATAAAAATATAAAACCAGTAAAGAGACAGCCAACTAAACCTCCTAGTATATCTACTAATCTCTTCGCCACCACCTGTTTAACAGTTGCGTAATTCATACTTGCGGTGAGCACCGTATACCCACCAATTTTTTCTACAAACTGTTTACTTCCAAGTGTTTCTGATACTTTGGCTAAATTCAGATGAATCGTCACACCAGTTTCCATGAATTGGTTAATCAATTCCTGTGGATACGAGTATTCAGGATCTACATTTATAAATACCTCGTCAACCCACTCTCTGCACACATAGTTAGCCGCTGTATCTGAATTAGCTACAACCTGTATTCCATCAATCATTTCGCCCTGCATATTCCTATCAACAATGACTAATCCTGCAATATTAAAAAATTCGAAGTTTCGTTTTCTGATTCGTTCAACAACTGTTGATGCAATGTTTTCGGTAGTTACAATCAGAAGCGATCTTTTTCCCCCTGTAAGCATTTTCTTCTGAATCATCTTTTTCCATATGATTCTTACCATATATGCAAGGATCGCATATGCAACTCCCATTAAATATAACGCAGTTCTAGAATACTCCTCACCTTCTTGCACTGTAAACAAATATAATACAGAAAGTAATTCTACCACTGCAACGTGTTTTACAGTTGTAGAAAATTCTTGATAGTACCCTCTCTTTAATACATTTTTCAATGTCTCAAAAAAGAACAGCACAACCACATCTGCCAATTCAACAAAAATTGCCATATTTCTATACATTGGAATAATATAAGGATTTGTCATCCCATGTCTCAATACATAGGATAAAAGAAATGCAACCTGAACACATATCAAGTCTAATATAATAAAATCATAATGCTTAAACCAACCGTTTGAGCTTTTTCTATACATATCTCTCTACCCCCCCCCCGAAAAATTCAGCGGGATTCTTTAGTCTTTTTTTCTCTTCCATCAGTTTCAATAATCTATCTAAAACATAGTTTCCCATGTTTATATTCATCTTTATTTTGACAGGTCAACAGCCCACAAGTTTGCAAGAACTTGTAGGGCTGAGACTAATCCTCCTTTTTCGATTCTACTCATTAAGATTGGGTCAAAATTGAGCATCTAAGAAGCCACACCTCTTTTCAAGCATCATTCTATTTGACGAACTATATCATTAATGAGAAATCAAAAAAGTTCTCAGCCAATAGGACAAACGCTTGAAAACACGGGGTTTTTCTTGGTTGTACCTATTATATAGCAGTTCCCAACCAGGCTCATATCACCTTTCAACACATTAAAGAACTGTGGAAACTCGTCCAATGAAGTAGCTCGAATGAAATTCCCTATACCCCTAGACTTTCCATTCTTGTCTTTCTTCTCACTTCCGATGATTCGAGGATCATCTTCTATCTTGAACATCATGCCATCTTGAATCTTATTCTGTGCCATCAGCTCTGCTTTTCGTTTCTCAGCATCCATATACATACTGCGGAATTTGTACATCTTGAATATTTTACCATTCTTCCCTACTCGCTTTTGTGAGAAGAAAATTGGTCCTGGAGATTTCATATAGATAGCTGGTGCAACGAACAGGAAGATAATCCCTGTACAAATACATCCTACCACACCGCCTAGAATATCTAACGACCGTTTAAAGAACAATTGCTTAGCACTGGCAATATTGATACTGCTTGTAAGCACGGTATAACCAGCAAGTTTCTCAACCGTCTGTACCTGCCCTTTTCTACTGCTAACCTTCGCCAATTTCATGTGCACAGTCATTCCCATCAAATCCTCTGGATACGGAAGTTTATTCGACACATTAATAAAGACCTCATCTACCCAGTTATGACAGAGATACTCCAGAACTGTGTCCTTATTTGCTAGAACCTCTTCATCATTAATCATTTGTCCAACCATATCCTCATCCAACACACATAATCCTAAGAGATTGAATGTTTCATAATTATTCTCCAGAATATTTTTGATTGAAACCTTCGCCTTATCTTTTGAGACTATCGCCAGAAGTGCTCTGCGTTCCTTTGGGTTATTCTCTAGCTGAGATGCAATCTGCCTTTTTCTTATAATGCGTGCTACATAGCTAAAGGTAATATATAACGTCCACATAAGTACAAATACAATTCTGGAATATTGATCCCCCCATTGCATCAGTACTAGAAATGCACTCCCACATAATACTACCAGTGATACATGGATGAACGTTTGCTTAAATTCAATCCAATATCCCCTTCGTAATATATTCTTATAGCTCTCATAGAATAAGACTATCACCAGATTGATTAGAGCGAAGAAGATGGACATTTCTTTATATAGAGTGCTCATATGCGCAGGTTGAAAACCATGCCTGATAAAATACGCTAAGAAGAGGGCTAATTCCATACAGATAAGATCAGTCACGATGAAATCAAAATGCTTGACCCAACTACTTTTCGATTTCTTATACAATTTTTATCACCTTTCCAACAATTTTTTCATAATAACTCACTCATATATTATATCGGTTATGTGCTTGTCTTTAAAGTGCTCTTGGTGTCTAATTATGTCATTTATTTAGTCATTTTCGACATTTGAGTTATTACTCAACAGTCAATGCGAGGATTGCATCCAGACTTCGGTTGCCGTCTGAATCAATAACATAATAATGAACTTCCTTGACTCCCGGAGTTGTTGTATCTGCGCCTTCTACATGAATCTGTCCACCTAGAGTTGTCTGGTCATCTTTATTGTCAAAAAAGCCCTCTATGTAATCTCCAAATCGAAAGGAATCACCTACTTTCAGCGTTGCTGTCGCTGTATTCAATGTGATAACGGGAAGTTCTGGATTCACCGGTACCGGTGTTGGCGTAGGTTCCGGAGTCGCTGTCGGTGCGACTTGGGCAGTCTCTTTCTTTTCCTCCTCAACCTTTTCTTTACTCTCTCTGGGTAGTTACTGATTTGCTACCACAACATGGTGATCACTGTCAGTAACCAGGTACTTCACTTTCACCTGTTTCTCACCTTTCACAACCTGATCCACAATCACTTCTCCAGTTAGATCTCCATCCTGTCGATCGTTTGCCCGTACATTGGATAGGAGATCTTCATCGCTCATATTTTCCACATAGGTTGGCACATCTTTTGTAAAGGAAATGACCGGTTCGCCCTGTGCCCGGTTCAGATAGAGAATTCCATTGCCAATCAATAATAGCAGGCAGAGAATTCCCAAGCCAATTCCTATCTTCTTACCATTCATCATTTCTCAGCTCCACCATACGGACTACCATAGTAATTCCCATAATATTTTCCATAATACTTACCGTAGTATTTACCACTCTTCTTCCAGTCTACTTTATTAAGTACTACTCCCATAATCGAGCAACCGCTGTTCTCCAACTTCTTCTTCACTTCCTGGGCAAATCGGTACTTAATCTTACCCGATTCGATCATCAGGATACTTCCATCACAGTGTTCTGCAATGATGGACGCATCTACTACCAAACCAAGAGGGGAAGTATCAATAATAATATAGTCATAGACTCTTCTGGCTATCTCGATCATATTGGCAAAAAACTGTCCGGAAAGTAATTCTGTAGCATCTGGCGGAACCGGGCCGGAGAAGATCATGTGGAAATTCGGAATATCTGTAGTGGTAATCACATCTGTAAGAGGTGCCTGACCCGACAGATAATGGGACAGTCCTTTTCCTGCTTTTCCTGCCTTTATTTTCACTACAGATTTTCCTTTTCGAAGATCCGCGTCAATCAGTAAGACTTTCTTACCAATACCGGTAAGAGAAGAAGCCAGACTATAGGATGTCACGGATTTTCCTTCTCCGGAGATGCAGCTGGTGAAGAGAATCACTCGCTTATCATCTCGGAAGAACTGCAGGCTGGTACGAAGGGTCTTAATCTCTTCTTCCACATCGTAGGATAACTTCATAGGTTGTAAAATCACTTGGTTCATATGTATATAGCTCCTCTTATTATACGCCTATCTTGGCTGGATTTTTTTGAAATAGTTGTTGGGCATAGTTGCTTCCCATTTTCTTAGTTACATATTCTGCGCATTTTCCCAGATTGGGTCTTCTCTTATCGGTATCATGAGCGTCTGACGCAACGAAATCTATCAGTTCTTCCTGTAGTAATCGCTTACAGAAACGCTTTACTCCCATACCGTCTTCTCCCAGGATACTGCCTGCATTCACTTGAAGAAAGATTCCCTGATCTGCAAGATCATGAAGTCGTTCTGGATGTTCTCGTAGGCACGGATAACGTTCTATATGTGCAATGATTGGTTCAAAGCCTTCCTGTTGTAGGGAGCAGACCTGGTTCCACAAATTACGGTATGTATGGCGCGAGGAGAACTCCACCAGTACGTAGGGGCTGCTTGCAAGGGTTGGCCTTTCGTGTACCAACATAGCTTCTGTCATCTCCAGATGGCTGTGGTACTCGCATCCCAGTTCTACCTGCAGATCATCTGCCACCTGTGCTGCCAGGTCTTGCAATACTTTGAATTGTTTCAGGATTGTCTCCATTGGCGTCTCGAACATACCTCTGCGATAATGAGGTGTAGCAATGATTCGCCGCACTCCGTCTGCATATTCCATCTGCAGCATCTGCTTCGCTGTTCGTTCATCTGCTGCCCCATCATCTACTCCTGGAATCAGATGACAGTGCATGTCGGTTAATTTCAGCATAATCTCTCCTGTATACAAGGAAATCTCTTTCAAGATGATCACATCACCCCAAGAGAGATTTCCACGTTGTCTTCATATCTGTTATGTATTACGCTCTTTTTCTTCTTACGGTAACGGCTGCTCCGATTGCAAATACTGCAACTACTGCTGCTGCCCAGGCGCCATTACTCTCACTTGTCTTAGGTGATGTAGCACTTGGTGTGGTTCCGTTAGAAGTAGCTGCTGTAGTTGCTGTAGTCTTATCGATAACAATAGCAACTGGTGACAGAGATTTGAATGTTCCGGTCATGGTTCCATTACCAAATTTAGTATCGATTTTTTCCCATGCACTTCCATCAAAATGGAGTAAGGATCCTTTTGTAGATGCATTGACACCGTTTACTTTAAAAGTAATATCGATTGGGAATACAGTTCCTTCTGGTGCGGATACTTCTTTTACATCTGCAACGGTCATATTCGCATTATACTCAGCACCTAACACTGCCTGAAGAGTAGCTGTTGTCTTAATCTCTTCAACGGCTTTCTTCTCTGCTTCTGTAAGTGGTGCGCTTGCAGTATCCTGAATAGTAACACTAACTGCATTTCCATTCGCATCTGTTGCTGCCTCAACTGCTGCCATTACACCGTTTGCAGATGGGCTTGCAGATGATGCAAATACTGTGGAAGTCATTCCTACGACCATAGCTGCTGCAACCAGCAGACTCATTAATTTTTTCTTCATTTGTTACTCCTCCTCTTATTAAATCTTTGCTAACTTTCAATTAGTATCATCGTATCACTTTTCTGCTTTATTGTAAAACAAATTCCTTGTTAATTTTTCTAATTCTTCATAATTGACCAAATATTCATCATGTCCTGCGCCTTGCTGAATCTGCCCCGGTACTTCGTAGTCTTTTTCCTGCAGATTGTAGTTGGCCATCATCTGCATTTCCTGTAGACTTAAGTCAGTAACCATATAGGGTTCGGCTACGTTCATCAGGTTCTCAACCGTGTCGGAATTCACCTTGCCATACATCTGGTTGAAGAGTGCCTGGAGGTATTGATCCTGTCGTTCCATACGTTTCTCATTCTCACCTACCCGGTTGATGTCTCTCTTTCGCACATACTGTTCGGCTTCCTCGCCGGTTAATGTTAATGTAGCACCTTTCTGAAACTTGGGATTATATTCTGTATAATCCTCTGGAACTGTCAGGGTAACTCCGCCAATGGCATCATTAAGAACTGCAATTCCTTCCACATTCAGAGACAGGTATCCGTCAATATTGATCTTATCTTCGAATAGCTCACCTACTTTCTTCTTCGTCAGCCAGCAGCTCTTCTTCTCTCCATCTCCATAGGCATATTGGAGACAGATCTGAGCATTTTCTGTGGCAAAGTATTTACCAGACATATCATAGATATCCACACCAATCATGCTGTTTCGGGATATTTCTAACATGGTAGTAGTCTCATCTTCTGTATTCATAAGGAACAGGATCATGGTGTCGGACTGGCCTCCATGTCCGGCACTTTCCTGGATGGTTACTTCTTCCTGCTTATCCACACCTAAGAACAATATGGTCTTAATGGACCGGTTATACTCGTAGGTATCTCCGTCATATGCCATGGTCAGGCCTTCCTCTTGGGTCTCTTCCTCGGCTGTCTGGGTGGATGGCTTTGTACTGACGACTTTTGGCTTTTGCTGTATGGCTGCCATATAGCCAATTCCGCCTGCTAATAAGAACACCACCAGAACGACCAGGGCGATTGCTATCTTCTTATTCATGGACAAGCACCGCCTCTACTAGGAATCGATTCTCCGGCTGTCCGTCGATACAGGTACTAAGGGTTAGAATCTGACTGTTGGCGTCTACGGTCACATCGCTTCGATAGACACCGCCTGCATTCATGACTGCATCCAGATAGACTTGTCGTCCCTCCGGTGTGGAGAAATCATAGGAATTCAGGATGTGCTCGTTGCCAAAGGTCACCGCTGCGAAGATTTCATAAGTCAGCTTCTGCTCAGGTGTATCAATAATTACCTGGTGATTCTTAGACAGGAAATCTGCGCTGGCATAAGCATGAAGTCCTGCAAACATGGTTCCGCTGTTCATGTTATGACCATAGAGCACTGTATTATAATCGGTAAAGGCACCTGCATTGGTTCTCTCCATATAGATAGAACCCGGATAGCCTCCGGCTCCTTCGATGGTATGATTCAGATAGTAGGTATCATCGGTCTCGCTTCTCATAATGGGATAATTGATCACCGTTCCCGGCACCTGGATCCACGCTGCCACCTCTGGATTCACTGCCCAGAGAGCATTGAAATCAATGGTGGTCGGTGTAACCGATGGAGTTGGAGTCGGTATCGGTGTTGCTGTCACCGTCGCTTCCGGCTTAGGAGTCGCTGTGGGAGATGGTGTAGGCGTTACCGTCGCCACCACTTCTTCCTGCAGTGTCTCGTAGATATCATGCCGCATGGAACGATCGACAAAATAATAGACCAGATATCCGATTGCCACAGCTGCGATAAGTACGAAGAGGACAAACAGGATCTGTCGTTTCTTCTTCATGGTTATGTAGCCTTCTTTCTCTTACTCTTATGTTTTCTTCTTTTCTTTGACACCATCTTCGCATCAATAGGAATGGCTGCCAGAGTGTTCAGTCCCAGATATTTGGTTACGTCGTCTTCTTTCTTCAGGGTATCATCCATGATTACCTGAAGTGTCAGTAATGCTGCAATTAGAAATGCTGCAATTAATCCACCAATGGCGGTATTTTTCTTCAGACTGGGGCTGACAGGTTTCTTCGGTACTACCGCATCTTCTACGGTACTTGGCTTATCGGTCACCATAACCTCTGCTACCCGATCGGATGTGGCTTTTGCCATAGCATTGGCAATATCTCGTGCCAGTACCGGATCCGGGCTTGTGCAGGACAGCTTCAGTATCTGTGTATCTTGTGGATTCGTTACCGTAATGATCTGTAACATATCTTCGTATGTGGTATCCAGTTCCAGATCTTCGATGACATTTTCAATAACCGGACGGCTGGTAGCCAGTGTCTCGAAGTCTACGGTCAGCTGCTGACCTAACTGGATGTCCAGTGCAGATGAGATCTTAGTCGTATTCGATAATATATAGATCATGGAAGAGGCTTCGTACTGTGGGGTAATGACCAGCTGGGTAAATCCTGCTGCCACACCTGCGCCGATAACAAAGCACATAATGATCAGCCACCATTTCTCTAACAGTGCGTGAAAGACTTCTAATAGATCAATTTCGATTTCATCTTCTTCGTGTTGCTTTCCCATTTGATTCTCCTTGTAATATGCATGTGTTTTCATTCGTAATTCTTTTTGTTCTATTTGTGCGGTCAGATTTCTCCCTTCTGGACCGTGTCATTATATATAATATCATAGAATTCTCACTCTGTCACGGTTATTTACGACGTAAAATAGGCAATTTATGGCGTAAAATGTCACAAATTGCCTAAAATGTTTCATTCTATCATGAAAATGACTTCTCCCAGTTTGAAAAAGTAAGCCCTTCATTTGGCACGATATCATATAATTATGAATCGTGCTGTTCTGGAAGATGCAGCACGTTATCATAGGCTTCCCCGGATGGGTAACGTTTGTAACGAAACTCTCCTTCTTCTTCGAAATTATGGCAAAAATCAAGGATATCCTGTGTCTTAACGGGGATTTCCGGATGGATGGTAACTTCGATGAAGTATAAGTCGCTCTTTAGGCTGGCCAGAAGTCTGTGATGTCCTTTTACCACGTACCAACTGCCCTGCTCCATGTTCACGCTGATCTGATCGAAGGATTCTCCCTTACTGCACTGCTCCAAATAGTTCCGAAGGGTGGTCTCGGTCAGTTCATCGGTGCTCTTGGTCGGATAGATGGACCTGGGGTTTAGGAGGTATTTGTGAGTGTAGGGTTCCTTCTGGTATTTCTCGAACTCTTCTACGATACGGTTGGCGACCACGTCCGGTGTGGCATTGGTGGTGTCGATAACCAGGTTGTAGTTGGCCAGATTCAGATAATCTACTTTATATAAAGAAGCGAAACGTTCCTGTTCCAGGTTCTGACGCTTGATGACGTTTTTTACTGCATCTTCTACGGAGTCGTATTTCTCGGCTCTCGCCTGACGGTTCTCGTCATTGAAGATTCGCTGGCCTACTTCTTCGATGTTCGCTACCAGGAACACCTTGAAGCTGTCCGGCACGAAATGCCATGCCATGCGGGAATCGAATACGACGTTGTCCCGTTCCTTGCCCATCTGAATGCTTCTGTCATCGAGCATCTTGTCGATGGATTTGTCGGTCTTCGCCATTTCGTTCAATTCTACTACGGATACTCCGCGATCGCTGGCGATTGTATGTGTTTCATTGCACCAGCCATCGACTTTCTCCTTCACTCTGATGTTGAGGTCCTCCATGTTTGCAAAGTTATTTCCCTTTATAAACTGATTTTCGATGTATTTAAAAGGGGATTCTATCTTGCCTTTTTTACGGGGCCAGTAGCAGGGGCATGCGTTTAATTCAGTTCCAAGATGTTTTGCCAGCATTAGTGCATGCGGATTGTATCGTATTTCATCCTCCGATTTTGGATGATTCTCAATTACAAGAGCCTTCGGATTATCAATCAGAAGTTCCAAAGTGACGCCTCCCAGATCTTCGTATAATTCCTGAATTGCTTCATAGATGGCGTCTGCATCTACCCTGAGCGAGAAACATACCGCCTTTTTGCGTGAAGCCGCCAGAATCATTGCAAAGCAGTGTACTGGTCAACCTTTTTTGTAACACTTTGTTCGATAAATATCTAATTAAATCGAACCTCCATTGGTGTTAAATAATTATTGTATGAATGTGGTCTAACATAATTGTACCAATTAATATATTCTTTGGTCATTTCATCAAGCTTTTCAACACTATCAAATGTAAACCTGTAATAAAAACAGTTTTTGAAAGTGTTGTAGAATCTTTCCATTGGTGCATTATCATAAGGGCATCCAGCTTTACTCATGCTTTGGATAATACCATGTTCCTTACAGAATACAACAAACTCCCATGATGCAAACTGTACTCCTTGATCACTATGCAGAATTAATCCTTTAGAAGGTTTTTCTTGCTCAAGAGCTTTTGTTAAAGCTTTAATTGCAAGTTCAGTATTGATGTATAATCCGCAGCTAATTCTACTGTTGATCTATCACCAGCCATATAGGCTTTAACAACTTCTTTTTTGAAGTCTTCATTGTAACGTACTGACATTGTTCAGTCCTCCTTTTGGATAATTAATATTATATATCATATTAATCGTACAAGGTGTTACAAATTTAATATACCACTACAGATTTGCTTCTTGCCAATACCTGGAGACGGTTAGCTTCATAATCTTCCAAGCCATGGAATTTTACTGTTTCGCCAAACTTTAGATTCGCCCACTCATCTCTTGCCTCCTCGATGTTCTCTGCAATATCCTGATTATTTGTTCTGACTGTCAGCATATAATCAAATACATCATCACTTGTTATAATTCGGCTACCATTGGGCATCTTATATTTAAATCCCTCATCATCCTTTCCCATAGTATAGTCGCATTCATATGTATATTGGCTGAACAGTTCCGATGAGTTAAACGGTGCAACACGATTCAATTCTAATTTATTGGCAATCAAGTTAAGTAGTGTACTCTTTCCTGATCCATTTCCGCCATAAAATATTGTTATGCGGTCAAAGTTCACTTCATAGAATTGTTTTCCTGAAAACAATCCACATGGATAAATATTGTCAATGTAACCGTATTTCCCTCCATTGCAAGCCATTCTTTCCTTAATTATTCTATTTTCCTTTTCAATGGGTAGTGTAAATGTTTCTAAATACATGTAACTCCTCCACTACAATTCTGTTCCGTTTTATCTTACATAAGATCCAAAAGGCATCAAGGCCAGCTTCGCTAATTTGAAATGTTGCATGCCAAAAGGAATTCCAACAATAGTCTGACCTGCGATTCATCAATGCCCGCGTCCTTAAACACTCTGCATAGCTCTTCATAATCTAATCGTGTGCCCGAGAACTCTATTTCAAAATCATATCCGTTCATCTCGTCATAGAAAATATTTGGAATTTCCTTTATCCACTCTTGAAGCATAGAGTTTTGATACTTTTCCACAAGACTATTCACTTGAGGACTTTTGCCATTAAATTTTACAATCGTCTCTAATAAATATGGATTGTAACTCAATTCGGTCGTTACCATATGTTTATCCTTTCTCACGAAAACTAATCATCTTATTAAGCCGCATGATTCTGTTTGTTTAGTTTATTATACCCTTGTATGCTGTCCCTTTGTCTGTACACCTTGATTCCTGTTACTTCCTTAATATTGTAACGTCAGCCTCTGAATCTCCTTATGAACTTCATCCACCACACATTCTGGTCCAATAATCTTTGCTCCCGAACCCAGTGAGAATATCCAGCTGATAAACGGTCTGCTTACAGCTACGTTCACATGCACAGTAAAGTGATTCTCGTCAAATGGTATCATCTGTATATCTTTTCCAAATCTATCAATAATTACGCCTGCAAGTGAATTGTCTATCAGTAGCTTTACATTTTCTTCCTTACCGGCATACATTGCAAAGCTTTTCTTCGCATATGCAGCCACGTCAAATTTCTGAAATTGCTTTTTTCCATCCCTGTCTTCTTTTGACATCTTAATTTTCAGCATTTTGTCTACCCGGTAATGCTTTATCATTTGTTTTTCCGAGTCAAATCCCACAAGATAATAGTTTTCATCATCCCATGATAATCCCCAGGGACTGATGTGATAGAACTCTCCATTATGACGTAATTCCATTTCTTTCTTGATATTCCACTGGAAGTACTGAAAGAGGATTTTCTTATTATGGCTAATTGCATTATGGATGGAATCCACGTTGTAATAGATGCTTTCATTCATGGTTTTAATCCTGCCGGATACATAAACCTGTCTTTGCAACTCCTTTGCTTCATGTTCACTGCACATGGTTTCCAGCTTTTTAATCAACTCGTTTGATTTTCTGGCAGTAATAAACTTGGAGGATTGGATTGCGTCCACCAATAATTTCAATTCTGGCAGTTCAAATTGTCTGGATCCAACATGATAGCGATAGGATTTACCCCAGGGCTCTCCGATGACTTCTACGCCTAATTTTTCCAGATCTGTCAAATCTGTATAAAGGCTTTTCCTTTCTGCAGATACTCCATATTTGCTTAATTTTGCAATAATCTCAGGCATCGTTATGTAATGTTCATCATCCGTCTTTTCTAGCATCACTTTCATGAGATAGTACAGCTTAAGCTTTTGGTTCGTTCCTCTAGGCATAAAAAACCTCCCAACCACGATATACTTTATGACTAGTATACCATAGCTGGGAGATCTATTGGACATGTGTTATCAATTATTTCGTGTTTCGCTCTAAATTTTCCTCCTGCAGATAGGCGGGAACCGGCTTACCGCTTTTCTTCGCTACTTCAATCTGTTTTTGATGCAGTCGAAGCAATACTGAGCCACGTTTCTTTGATTTATCCCCTTTCCGTACAGGCTGATTCTTTTCTTTCTTTTGATTATTTACCGCTCCATCCACTGTATCATAGTTTTGTTCTGTACCGGATTCCTTGTTTCGAAGGTATTCTCCATTCTGATATACTTTCTGCCAGTTCAATAATCGTTTCTGCTGACTGGATACTTCTGCATTTTTCAATCCCTTATGTTCCAAGTATTTTCTGATCTTTTGCTTCACATCCTCATCAAATCTGGTCGCCTTCTCTATGATTACCTTTCCATATGCATCCAAAATCATACTGGAAGCCTGTTTCCCATACTTTTGGTTTTCCATAAGATAAAACTCATTGCCAAGCAGTATCAGCATATCAGACACTTTCCATTCCCCTTTGATGTTATCAATCTGATAATTTTCCGTATCTACAGTAAGGACTGCACCACTTGCATTTACACGGATAAATCCAGTCAGCATATGCAGTGATTCCTTGTCAATATAGTAACAACTGATTTCTCCATCCCGATTGATTACAAGAACATCGCTAACTCCAACTTCTTCGCCCCTTACTGCATCTGTGCCTGTTTCCTTGATATGCTTCCAGATACCATATACCGTATCCCCTTTCGAAAACTGAGATAATTTCAGCTGGTGATAATTCTCTATGATAATCTGCAGTTTCTTCTGTTTTACATATGCAAAAGAATGTCTCCATATCTTTCTTCCCTCCGGAGTATTGTTGACCCGGTAGATAGCATATTGATTAATCTTCATCTCCTGTATCCTCCAATTCCATGCGATAAGAATCAAAGTCGAACCGCCTATAGGCTTCATCCGGCAAAAGAGACAGTTTCTCCAGAACATGGTCCATAAGTTCCATCAGCTCCACATCTTTTGAATCCATTTGTTTTTTAGCTGCCTTGATTGTTTGGACTGCTTTTTTTCTCGTTTTTTCTTCAAACATGGTAATAACGAGGCATTCATCCTCTTCAAATCTCATTTTTCTCATAGCTCCTGTCCTCTCCTTCTCTGTTTTTTTACCGGATCTTTTTCCTTTGCATGTTCCTGCGATGCTTCCTGTTTCTTTGCTTCTTTCTCTTCTTTTTTGCTAATATAGGTTTCCACATCAGATAATGCTTTCTGGATTAACGGATGGTCTTTCAGATTCGGGAGCATATCAATCCATTCCCGCTCTACTCTTGTCCCGGATAAAATATCAGATTCTTCTACTTCTCCATTATGATGAAGCTGTATTCCGATTCCTTTGATGCCATGCATCCGTTCCGCAGGAATCCTCTCATACGCTTCCAATGCCTGTTCAAATGTCAGGTCCTCATGATACTCACCCAGCACCGGAAACTCCATGCATTCCGCAACATAGAACCTTAGAAAGTCCTGTTCCGTTCCACTCTCAAGAGTTGCGTTAAATTCATGCGGCATCAGATACTGCATCCGACTAAGAAGACCCTTTGCCTGATCTGCAAATGCCTGTCCCATGTCGTCAGAATCGGTGGCTATATCCTGAAGCCATTCTTTCAGATACCCGATATGACCGGCAGCCATGTTGTCCATAATGTCTCTTACAGCCTGTTCCCTGTCATCTACTGCATCTCGATACCCATAAGTATCATAATCAAAAGAAAACTGATCAATATCCACTGCCAGTTTCTCGAAGGTATCTTTCGGAATGGATTCCTGAATATGCGCAACCATATTAGAATACTCCGGGTAACTCATCCATTCACTGTGTTGGGGATTCTCTGCGAGGATATCCACCCCGTATTTGCATTCTAAAAGCGTTACATTTGCTCCAAGATAGTTGCTGTTTTGGACTCCCATAGAACGGTTCTCATGAGCTTCCAGCTGATAGTACGCATGTAATGCCTGATCCAGTGTGTCGTATGTCGCCACTTTGAGATGACCGGCGTGCTCTGTGTCTGCAGCTACAAAGAACTTTTCTACAAATCTTTCCTGCGTCACAGTAAGTGCCTTGATTTCTTCTGACATTTCATCTATAAACGTACCCGCAGTGTTTCGGATAACATCCATAGATGCCCGCAATTCTTTCATATCTTTTCCACTGCTCCATCCTGCAATATAAGGGAAAGAATACTCTGATGTATCCAGATTAAATGACTGGCAGACAGCGTAGGCTACACTTTCCGCTTCAACTTCTCTGGTAAGAGCATCTTTCTTTATGCCCTGCGCTTCCATAAGTTCTCTGTCATGCAATTTCGCATGTGCGACTTCATGAATAGCAGTTTTCATAGTCTGCAGCTCGCTCATACCTTTTTGAATAACGATTTCTTTATTCACATTATGATAAAATCCATGGGCTCCGCCTTCAATCTCGTCATAACGGATAGATACCGGCGATACTTTGGTAATCGCTTTCATAAATATATCGAACCGATCCACCTTCGCCACAAGTTCATCTACTCCCAATGTTGGTAATGGTTCCCCCTCTGTCTGTGAGATATCGAATACCGTGGTCACTTTAAATCTTGGTATTGTTACCTCTACTCCCTCAAGCTCCTGTGTTTGTTTCTCTCCTGAACCGGATTCTGGCTTCTCAGAGTTACGCTGGTCACGCTTCACTTTCTTTTTGATTGGTGCCGGGGCGATAATCTTGATCCCTCTTTGATTTTTCGTAACCTGTCTTCCCATAGATTTCCATTTGTTATATCCAGCCACAAAGGTTGCATCCGGCTTTTGCATGGCAATCAGCAGGGTATTATTAAAGCTGTAATTATGGAATTTTGACATGGTTTGGAGATACTGTGTATAACGGTCACTGGTAAATAACTCCTCTACACCGTTTTCCAATGACTCCATGATCTCTCCCAGGCCTTTTCCTTTTTTTCCTGTAAGTTCTTCCATCTCTTCTCATTTCATTGAAAAGGAGCTTTGCAGAGTCCACTCATTGTGATTTATTCTCTGCGAAACTCCGTTGTTCTACATTGTCATCTCTGCACTTTTCCTTCTCGGTCTCATAGGCTCTTTTTCTCTTTCAGCAGCCTTTTCCTTTGCTGCCTGACGTGCTTCAAAGGTTTCTGCCTTCTCAAAGATATGCTCTTTGGAATCAAAATGATAAGCTTCGTTCGTCAATCGATCTTCCGGTTCAACCTGTGTCGTATTAACATCCTCTACCTATAAGCCAATTTCTCTGAACCAAAGTGGTATTAACTGCTTGATATGCAGCTTTCTGAGAAGACTCTATAATCTCCCCCATATCATTTAAGATATTATCTGTTTTAACATAATTAGCCATAATACTATTTTGTCCAAAATTGCTCATCTTATTCTCCATTGTTACCAACTCCTTCTATTTGGATTTCTTTATTTTAGGTTCTGGAAGTTCATCATACATCGCTTCCATCAGTTCCTTTAATAATTCTCTGTTATCCACATCATCTACCATCAGCATTTTCTTTGCCCCTTCATATGGGATTTCGTAATCTGCATCGGGCATTATCGCAATAGCTGATTTTACTGGTTTCACTAAGAATCTGTCATCATAGATTCCGCCTATGATTTTCCCGTTGTAATAGATGATAAATTCTCCCATCATTGCCCGGTAAGTAATATTATCTACGCCAGACAACTGTTCTAATATAAAGTTCAGGTATTCTTTACTTGAAGCCATTATTTCTCCACCTTTTCACTTTGTCTATCCGAAAAGAAATCTCTCCAATATGGATTTTCTTCATCAAATATCCGTTTTTCTTCTGCTGATAGTTTGTAAGGGTAATCTCTGAACATATTGTAGATTTTCTTCTTATCAAAACTAAATAGCCATTCTCCCACTCTATCGGAAGTATCAATCCAAAATATCTTATCTGTTTTACTGTTCTTATAAAACTTGTGTGCCATATCCCACAGCTCCTTAGATAACCTTAAACCAATAACTTCTCTCTGTAAATCTTTTGCATACGCTTGTTCTGAATACCATCACAAAATCTTTTAATAATTATTTCATTTTCATCCACTATATCATCGACATATAACGGTTCATCATCCGCTACTTCTCTGTCAATACCATTTGCGTAAATCTCCAACTGTTCTGGATATTTGCACAAAACATAAGAATAGTACAATGAAAAATCCAAATAGCTTAATATCAATGTAATAGTAGCAAAGTCTGCAACTGTCATCTTCTCTTTTCCGATAAGTTTTCTGCGGTATTTTTCTCCGCATAGTCTGAAAAATTTCTGTTGTTGAGATTTTGCTTCTTTTGTTAATTTACATTTTTGTTTCATTTATCTTTTGCCTCGTGGAAGCCCCTCACTTCCTTGAATCAAATGCTTAATCTTATCCCTCTATACGCTCACTTTCATCAAGTATCATCTGCTTGTATTCTTCTTTCACTTCTGCTGGCTCTAATATCTGTATCTTGCCACCAAATCCGAAAATCCATCCATAAAATGTCTGACTTGCCGAAACGGTAGTAATCAATCTAAAAGATTCCATATCATAAGCCAGAGTGGTTACATCTTCTCCAAAGCGGTCAATCATTGTTTTCATCAAGCTGTTATCACAACGAAGCGTAACTTCCACCTGCTCTCCGTCATACATAAAGAATACTTGCTTTGTATATTCTGCCACATCGAAATCTTTAGGAGCAGGAACTCCTTCTTTATCTAAGATTTCAGGTGTTGCAGCGATTCTGTCCACTCTAAAGGTTACAATCTTATCTTTCTTCTTGGAATGACCAACCACATAATAGTAATCGCCACACCAGACAAGGCTGTATGGACTGATAACATACACCTCTCCCTTATTTCTCAAAACCTTTTTCTTTAGTCCTGTATACTCATAATACTGGAAGGAGATTTGCTTATTGTTGTTGATTGATTCGTTAATAGCGTCAACAATATAATAAATCAATTCATTATCAGGCTTTACCCGTTCAGCGAAGTAATTATTCCTTTTTAGCTTGTAAACCTGTCCCTCATTGGTCAAAGTATGTATTTTAGAAATCAATTCCTTTGATTTCTTTTGTGTTATCAGCTTAGAAGATTCTACTGCGTCAATCAATATCTTTAGTTCTGCAAGTTCAAAATCTCTATCACCGATAAAATATCTTGTCTGTGTAGAACGGACTGACACAACATCAATTCCAAACTGCTGCAACGCAGCTACATCTTTGGAAATAGTAGTTCTATATGTAGATATGCCATACTCATCATTCAATATCTCTATTAGCTGATTTGTGGAAAGCTGATGTTCTTCATCAGTTCGCTCTTGCAATATCTTTAAGAGATAAAGTATTCTTGGTTTTGTTTCCATATGCCATCCTTTCCCTTTATTTTTCCATTTTGTAAAACATTTCTCCTATATCTTATCGAGTCTTTGTCAAATCATATCCCAAAGCATCATTCTCACTTTTATCATATGCATTATTTATGTATTTCTCTGGATTATCCAAAAATTCTTCTTCTGTAACATATGCAATATATGAACCCGTCAGTGCATTTACCGTCTTACATACATCACAGCTATATTTCTTGGGATTCTGATTAAAACGATTATTATTTATGATGTCATATCAATAATATCATCTCTTAATCTTTGTGCTTCACTATATTTGTACGAAATAAACGTCTTATGTGCCATTTTTATCCTCTCCTAAATCTAATAGCGATTTCTTACTGCAATTGCTTCTTCAATCCATCTATCCACATTCTCCCTTATATCTCCATAAGCATCCCAGCTTCTCGGATTATGGCAAGGCACTATATCTGCAAAATTTTTATCTGCCAAAGTAAAGTTTGAAAAAGGATTACTTCCTTGATTGCAAGTTCCATATCTTGGGTCTCTAATATTATGAATATAAATTCCCATTAAAGCCTTACCATCTGCCCAAGCTTTTTTAATCTCATATTGAACCCATTTTCGAGAAGCAGTATCTTCACCAATCAGTACAATTACACAAGAGCGATATTTCAATGCGTTATCAATCCAGTTTTCTATTGCTCTATCTCCCGAACGCTTCACTTGTTCCCATTCATTTGCTGATACAGGTGTGTTGCCTTCCAATACACATATTTGTCTAATTTGTTGTACTCTCATCACATCTTTTCCATAATGAAAGCTATAAAATACTTGTCTTTTCATCTCTATGCACCTGCCTTAATTTTCATAATCATCACAACAATTTCTATAACTATAAGCATTGGATAAAAAAGATAAAAACTTGGTGATTTAATCAAGTCTCTCACTCTTGTTCTAGATATTTTCTTCTCTGAAGCACTCATTTTCATTAGTTTTAAACTGAAATAATCTTCACTTTTACCCTTTCTTACATTTTCATATAAGAATCTGTAACTTCTTTCCAACCTTAGATAGTATAAATCAAGCAACACAAAACTTAAAACGGGAATAAATGACATACCCAAAATCCAAGAACTTACTTCTTGGAATGATATTGTCGCAATTCCTGCAACAATGGTGGCAGCAAAACCTTTAAAAATTGCAGAGGATGTTGACATTCTCTCTATGTTTCCTTGTATCATTTGTAAATATGCAATAGTGTTATCATCAATAGTTTTCTTTTCAGACATATGTACCTCCACTTGTCTTATCTGCACATCTGTAATCGTAATCTCCTACTCTACATCATAAAAATCATCTAACACATAGGTAGTTACTGGTGTGATAAATAATTCATATTTGATAATCAAGCGAATCAAATCATTTCCATCAATTAAGGTAATAGGTGTCCCTGCTCTTGACGCTTCTCTTGCTGCATTGGTAAATCGACTATTAGTTATAAATACACCATAGTCTGCTTGAAACTTATTCATCGCACCGAGAAATTCATTGATAGACGGTTCTCCAACAGCGGAAGTATTAAACCTTTTACATTGAATAACTACTCTTGTCGTTCTAAAATCAGCATCGTCTATGTGGTATCCATATCCATCAATTCCGCCATCGTTACTTACTTGAACTCCCTGTTCTGTAAACTGAACACCCATCTTTGTTAATAATGCTCTTGAAAACTGTTCAAACTTTGCAGGTGACATCTGTGCAATTGCATTTTGCAGCTCTACTTTGAAATCATCTATTACCTTATCTTCCGATGAAACATTATTAGCCTCATTATCATTGGTATCTTCAATCTTTTTCGTATTCTTTTGTTTCTGTTCTTCCCAATACTGTCTTGCAATTTCACGAATTTCTTTTGTGACATCGAAGTTCTTGAGGTCTATCTCTGTTCCCTTTTGTGTCAAGGTAATAAGCGGTTTATACTTCTGATAAGCTACAATCCCAACATAATTCAGTTCTTTTATTGCAAAATTAAATTTGAAATCGAATTTTTTATACGGTTTTCCTGTTTGTCCTGATGTATAAAGTTTCTGTTCAAACTCCGCAATATGCTCATCTTTCTCACTTATTCTATCTCTTATCTCAGAACGCTCAAGCTGACCACCTGCCTCTTGAAGCACTTGTATAATTGGTTTCATCAGGTATGATACTTGCTGTTCCGAATTTAATTCATCGTAAAACATATGGAATCTCCTCCCTGCAAACATTGCTACGTTGTTTCTCCACTAAATCATTTCTTTGAGTTTTCGTATGTACTCCAGACAAAATCAACAAATGTTAAACTACTTCCCACTGCTAGTTTTGCGTGCCTTTCTTCTAACCCTTGAAATGAAGCACTTTTTCCATGTCCACTTCCAAATGGATTTCTAAGCTCTGCCAGTTTGGATGGAATAGCTCTTAAACTGCCCAATATCGACTTAATTGCATCTGCACCTCTGTCTGTTGGCTGAACGTTTGAAGGTAGCAAGTCCAAAGCTCCCAAAGTCTTTGTTGCTAAGGCTGGAACATCGTCATTTTTCGTATAACAGATTCCCAACTCATCTAAAATTGTCTTACAGCAACTTTCAATCAATTCCTTTGCCATTCCAATAGCATTCGTTGGATTTTCTGTTTGCATCTTTACCATTAAATCAATTTGTTTAGATAAATAATCGCTCGAGAATTTTGTTTTCACATCTTCTGCCACTTGTACAGTCGCACTGGAGCTTCCCTCCACTCTATTGACTATACCTTTGCATTTTTGATATATATTAGCATAGCTTTCTATATATCTTGAATCCCATCCCATTAGAATGTCATTTTCATAATTTTTGTTATATTCGTATTCCATTTTTTCTTCATAATAATGAAACAGGTCAATAAGAATCTTTGTTCTATCCTCATCTGATGAATCATTCAAATATTCCTTAAGGGATTTCCCTTTTGACAGTCCATATCTTTCTTTTATTGCCACTCCTACGCTGGATAATGTAAAGACATTAAAGTCACTATCATTAAAATCTAAGACATATCCGTTTCTTATATACAAGAGTAAAAACGTGCTTTCCTCATTTTTTGTAATTATTGGCATATTTTATTCCACCCCCAGTGCCTTAAACACTGCATCTTCAGCACTACTATAAAAGATAATATTAAAACTACCAATTAGGTCTGCTGGAACTGTTGCAAGGTCTGGAGCTGATGTCATCGGTAATAGGACTTTCTTAGCTCCGCTATCGAGACACACTTGCAATGAATTGGCAAGTTCATCGACTTTAATCATCGTTCCTCCGATACTAATTTCTCCTAATACCGCAAGACTGCTGGAGGTCGGTTTTGATAATGCTATGGAACACAATGCAATCAGTGTAGACACTCCAATCAAGCCTGCTTTATATGTAATGTCTTCAATGAGCTTTCTTCTTGCCCATACTGCGAAGTTCTTAATTGCTGTTTTGTTCATCTTATTTTCTCCATCTCTTATTTAATAAAGTTTTCAAGCTGTTGCAGCAACATACCCCAATCTGCTCCAGTAACTGCTCCAGCAGCAAGTGTTACTGCAAGTCTCATAGAAAAATCGCCTGCAAACTTTTTAATACCCACAAGAGCTTTTCCTATACGGTTCTTTTTCGGATTATCAGTTTTCAACTGCTCCTGAACCATTTCCAAATCATCCTTTACATTCTCAATTTCTTCTGAATCTACACCCTGTATCTCCGGCAAAGAAGCAAGTAATTTTTCAATTAAGTCGAGCATAGAACTTGTATCATTTGTAGTGTTATAAGTATTTATCACACCGCTGTTCTGCTGACTTGCAGAACCATTAACAGTGTCAATATTCTGAATATATGTATTTCCAACCATAGCTTTCGCCTCCTCGTCATATACTATCATTTCCGTTGAAAGCTGGTCGTTGATAAAATCTATAAGTGGCTTAAATGCCATTTCAAGGAAGCTTTGAATATTATCATTTATTTTTCGACTCGACCAACAATATTGCATTGACTGCCCCAAGACATTTACTTTATCCTCATTATTTATAAATGTCAGATAATCATACTGTGCTTTAATATGACACGCTTCATCTTCAGGTGGATTATAGTCTGCCCAATCTGAACATTCTATTGTATAACACTGCTTAAAATCATAATCGGCACCTGATATTTTACCTTGAATGATTCCTGATATTAACTCATTTCTATCTATAAATTTGAGGAATCGAGAAAGATTTATATCTGCCGTATCATCAGTACTGTTGAGCAGATTACTTGATAATCTTCGAAATTCCAAACTCAGTTTTCTTAATTCTAATCTGTTCATATATCCACCCCACAATACGGGCAAAATACCTTTGCTGCTCCTGCACAATAAAGCACCTTTACCCTGCGACCACAACAAGAACACGTAAACTCTGTTTCTGCGGTATCCTTGTCCTTTAATTCCTTAGTAGCAACCTTTTTCAATGGCTTATAATCCATTTTTATCAAACCTTTAGAACGATTCACCGACCTTTGCATTTTCTTAAAGGTCTTGTTCAATTCCTCCACCATATAGTTATAAGCCATCGCTTGTGCCTGTTCGACTACATCTGCTGATAGAAATTCATTCTTTTCTTTCGCCAAGCCACAATAAGGGCAAAACAGTTCTTCAAAAGGCTCATCATCATTTTGATATTCTCCGACTTGTAACTTAAATTCCGAATCACAATAGGGGCATTCAAAAGTCACATATCCTTCGCTATCTCCCTGTATCGTAAAAGATAGTTCTGCTGACATCATTTTCCCTCCATTCTTTTAAAATTCAATGTTGATAATTGTATTATCCTCAAGTGAGTTAATTAGCTTCTTTTCAAGTTCTGCGATGTATTGCTTTACATCTTCCTCAGTTTCTATCTGCCAAGAGGAAGCATTATTGACAGTCTTAATACTGATTGTCTTACGACGCTTAACTGGTGCTACTTTCTTTGGTGGTTCTTCTCCAGTATCTTTTCCGTCTCCTTCCTTAATAGGTTCTGGCTTTGGTGTTAATTCTGTCTCTTTCTTTTCGATTTCATTAAGGCAACGAACTTTCAGTGCGTCAGCTTCCACCTTTATATTTTGCAGCGTTGCCACGTTATTACAAGTCTCCGCCTTATTATTGATTTCAGAGAATAAATCCACAAATCTATCTTTCAATACATCGTGGCATAACTTACCTTCCAGTTCATCAAATACACGCTTTCTTGCTTCTGCAATTGCGGCTTCTACTGGTTTCTGCATTTCAGAAAGCAATGTGCCATAAAGGTTAATGAAATTATCCAACAGTTCTGGCATTTTGAAGATTTCCCCATAAGGTGCTTGCTTCTTCATAATCTCATTTACATCTGCAACAACCTTTTCAATTTCACTATCTACTACGAATGTCTTACTATCCTCATAGATATTCATAAGTTTAATAGCTCTGTCGAAGATACTTTTTTGCTCACCTGTAAAGAACTTCTTAACTGGTTCATAATCCTCCGCAAAATCTAAGTAATCATCTTTCTTCTTGTCGATTCCTGCAAAGAATTCACCGGAATACTTCATCTGCAAAGTTTCTGCCATAAGTTTCTTTCCATACATCAATAAATACTTGCCCGGATATTTAGGCTGATTTGAATAATAAATATCCAGCTTATCCAAATCTATTTTCAGTTTTTCTGCATAACCACGAAAGCTTTTCATAACTGCGTCATCGTCTTCGCTTGACGGAGTAATGCCGAACAGTTCCTTCATTACTTCTTTCACAGCTTTCTTCTGCTTCTCATTTGCCTTTACTTTGGTTTCCATCATAAGTTTCTCGTTGAACTCTTTACGGGTTAGGTAAGACTTGTAATATTTTCTATATTAGCCTTGATTTCTTTTACATACTTAATCATAAACAATGTTTTCAGCACGTTCACATCAAAGCATTCTTTCTCGTGAGTCGGATTCAAGTAATCATTGTCAAGGGCGCGGGAAATTACTCCCTTGTGGGAATGGTCCAGAAACTGCTCAAGAGCGTCGTAGAACATATTAAACGGCACAATTGTACCTGTCTCTGTGTTCATTATTTTAACCGCAGATTCTTTGAATAAAGCAAGCATTGAACGCTCACCCTCTGCTAAATGCTTTCCCGAAGCTCCATGCGTCCTAATAGATGTAAGCACGCTTGCCAATAAATTAAACTGGTAAGGGATAAACGGATATACATCTGCAAAGTTATCTCTGCCTGAATACAGTTTTTTCTCTACGCCATCGTTGAAAAGAATAAGATTTTTGATTACTGTCGCTTTGTCGTCATATAACAAACCTAGAGTCTGTTTGCCCGTCTCATTCTTTTCCAGTATTCTCTTTTTGATAACTTCGTCTACATTGGCAGATGATAAAGATAGTCTTGTATCAAAACGACCTTGAATCTTAGAAAAGTCATTTCCTTTTGTCTTTGTAATGGAGTCAATATCCTGCTGGCTTGTTACGATAATCCAAGCTTTCCCCTGACAAGCAGTTCCCAAATCTTCAGTTACCGTCTGAAGGTTTAACATAAGTTTAGAATCATCGCCTATGTACTGTCCTATCTCATCAATCAAGAATACAATGTGTTGATTGTTTCCTTTTTTCTCTAGGTATTTCTTAACAAGTGCTGCGAAATCCTCCACTTTATACTTGTACTCTCCTGTGGCTTTTTCACACCAGTTTCGCCCTGCTTCTTCGCTCATAAAATCAATGTCAGCAAGAACTTCAATTACATCATCTTGGATAAAATCGAAGTCATTACGTGCTTCCATCCATTCTGTTCCAAAACTATCTTCAAACTTCTCCTTGAATAAATCGTATTTCCCCTCATAAGAGAGTTTTCTTTCCAGGTCAGCAAGAAATGGATTAGAACCGCTGAATCCCTGCATTTCATTAAACACATTCTGAAGCACCGATACAATTGCTACTTTTGACTGTTTTCCATTTACTTACCATTTGCTTCTAAATATCTTTCTAAAGCAATATCAAGAATAGGTAAAGTAATCATTTTCTCTTTATTTTCTACTGTTAATAGATTAGCGTCTATCATATAGTTGGTGTAGATATTGCGAAGTCTTTTTTTCGTTCCATCTGTCCAACCCGCTATATCCTCATTTTGAACTTCCTTACCATTGAATAAAATGTTAATATCTGAATCTTCGATTTTCTCAAATCCAAGAATTGCCTTCTCTCTGTATACCTCATAAACAAACTCAAAGAATAATCGGTCTGTCTTTAAGACACATATAAGATTTATTATCTTCTGGGTAGATAAGTCAGATTCATTGAACAACATTATCATCTGTTCATCAAGTTGCTTTATTCTGTTCCAAATGTAACCATATATTCTTTTGGCTCTATATTCCTTCGCAGCACCAAAAAGATTTTCTTCCAAGCACAAGGTTTTGATTTCTTCTTCGCTCTTTCCGGCTTCGATAAGTTTTACAATTCGTTTAAACTCGACGAACCAAAAAGATTGAGAAACTAATCCCGCACTGTATTTGTCCTTTACCATTTAAATGATGCCTCCTAATCGTCTAATATAACTTCGCATATATCCCCAATATCACAATGAAATACCTTGCATACTTTCATCAACATATCCAGTGATATTGGTTCATTTTTATTTATTTTCTTTAAAGCATATGGACTTAATTCAGCAGCTCTAATCAAGTCAGCACCCTTCATCTGATTATCAATCATCAATTTCTGTAACTTGTTATAACTTAACCTCATTTTCCCACTCCTTTGCCTTTTATTATCCGTTTATTACAGCTTGCAATATTACAAATCACATTATACTCTCAAGTGGTACGATTTTCAATGTTTTTCAGCAAAATACTACCTTGTGTGATTTGTGTTGTTGTATTTTTTCAACACCTCGCCCTATGTAGTAGATGACTTCCCCAAAAGGCAGCCATCTATATTTCTTATATCCCAACCAAAACTTCTTAATATGCAGGTATTCCGTAACCATAAATCACGCTGCTACCTACTGCGTATTCTCTTTGCCTGCACATATCTCCTGAGTTACCCTCAACGGTATAAACCGTACCATTCTCGCATTTTTCCACAAGTCCAGTATGGTCAATCGTTCCGTCGTTACCCCAGTCAAAGAAAATAATTGCTCCCGTAGGTGGTGTGGCATTTCTACCTTCCCATTGCTTATTCTTCTGAAACCAGTTTACCCCGTCACTGCACAGGGCATATTTAGGGATAATACCTTGTTCAATATATCCGCTTTGGTCTGCACACCAAGATACAAAGCAGGCACACCATTCTACACGAGAATCGAATCCATACCACGACCAGTAAGGCTGTCCGCCCTTATTGCCAAGTTGAGATAAGGCAACTTCGATAATAGCCTGATTACCGCCACTGGTAAAAGCTCGACCATAAGGATAATATCTTAAAACGTGAGATACATATAACGTATCTCCGTAACTGTCCCAGCCTAATTTTTGAGCTTGGTTTGTGGAAAATTCCACTGCATTCGCATAGGAGTATCCGCCATAATTCTTCTTCGCCCAAGTAATATATCCGTTTCCAAAATTGTAGCCTTGTAATGCCAGTTTGATATTTTCCATATCAATTGGATTTTTTACACCTGCGGAATTAAGAGCAGCTTTTAGTTCCTGAACCCCGCATTGAATAGAGTAGTCGGGGTCTTGAATGCCATTTGGCTGTTTCGGGTATCTTGTGTTAAAAGCACCCTCTGCCGCCTGCATTGGGTCATTGCCCCTGCCACCGCTTTCCTGCATCATAACAGCCTTAATCAGTTCCACATATTCTGCAATACCATATTGTTTCGCATACTTGGCAATTGTCGGAGTGTAAGCTTCCACCTCTTGGCTCACAGGAGTATATCCTGAATTTTCAGTTCCTCCTCCAAAAAGAGCGACCGCCGCACCTAGTAGAACGCAAATGACAACAATTACAACTGCTACCCAGCCTCCAGCGATTATTGCAGTGATAAGAGCTTTGGTACTTGCGATAATCGCCTTAACAGCTTGAATGGAAGCTTTTACCGAAGCCTTAACTCCTCTTGCTGTGGCTTCTGCTGCTTTCTTTGTTGCACGAGCTGCCCTTTGCGTTGCCTTTACACTTGTCTTAGCAGTGCTCTTTGCCACTCTTGCACTCTGTTCTGTGGTTTTGATGGCTGTCTTTGAAGTCTTCTCTGCTGTCTTTAAGTATCTCCTTGTGGTTTTAGCAGGAGCTTTTACCCCACGCTTAATGGTTTTATTCCCAGTTGACCTGACTGACTGCTTTACAGTTTTTTCAACTTCTTTGGCTGTTCTGATAGATTGATTCTTTACTTTTCCAGATTGTCTTTTCAGTGATTGTTCCGCTCTCTTATACTTAAAGTTTGCTACGCTTTGCTTAGTCTTTGCCACTTTCTCTTTTGTAAATTCGGCTGTTTTCTTCACATTGTCAATCGTGGTTTTGGTACTTTCTCTGCCAACTTTATCAAAAGTCTGTATTCCCCTGCGTGTTCCAGCAGATAGTCCCGTTGAATCTTTATTAGAAGCATACTCTCCACCAGAATTTTCATCTGTTCGCACCGCTTGTTCTGCTTTATCTTTTGTTGCCACATATGCGTGTTTTACTCTATCCGTTGCAATCGCAGCCCGGTCTAGAGTTTTGATTGTGCTTTTTATCACATCTTTTGTTTTTATATCTGCCATAGAGCCTCCTTTCTAGCTCTGCTGGATTACTCTTTTGAATTTTACAGAACTCTTATTTATGAATTGGTTGATTAACCTGCTCTCGGCTTTTGTTTCCGCATAAGCGGTAATTGTAATGGTCTTGTCATTCCAATTTAATGTGTAACTGTCAGTCGCAACATTTGTAATATGATGATTCGCCAAAAAATCCCGTAGCTTTTTCATTTCTTCCAGATTATCTGACATAATCACATTCACATAAGTTCTATCCTTTGACAGCTTTTCATTTACAAAGCAAGCCAGAGAGCAACCAACTCCACCTGCAACTGCTACCACAAGCATTGCAATAGAATTATCAGCCGACACAACCCGCTTCGTTATCCAGAAATAAATAAAGTCGGAAAGTATTACAGCAAATCCTGCAATTACCCACCGACTTCTTTGAATCATTATTGTTTTTGTAGTGCCTAGTGCATTATCTACAACCTTTGCTATAAACAATGCCACTAAGTAAATAATGCCACTCATACACTTCTCCTTTTATTTTGTGTTTAATTTTGCTACTACAACGAATCTGCCATTATTACGGGAATACTCACAAGTAGATAAGGTAATGAGCTTATCCCCATATTGGGCAGATACTCCCGTTGCATATAACGCTAATTCCTTGCACTTTGCGATATAATTATCGTAGTCCTCACTATTTTCAGCGTCTACAAAACGATAATATTGAAATCCATCACTGGAATAAGCGACAGTTTTAAACACTGCAACAATCTCATATTCTCTATGCTGCGTAACACTGTCAAAAGTAATTGTCTTATGATTTTCATAGAATCCTTTACTCTCATATTTCGTAAGCTCAGCAAACATCGAGCCATCATTCATATGATGTCCATAGATGATGAGATTGTCGCTTGGCTTACCTACATCACAATTCTCCTGCACATAAGGACAGCCATATTCCGAATAGGATTTGTCAAACTTATGCTTTAAGTAAAAGTCTGGTTCATATTTTGACTGAACCACCGGATAATTGATTTTTGTGTCTTTTACTTGTATCCACCCTACCATATCATTGTTCTGAATATACAGCTTCTGATAATGGGGTAAAAACTCTGTGTCTCCGTCATAAATCATTGGTTTTTCCTCTTTCTCTGGTTCTGTTTCCACAACTTCTACAAGGTCACTATATAATTCCTGCTGCTTTTGAGAATCCAGATAATTCTTTACGACTGCTCCCATACTTACAAGGAACACGATACCTAATATGGCAATTATAATTCGATATGTCTTTATCTTCATTTTTCCAGTCCTTTCAAGAACCAAGCGAGAGCTAAATGCCCTCGCCCGGTTTTGTTGTCATCAGTTTATAAAGTTTCGTATTCTTAGGGAATTTATTTGCAAAAGGCACTAAGGCACTGCCTACCTTAATCAACCCATGCCCTGCGTCTACATTGGTAATATAGGAAAGCTGCAAGTCTGAAATGTTAAGGAGTTTTGCAAGTTCAATTCTATCTGTAGATGCCTGATTCAGCATAATAATAAATTCACTATTTGCAAGCATTGTCCTTGCTGTATGGCTCTGCAAAAGGTCGTCAACATTCTGAGTAATACCACTTGCATATGCACCATATTTTCTTACACGCTTCCACAGTGTAAAGAGGAAGTTCGCTGAATATTCGTGCTGGAACAAAAGATATATCTCATCAATAAAAATAAAAGTATGCTTTCCTTTCGCTCTGTTTTGCGTAATTCTGTTCAGAATACTATCCAGAACGACAAGCATACCAATCGGCATAAGCTGTTTTCCCAAGTCCAAGATGTCATAGCAGATAAGACGATTATCCGTATCTACATTCGTTGGCTTTGCAAAGGTATTTAATGAACCATGCGTAAATAATTCGATGGCAAGGGCAATCTCTTTTGCCTCTGGCTCTGGCTGGCTTAATAACTCTGCCCTAAAATCCTGCAAGGTTGGAACTGTACCTGTATAATCATTTTGCTGATAGGTATGATATACACTTGCAGTACATCTATCAATGATGGATTTCTGCTTTGCTCCAAGATTTTTCCCGCCAATGAGCTGTTCGCAAAGAGACATAATAAACTCGGACTTAAGGATAACTGGATTTGCTCCGTCTCCATAATCCTTGTTCATATCCATCGCATTGATATGGTTTGGTGAGGTGGCTGAAATATTGATAATCTCTCCTCCCATTGCTTTTACAAGCTGCGAATATTCTCGCTCTGGGTCGATTACAATAATATCTGCATCGCTGGATAACATCTGATTGATTATTTCTCCCTTTGCAGCAAATGACTTACCGCCACCAGATACTCCTAAAATAAACTCATTACCATTTAAGAGCTGTTTTCTGTCTCCAATAATCATATTTTTGCTGATAACATTCTGACCGTAATAGATACCATTTTCGTGGTAAATATCCTGCACTCTAAAAGGCATAAACACAGCCAAGCTTTCTGTGGTAAGTGTTCGGAACGTATCAATTTTTCTCACACCAAATGGCATTGCTGTTTTCAGTCCATCCATCTGCTGGAATTTCAGAACTGCAAACTGACACAAATGCTTTCTTGCTGTTGTAAGAAGTGCTTCTGTATCATTGTCTAACTGCTCTTTTGAATCCGCTGTATGAACCATAGTAAGCACCGCAAACATCATTCTCTGGTCACGAGTGGTAAGGTCATCAAGGAACTCTTTCATCTCTCTTTTCTGCTGTTCCATATCATATGGTACTGTCGCTGAGAAGTTGTTATTCTGATTCTGTTTTCTCTGCCAGTTCGTAATATTTGTTTCTACTCCAAGAAGTCTGCTCTCAGCTTCTTTTACCGCTTCATCTGTTGGCACTGGTACAATATCAATAGACATCATCAGATTTCTATTCATATCCGTAAGTTCCGCTACCATACTGTCCTTGATATAGGATGCGTACTCTCTTAAAAAGATTACCCTGCCATATCTCTTTCCCATTTTGAAATAGTCATTTTCAAATTCCATAGAGTCAGGGCATACATAATCCTTAAAACTATGCCCCTTTTTACGGTTATCTTTTGGGTCAAAATGAAAAGAGGATTCTTCTCCCACTCGGAAAAAGTCGTGGATAATACGAAGTCTTTCATCGGTTTCAAGCTCTACGCATTTGCTGCCTAATCTGCTAAAATGTGAAATCAGGTCAGCACCTACCCTTGAAAAATACACTCTTGCATCTTCAACAGATTTTTTATTGATGGAAATCGTAACATATTTATCCTGCACAGTGGCATTCGCCCCGGTTGCTTTATCAAGGAGCATTTTATTGTATTCCTCACGATATTCGTCAAGCTCATCTTCTTTTCTTGGAATAAGAATTGTCTTTTCAAAATCCAGTCGGTTCAATCTTCTATTGTTGATAGTGAGCTTTGTAGTCGCCCCGCTATCAAGAGCATTTAAAAGCTCTGAATATTCAAGAAACATTGCTTCTTTATCCTCTCTACTTGCCACTGCATAGTTAATATCCGTAAACTTAAAGCTCTTAGAATACTTGTCTTTCCCGCTTTTAAAGATTCCGTCATCATAAATCACATTCACTGGCAGCACATCCTGCACCCCTTTGGGTACAACAAATTTCTCTTTATCCTGTTTAAATAAAGTTGTTAGTGTTTTAATCATTCTGTTTCTTTGCCTCCTTCATCTTCTGTTCGATATTTGTTTTCATTAACTCGTAATAGGTATTGGTGGACTTAAACACCAATTTCTTTGGCATAAGAAATTCGGATTTAATCCACGCCCAAATTGCTTTTTCAGCAGTCATTCCGTTATATTTAAAAAATCCAAGTGCTGCGAAGGGAAATGCTCCAACAACGCATACCCAAGATGTCGTTTCCATTCCAAGATAGGGTTTGCCTAGAAAATAAATTCCTACAGCTACACCACAAGCAAGGACAGAAAAAATGAACTGTCTAAGTGACAGTCCAAAAAACATTGATTCTGTGAAGTTTCTTATTTCTCGGTTGATTTTTACTTCCATAGAGTCTTCCTTTCTTCTCTGATATATGTCAATTTTTATAGTCCCATCATTTCTCGAATAATCCTATCCGCCATTTTTACTGTTCCCACAAGAATCAGCATATTGAATACTAACTCTCCAATATATGCCCACACCTGCGTTACTGCTGCTGCGTCTGGATTTACCACTGGTGGGGAAGACGCAAACACAGAGAAAATAATGCAAGCCAGAGCAATGACTGCTCCTTCCAGTAACACTGCACAATAGCTTTTCACAAAACTCTTTCCGATATTTTGCGATGGCTCTCCTGCAAACGTAGATAGCGGAATCGGTGCCAGTGCTGTGTACATATACATTTTGAAAAATCTTCCGTACACACTCATTATCAAGATGAACGATAATACCGTTACGATAAGTCCGCCGATTAGCGTGACTGCCCACAAGGGAATGCTTTCAAAAAATCCACAGTCCTCAATTGTCGTAATCATTTCTGCTGGAAGCGTCGTTTTATTTGGCACGCCAAATCCAGCCGCTTTCATTATGGTAGACATCGTTCCTTGAGCAATGCTGAAAAGTGCAATCATCAGTTCCATTCCGTAGGTAATTACGCCCTTTGCAATTGCGAATCTAACGAACAGTTTTAATGCGTGTTCGGGTTTCTTAACCTCTGTAAAAGAGCCACAGGTTTTAATCACCCCTACGACAAAGAAAAGTACCAGTAACGCAATACCGATTGCCTGAACTGCTCCATTGATATCTACGATTACTTTCCATATCCCTCCACCTTTGAAGTTCTGAGGTGTAGTAGTAAGCAATGTCCATATTTCTCCCATCTTGTCATTCCACGTCTTCAAGGCATTTTCGAGGTTTTGAACTACCCAGTTATCACTCATTTTTTCGTACCTCCTTTGTAAAATAGGGTGTACCAGATTATCCGGCACACCCCTCATTGATAACAAACCTCGTCTTACGCTCCAGTGATAAGAGTAAGAATTTCTTTTGCAAATGTGATGATAATACCACCTGCAAGCGTAAGGAATCCGTTAGCTCTCTGTGATGGGTCGTGAGATTTCAGTGACAAGCCTACCTGCACAATACCAAATCCTAAAAGGATAAGACCAATCGCACGAATCAGGCTAAAGATAAATGTGGATAGATTATTGATAACGGTAAGAGGGTCGCCTCCTTCAGCAGCAAATGCCACTGTACCCGTTCCAATAATCAAAGCACCCATAATCATCATTGTGCAGTATGCCTTAAAACCTTTTTTTACCTTTCCTGTCATTGGAAGTTTCTTAGTTACCTTTGTTTCGTTATTTTTCTTAAAAAATGTCATATTCATTTCCTCCAAATTATAAGTTGTTGTTTCCTTCAAAATCCTCATCGGATAGAAGTTCATAGTTTGTTTCTCCATAGTTCTCACTTGGAAGCATTGTAAGGTCCATCGGAATCATAGAGATAGTTGTGTGTTCAATTGTTACCTCACCGTGTGCATACGGTTTTTCTTTTCCATCTGTTGTCATAGCTACATTTGGATGTTTTAAAATGTCATACTTCAAGTCCATCACTGGTCGTTCTCCTCGAATGAAAAGAATGGCATATTGATTATCCAGAAGTCTTACTTCATCTGGAGTGAGGAGTTCTCTGCCACTTATTTGATAATTCGTGGAGTAGTTACCACTTCTGCCTGTACTTTTTCCGAAGGTATTCGTATCAATGGTTTCCTTGCCTAGAAGTTCTGACACATATTTATGGGTTGACTGTTCGTTTCCACCAAGATAGAGGAACTCATCATGAGGTAAGCTTCCGCTCATCCTTTGCAGGACTTGCTTCCACTCCCTCCCAAACCGCACGTACACCTCTCGATGTATACGGCTTTCCGCTTACTATATTTGCGGTTGCTATGAATGAATTAACTTATGGCATTCGGGACATACTACCAGAGTTTTTCTTCTGCGTTTCCGCATAAGAGCCACCCAGTCTGCATTTCCCTTTAAATCTTTGAGTTTCTTGACCTGATGAATCTCCAGTTTTCTACAGTCTTTATTGCATAGTTCACAGGTATGTCGCTCAACTCTCTGTTTTAAGGTATTGGTCTTTGCGTACTTTGAATACTGTGGAAGTTCGCTCACATTGTCGAACTTCGTAGCCTTCTCTTTGCGCTTAAAACCATCCTTATAAAAAGTAGTCTGCTTTCTACCGCTTTTCGTGTCGTATGAAACTGTAAATAAATCTTTTACGCAGTATCTCCGCTTAATTTCATGTACATTTGTCTTATATTTACAGGCAAATGTTTTGTACATACTGTATTTCATTACATTTCCAAATCTTCCAATTTTGAAGGAATCATTAGCAATAGAGTAATAGTTGTACAGTCCACGAACTTCTGCATTGTACCTTGCCAGGATTTCAATATCATTTTGATTCACCAGTTTTCCCCTGTGAAGGGCAACGAATCTCTCTTTGCCGTTTTCATTGATTTTAATTTTAATCGCCTTGTATTCCATCAGTTTATTGACCCATTTTTCTCTCGGTACTAAAAGTTTTACAACTCCCGTCTGACATCTCTGCACTTTTCCATTCGCCGTTTTTTTAAGATTTTGGCTTCTGGATACAGTGATGTCGTATCCAAGAAATCTGGCTCTGTCTCCTGTATGGGTTATCTTTGTTTTCGCATCTGACATTTCCAGTTTCAGCTTATCTCTCAAAAAGACTTTAATGTCCTGTTTGATTTTCTCCGCATCCTCTTTACTGCCAATTACACCCACCAGAAAATCATCCGCATATCTTGTGTACTGCATTCGCTTGTAATCTGCATCTTTAACAACTGTCGGTGTAGTAGACTTCTCTATACGTTCCAGTTCTTTCAATGCTTTGCATCTGATTTTTCTTTCTTCTGGTGTTATTGAGTTCCAGATTTCCTTTCCTTTAGCACGATACCTGTAAGCCTTTCCAACACTGGATTTGTATGCAGTTGCAAATCGTTTCCTTTTTGCTTTTGTATTAAATTCCTCCGCATACTTCTCCATATATCTGTCAAGCTCATTTAGATACACATTACACAGCACTGGACTAACACCCGACCCCTGCGGTACACCGCTGTAGGTTCTTCCATAAGTCCATTGTTCCATATAACCCGCTTTCAGAAATTTCCATATTAGCTGAATGAATGCTTCATCATCAATCCTTTTTGCAAGCAGACTGATGATTACATGATGGTCGAAACTGTCAAAGCAGGCATGAATGTCTCCTTCCACAAACCAGTTTGTCCCCGTAAAGGTATTCTGAATCTGCATTAGGGCAGTCTGACAGCTTCTGTTCGGTCTGAAACCATGTGATTTGTTACTAAACACTGGCTCATAAATACTTTCTAAAATCATTTTAACGACTTCCTGCACCAGTTTGTCATTGCCCGATTGGATTCCCAATGGACGTTTTTTATTGCTGTTTTTCTTTTCTATATAGACTCTTTTTGCAGGTTTTGGTTGGTAACTACGGTCTTTTAGGGTTCCAATTATCCCCTCAATTCTTTCGTCACTCATGCCATCAATAGATGTTCCATCAGCACCAGCAGTCATACTGCCAGTATTGGCATATATATTCTGATATGCCAGCCAATAGAAATCTGGATTGTACAGATTCCTGTATAATCTTTGAAATCTGTAAGTTTCATTCTTTGACTTTTCCGTCAAATTACTTAATACTTCGATTGGATTTCTCAATGCCTCACGCACCTTCCTTTCTTTGAGTATTAGTGAATAAGCTGCTCCCCTTCGCCATGTGAACGTCATTAACGTCTCGGACTACTATGGGAGCTGTGTGACCATGACTGTTACCAGTTTTAGGTCATCCCCAGTTAGTAAATACAGGATTAGCATTCAGTGTTGTCGGATACCGACTTTCGCCATTTATCCGCTGTCTTGCGGTTGTTCTTCCATGAGTATCGCTTGATTTCATAACTGCGAAATGCAATCAACATGAAAAGCATACGTTTCAATCCTTTTCGTATGCAGGGCACGGGTTCCCCCACTCTGGCTATCGTTTAAGCAGTTTAGCTTTGCACCTCATACACTGATTTTTATTCTTGAACATTCAAATACATAGGATTTGTATTATTCTGTTCAGGCTCATAATGAGCGACAACATGCTACACTCCCCTTCAGGTTTCCCATCTCGGATAAGTTGTAGAATAATAGGTTGTGACCGATGTCACTTTGATACTTTTTCCTACCGCTTGCTAAAGGCGGTATCCCATATATACCGCGCGACCTTTTTAACATGCGCCGGTCGCTTCTGGGCGCACACAGTTACCCACAATGCTTTCCCACTGTTTTTCAAAAAGTGCTTTTACCTGTGCTAAATTTTGTAAAATAATACTGACCGATACGCTACGGGAACGCATTACCGACAAAATCTTATCGAAGTCATCAGGCAATGAAACATTTGCAAATTCGTCCATCAGAAAATGAACTGGCATTGGCAAACTTCCACCGTAGATATGGTCAGCAGTATAGAAAAGCTGTTGAAATAATTGTGTATATAAAATCGAAACCAGAAAGTTAAAACTGGAGTCATTATCTGGTATCAATGCGAACAGTGCCACCTTCTTTTCTCCCATAGATGGAAGGTCTAGTTCATCCGTTGTCGTAAGTGCAGCTAAACTTTCCAAGTTGAATTTTTCCAGTCGTGCTGCAAGTGTAATCTGTATTGATTTTAATGTTTTGGCAGAACCAGAATGGTAAGAACGATAATATTTCAAGGCAATATGCTCAGGATTTATCATCTCTAAATCTTGGAACAATTCATCAAGTAGTGACGGTCTTGTATCTTCTTCATCTTCTATGGATGCCGCCCTTAACATTTCCATTACCATCGCAAAATTCTGTTCTTCTTCTGGTGCTTCATAATGCAAGTAAAAGACAAGTGCAAGAAGAAGCATTGAAGCAGAAGTATCCCAAAACGGGTCATTACTCTGCGAACCTTTTGGCGTTGTACTCTTAAAAAGATTGGTAACCAACTTTTGCACATCATTGTCATTTTTCAAATATACAAATGGATTATAACAATGGCTCTTTTCCATTGAAATTAAGTCAAGAACCCTTACCTCATATCCTCGGTTTTTAAGGAGTTTACCCGTATCTCGAAGCATTTCTCCCTTCGGGTCAAGTATTACGAATGAGGTATTACATTGCATTAAATTTGGCTTACAATAAAATCTTGTCTTTCCTGCACCAGAACCACCACATACTAAGGTATTGAGATTCCGCCTGTGTTTCTTAGCGTTTAACCCAATACTCACAGATTGAGTCATTAACTTATTCTCTGATTGCGGACTTTGCTTATATTTCTTATTCACTGTTCTGGCATTGCCCCACTTAGCCGAACCATGCTCTTCCCGTCTTCGATAATTCCTATTGGATGAAAGATAGATGCCAATCCCCATTCCGTAGCACAAGAGTAAAATGAGGACAGTTTTTAAGCTGTCCTCACAAAGTTCTATATAGAATGGTTTCTCAAATATCAGCATAAGGCTTTGGAATATTTCTGGCAGACCACCTTTTGTTGATGGTGCAATTTTTAAACCAAGCCATATCATAGGAATAATGCCAATCAGAGATAAGATAATTGACGACTGCTTTTCTCTATCTCGATTCATTATCTTTCTCTATTACTTTGAATTTCTTCTTTGGGGCAGTTCCAACTTTCACAATAAGGTCATTCACATCATTGGTAAATTTACCTTCTCTCTGAAGTTCTGTTTTCGTGTCATTAAGAGAGCGTACAATAATCCCATGCTCATAGTCATCCAAAGCAATATAATATTTTTCTTCTTTTACCATATACTCACCTTATCTTTCGTAATCCTTTGAACGCTCCTGCTTTTTCTTATACAGTTCATCGGAAACTCTGGAATGAATTTCCGCCATTGCGTTTCTCATCTTGGAAAGTTCTCCTCTGATTTCCTGCGGCTCTGCATTTTTCATATTGTCAGGAATTCGGTTGATGGCAAAGTTCTGTGTATCAACTCCATACTTTTGACAAAGCATATAGCCAATGCACACTGCGGGAAATCCCATCTCCAAGCGGCTGTACTTATCACTATTGATGGAAAGCTGAGCGTGACCAAGTTCCTGTGCTACGCATTGGGCAACAGCAACACTATCTCCTACATCTCTTTTCACATACAGTACCTGCTTCTCATTATTATAAAACGCTGCCATATTCGGATATGGAAGTTCATTTGTACTCTCTACATCAACAGGTGAGGAATCAAGCATTGTGGTAATCAATTCTTTCGGGTCACGATTTACGCTTGGTGCAGGCGGTTTCTTTGCATTTGTCTGTGATACATCAAATACCTTTTTCACATTATAGGATACTCTTGTATTCCCATCTTTTCGGGTATATTCTACTGGCTCCAAGATAGAAATACTTCTCACACCTTTTTTCACTCTTACATTTTCTTTACTCCAATCTTCAAAGTCTTTTAGCTGTGTCGCTTCTGGAAGCTGATTGTAAATAAGAAGTGTATTAACTGCTGAATATCTATCCATCTGACTTTGCGTATTTAGATACTCCATAAATTTCTCAGGGTCATTTACAATTTCTCTTGCAGTATCATCTACCATTTTATAAATGCCTTCTTTTTCTGCTTTCTTTTTCTCTGCAAACTCTTCTTTTGAAAGTCTTGGTCTTTCATTCGCTTTTCTTGGTTCAAAATCATTTGTCATTTTTGCTACCTCTCTTTTGATTTTTTAACTTTAGGTTTGGGTTGCGTATGCACTGTCTGTGCATTTTTTGTTGTGGATTTCGGCTTGTCAATCTCAGGTGTTTTGCGTTCTGATTCTTTTTGCTGGTTTGCCTTTGCCTTATATCTGTCGAGTTTTTCCTTCACAGATGGTTTTGTTTCCTTTCCAGCAACACCCTTATCAGAGAGCATATCTACCTGCTCTGAGTTTTGCCTTGACGGAGGGTTTTTGTCCGTCTTGGCAACCGAGGGGTTTGACTGCGACTGTCCCTCCTTTTGCATCGGCTTTCTGACTGCCTCCTCCATAATAATTTCATTTTTGGATTTCGTAGGCATTTCCTTTGCCATGCTCTCTCTATTTGCTTTCTCCTTTTGTGCTTCCGCAATAACAGAAGCTTTCTCAACAGTATTAAAGTCAAATCTCTCTACAATACGCTGAATTTTAGAAGCGTCTTCTGCACGAGCAATAATATCTACGGGAACATTATCGCCTTTTGTATTTTTATCTCGAAGTACACAGTACAAAACTCCATACCTCTTTGCCTGTTCCGTAAATGTTTTTAGGTCTTTATTTGAAATAGAAAATACTTTTAATTCCTTACCAGATTTAATCATATTGGTAAGTCTTGCTTTTCCTCTTGTCTTGTTCACCTGACTTGCTTCCTGCTTTAATACGGAAGCCAAAAGAATGGCAATGTTCTTTGCGGCTGAACCGCTTAATTTTGCAGCTACTTCTACTCCTTCTAAGGATAATCGAACGATTTGTTCTGCTGCGTCACCACCGTTGTTCATAGGTTTCTTTCTCCTTCCTTTTACTCTTCTGCTCTGTGGGATTATCCTGTGATAAGTTATATTCCATAACCTTTGACCTCTCGGCAATACTTTCACAAGTTTTTACTTCCTTACGGAGCAGTCGAATTTTGTCGCTTATTGTCGAAACTTCATCTTTGACTTTTGATAGCTCATCGTCACTTATTTTTCTTCTCATCATTTTTCGCAGGTGCGTTCTATCGTCAGTCAGTTTTGAAATCTCTCCCATAACTGATTCTTTATATGAGAAAAGCTGCTTGTCTGTCGAGATATTCTCACGACCAAGCAGCCTTGCCTCCTCTGAAATCTTATCCAGTTTTAATAAATCTTCTCTTAAAAGATAATGCAGCTTATTTGTATCTGGTTTCTTATATTTAGGTAAGTATCCCAACTTGTAACAGTAGTAAAGATACAAGCAATAAATACCACTCTTTTTCTTGATTTTATCCCCTCTGGTTGGGAGATTATATTGCTTTTTACTTCCACTTGAAAAGGGAAGTATCGGAAGCCTTTGATTCTCTATAAGTCTTCGTTTAATCGCTTCCTCGCTATATTCCTCGCCTAGATTTTTAAGTCTAACAGGCTTACTGTATCCTTTCGGAATGACTGTCCAGTATTTTCTGCTCTCGCTTAGACAATGCTTGTATCCCATCTGAGTAAGATTGTACTCAAATGTTTTGAGATTGGTACTGTGTGCAATTGCCTCATCAATAGCACTTCTAAGCATAGAATATCTGGTTGGCATTCCTGCCTGCTCCTGCTTATAGTAATAAGAATTTTGTTTGCTTCTATTTGGATTCGGATTATAATACAGTCCATATTTCTCACAAATCCTATCAGCAACAAGCCTGAATTTAAACCACGCTTTTTCTTCTCCCCACAATCTCTTTCCATCAAGAAATGATACGGAGTTTATTACAAAGTGGCAGTGAAGATGTTTGGTATTCAGATGAGTGGTAACTACAACCTGAAATTTCTTTCCCCACACCTCTTTTGCAAATTCCATTCCTATTCTTTGTGCCATCTCTGGAGTAATATTTTGTTCTTTAAAACTAAGGTATGCGTGATATGCTTGAATCCCCTCGGTTTTTCCAAACAACTCCTTTGTCGTTACAAATTGGTCACGAGCTGTGATTGGATTGCAATTTATCCCTTCAACATAAAACTCCTGCTCTGTTTTCTCCTCATCTTTTGCATAAGACAAAACATCGGCAAGAGCTTGATATTGTTCTTCACTATATACTTTTGCTGATGTCTTTTCTGGATTCGCTGCGTATTCAATTACTCGCTCCAGATTTGTAGAAACAGACCAGAGTTTACTTACTGCCATTTCATATTACTTTTATCAGGGCGAAGAAACGCTTGTTCCACATCAGCTTGGAACTTATGCCAACGCTCTGCTTCCTTTTTCAGCATTACTGCATCTACAAACTCTAGTGCATTGGCTTTGATTGCAAGCTGGTTAATGTTGTTTCCAATAGCAGATAACTCTCTCATTGTATCGAAGAATCTGTCATCAGGTTTCTCTTTCGGCTCATAACTTTTTATCAGAAGTCTAATCAGACCTGCTTCGCTCATACACGCTTTCTTGGATTTTCTCTGTAAATCCTGTGCTTCACTTCGATTGAATCGCACAATCTTTTGAATATTTCTCTTTCTCATATTATCAAGTTCCTTTCTTGGGGTATTAGGGGCAACCCCTAACGAGTATCTACCGTTTGGAAACTGTGGTTATCCAAATGGTCTGCTCGCTAAGATGATACAGAGTTCCTCGGTTGCCCCGATTATCTGCATTTAGCGTTCCATATCTTTTGTAACCGGCTTATAGGGAACTACTTTAATCTCCTTATTCTGCTTGAAAAAGCGCTCCGGATATTTGAATTTATCTCGGTACTTATTCTCCAAATCTTTGGGGAGGCTCTCAAAATTCTCACTTTCAATGGGTGCATAGCACACAAAGAACTTGCCTGCCACAATGTCCATCAGCTCACCATCTTTATCATAAACAGCGCGATTAAGTTCCGCTCCATTCATCTTTCCTTCTTCATTACATACAATTGCAACATCATCAGAAAATGGCATATATTCTTCTATATCGCCCCCAACAACTTCCTGCATTGCTTCTAAAGAATTGTCAATCTCTATCATTTTGGGATATTTCCCCGGCTCTATGAAAAGCACTGAAATCTTCTTCGTTTCTTCTACCATAATGAATTTATCCTCCTCAACATTTAGGGCAAGGAAGCTTCCATTTTCCCAGTTCATATGAATCTGCCCCATATCATCAACAAATTTCACAGTTCCCCTGAGTCCCGCAGGCATTTTGCTTTCCCCCTTCATTTCTGCAAGAACAATTGTCATACCTTCGGAATAAGTCTCTTTTATTTCCTCTATTTTCATCTCTCACCATTCCTTTCTTCTCTGAATTTATTCTGGTTTATATGCATTCGGATACAAAGAAAGTCGTTGTAATCTTTGCCTTTGGGAGGTGGATTATCAACGACTTCGTATTTGCTTGGCAGCGCAAGTGTTAGCCCTTGCGTTGCCTTTCTTCCAGCTATATCATTATCCAAATGAAGAATGATACGTCTTATATCTGGATTTTGTTCTAAGAACTTTTCTATTGCTACTGGCACTTTGCTTTCCTTCATATCCCGCTTCGGAGCATAGACACCTGATAGGGATATGAGGTTCATATTTCGCCAATCTTTGCCCTCTAATTTGCATAACGTGGCATAAGATAATAGGTCAATGGCACATTCAAACAGATGCACCTCTGTCTTATTCTCTCCAAGCATTCGGAATGAATAATGCTTCTTACTACCCGAACAGTCACCCATAATGCGATTGCCATTCGTTGCACGATATGCACCATATTTTGCTTCACCCTGTTCATCATATCCAATGAAAACAGCATTGTGATAGGGAAGCGACTCTACAATAAATTTCTTATCCAAACAGTAATTTATGATTTCATAATCAATGCCACGACAAAACAGATATGCTACAACCACGTCATTTGTTGGACTTTTCTCCGGCAGAAGAAGTGGTCTTTCTTCGTAGCTTGTATGAATTGTTTCGTATGTGGGAGTTGTAACTGCCACATTGCCCATAATTGTTTCCACTGCCTCTATGAAGTCTAAGCCTCTTACCTTAATGAGAAAATCGAGGGCAGATACTCCCCCGATTCCCCTGCTCCACCACATCCATTTTCCATTGGAAATCTTCAAACTATCGTGTTCTTTTGTGGAGTAAGTGTTGCCTGACAGTTTTACAAGTTCACTTGGCTCGTAATTTCTTAAATAAGTCAGTACGTCCATCCTCTTTGCTTCCATAATTATTTCTGGTGGTATATATGGCATCCTATCACCTGCCTATCGTTCCAAATCTTTGGTCTTTTCTTTGGATTCTTTGACAATGCCAAGGGACTTCGTATCTTTATCAAATTCATAAATATGGTCCGATAATCGCTCCTCTTTGCTTACTTCCCGTGCATTAACATCACGAACTAAAGTGCCAAGTTCCTTTGGTGTCAATTCCATTGTATTCGCAAATTCCTTTGGAATGACTAAGACCTCGTGGACAGATGAAGGGAGAATATAGTAGCTGTCTCCAATTACATCAGACACTTTACTCAGTATCTGAGAATTGGCAAGCACTGACGCTCCTCCCACTTTGCTCTCATTGGTAAGTACCATCAATCCACACTGCTGATAGGTGCTGCCCTCCTCTAACATATTTTCCTCTATACCAAATAAAACACATTCCATTGCACTTAGGCTCGATGGATGGATTCTCTCGGTATTCTCAACCGCCAGATGATGAATCTCATCCGTTGTAACACCCCAGCTTTCCATAAGCTCATTTGTAACAGGTGCTGTGGCACGTCCAAACTCTGTCATTCCAACCTCTATCTGATACATTACCGCTAAATCATCAAGTTTCGTTGAAGGTCTTTCACGAAGCAGGCTCTTATTATTCTTGGTGAACACTATTTTCGTTGTAATATTCTCTTTTGCTTTTTCAAAATCCAGAATGGAATTCAAACCAAACGTTCTATCACCAATGGTATGTTTTACATATTCATTGGCAATGTGTGAACACACTTCCTCCATTGAATTCCCATCTTCATATGACTGAAAGAACTCTTCCAGATAGAGTTTTGGTGTCACAGCCGCACCTTCTCTGTGAATAGATAATCCCTGCTTCATCACACTATTATTCTTCATCGTTCCATCAATTCTGACCACCGAGGTCTCGTATCCCGGCGGCATATAATCTAAAATATTATTCTTTACTTCATTGATAAATTCTCTATAGTCCATAATGGTTCCTCAGCTTTCTTATTTTTTTCTAATCTTCAGTTGTTCTGCATACAAGCGATAACGCTTCCTATCGTCTTTCGAATTCTTCTTAATGCACTCATATACAATTTCTTTTTTTACCATATTCTCCTTCTTTCTAGCGGCTGTCCCGCTCATTTGATTTTTCTTTCTTTGTCGGTTCACGCTCACCCTCATCAGGCTCACCGCCCACAATCTCATTTTCTTTTTTATCCATATTCAGAAGAATATTTAGTTCATCAAGTCTTGCAAGCTTGCCCTTCAATTCTTCTTCGTGGACAAATGGTTTCTCTGCTTCCTGCTTCGCTGTTTCGTATTGCTTCTTCGTGTTTTCAAGCTCATATTCACTGGAAGATAACCCTTCCGCAAATTTCTCTATCCCATTATCCAGTCGAATGATATTTCCAAGAGGGTCTTCTCCAAGCGACACATTTCGACTTGTTTCACCTTTTAGTTTCACTTCATAACTTCGCTCTACTGTATTAAATAAAAGCTCCGTCTGAAAGCCTCTGTACGCTCCAAGTACAATAGGGTCTGGGCTTGTCATTGTCTTGCAGGCCTCTATAATCGCCTTTCCTGCTTCCGCTTTTTCCGCATAAAAAATATCCGAAACCTTCATACCAATAAATCGGTCATCAAGTGGCTTCGGATTTGCCTTTGCTGTTGCTACATCTTTTGTAAGTGCTGCGATTCTTGTTTCCAAAAATGTGATTCTCTGCGGATAATACTTTATGATTTTGTCCTCTAATCTGTATTTTTCTGATAGAAAATTGGACTTTAAAAGCTTTAATTTCTGTACCTGAATATCCAAGTCCATCTTCTCTTTGATATAGGGATTACCTGTTGCCAGCATTTTAATTTCCGCATAGGACAATGCTGTTTCATCAATATCTTCTGCCGAACGGACGGGTGATTTGCTTGTCATAATCTGACTTGCAAATTTCTGTTTGCCTTCTACAAGCTGATAAAGGTATGCGTCAAAGGTTTGCTCTGTTACATAGCGATAGATATTCACTTCTGGATTTTCATTTCCCTGCCTGATGATTCTACCGCTTCGCTGCTCCAAGTCCGAAGGTCGCCACGGGCAATCCACATCGTGAAGTGCAACCAGTTTATCCTGCACATTTGTCCCTGCTCCCATCTTCTGCGTAGAGCCAAGAAGCACTCTGACATCTCCTTTTCGTGTCTTTTGGAATAGTTCTTTTTTCTTCATATCCGTATCTGCTTCGTGAATAAATCTTACTTCATTTTCTGGAATTCCCCTTTCTATTAGTTTCTTTCTAATGTCATTGTAGACAGAGAATCTTCCATCATTCTTCGGTGTCGAAAGGTCGCAAAATACTAATTGTGCTGATTTTTTCTCCATCGTTTCTGACCAGATTCGATGAATATTATCCACACAGGCATTTACTTTACTGTCCGCAAAATCCGGCAGCATTTCATTTAACATTCTCTGGTCCAGTGCAAGTTTACGACCATCATTTGTGATTTTCAGCATATTATCCACGCTTGAATCCACTCCTCCGCTACGAACTGCTTCTGCTCGTTCTGCAAGGGATTCTACCATCTCCTTTTGCATTTCCGATGGCTTAACTGCTACATTGTGAAACTTCGCTTCTGGCACTGGAAGATTCAACATATCTGCTGTCTTTATATCAGCAACTTCTTTAAACATCGCCATTAGTTCTGGCAGATTATAGAACTTCGCAAATCTTGTTTTCGCTCTATAACCAGTTCCTTCTGGGGTTAATTCCACAGCCGTAACTGTTTCACCAAAGGTACTTGCCCAAGCATCAAAATGTTGCAGATTGTTTTTTACCAGTGTTCCATACTGCAAATATCTCTGTATGGTATATAATTCCACCATACTATTGGAGATTGGGGTTCCCGTTGCGAACACAGTACCACGTCCTCCCGTTATCTCATCAAGATAGCGACATTTCATAAAAAGGTCTGAGGACTTCTGTGCTTCTGTCTGGGCAATGCCACCTACATTTCTCATTTTTGTATATAAGAAAAGATTTTTGTAAAAATGGCTCTCATCAATAAACACCCTGTCTACACCTAATTCTTCGAAGGTTACAACGTCATCTTTTCTACTCTGGTCATTTAATTTCTCCAACTTTTGACTGATTGATTTCTTAGATTTTTCAAGCTGCTTTATCGTAAATTTTTCTCCACGATTTCGCTTTAGCTCAATAATTCCCTCGGTTAATTCATCAATCTGCTGCTGCAAAATCGCTCTCTGCCTTGTAATGGACATTGGAATTTTCTCAAACTGACTATGCCCGATAATTACCGATAGTGATAGGTAATCCTTTGATGTTATCGCCGGATTTTCCCCCACTCCAAACCGTGCATGAAGGTTTCCCCTCACACGGCTTTCCATCAGTAATAGTATTTAAAACAATTCTAACAACTCTT
>JAQUUB010000263.1 GCA_028694115.1 Lachnospiraceae bacterium
AGAAAATTCAGTTATTTAATTAAAAGATAATTATTGTTGGAGCGCCGTATGAGCTGGAAACTCTCACGTACGGTGTGAAGGAGGGGAAAAGGTAGCGATTACTTCAAAGCCTTACCTATTCCTATATGCGATCTTTGGCAAGAAATCTTATGATGACATCAGAGCTAATGCAAATGTTGAGGATGTTTATGCAGTTGCTGATGCTATCAAAAATGTCTTAGCCGCTGACACTAGAAACTATTTACTAAATGAATCCTCAGTTCTTAACAATCAATAAAAACTATTAAAAATTTATTTTTAGGAGGTCTAAACTATGGAACAAATTTTATCAATGAGTTTTACAACTGAAAAAGGAGCAAAAAACAATATTAATATCACTGGTGTAAAGCCCGATCTTACTACTGCTCAAATAAATACACTAATGGATACTATTATCCAAAAAAATATTTTCCTTTCATCAACTGGTGCCTTCGTAGGTAAGGCTGGAGCTAATATAACTCAAAGAAGCGTTACAAAAATTGAAATGGTTTAATACCTGAGCCAATATTAAAACCCTCGGATTTCCGAGGGTTTTTCTTTGTTTACGTGGTTACTACTGTTTCTTCTAAAACAGCCGAAATTATAAATCTATCATTACCCCTTCTTATGCTATAGCAATATACAAGATTGTACGACTGCTTGTCTTTTTCACTTCAGCAGCGTGAAATCCATTATTCTCTAACATTCTAATAAATTCATGTTTACCATAGCTCTTAAAATCACCACTATCTGAAAAATGAAATGATAAATTAAGAAGAGCTCTAAAGGGCTGAATGGCATATCCTTCTCCAATTAATAACTTTCCTCCACTTTTAAGAACGCGTTTCATCTCCTTTAATACTTCTTCTGGGTGTGGATAATGATGAAAGGATGCATTACAAATCAATGTATCAAAGAAATTATCTTTATATGGAATATGTTCTGCATCTGCTACCTTTATATCTGCATTACCTTCCATTCTCTTCTTACTCTCTTCCACCATATTTTCAGACAAATCAATTCCAAACAGCTGCCTTTTTCCATTTACTAATTTACAAAGAATATTTCCTGTACCACAGCCAACATCAAGTAATTTTCCTTCAGCATCTTTCTCCAATTCCTCTAATAGAGGCTCATACATTACTTTTACAAATTTACCATCAAAAGAACTGTCATACTCTAATGCAGTACTGTTAAAATGTTTAATTGATTTTTCTTTTTCTTCTTTCAACCTTATTCCTCCTAAAAATTTATATATTGAATGAATTTCATTCATTCAATTTGCAATATTTTGTCCCCATATGGGGACTTCTATGTAATGACTAATATTTATTACTCTGTTATGTTTTATATTTCTCTATTACATCTAAGAGAAATTCACTAATTCTCTTATCTCTTATCTCATCACTTATACTTGTATCAAGCAATATTCCTAACTGTCCATATACGCAAAAAGATGCAAGCATTGCTGAATCGTGAACCTTTAATTTTCCATTAGCAATTTCTTTTTCTATTTCTTCTTGAACATATGGAGTGACTTTTCTGCAAATATTTATAGACATACGATCATGCAAGGGTCTTGCATTTTCTCCATGAAAAACCTTATAGTAGGAAGTCTTTTTTTTCTCTAAATCATAAAAATTCCACTGACTTGTAATTTTCTCTTCTAGAGACATATGAGTAGCTTTTATAACTTTTATCATTTCATCAGCTATATTATTTGCATATTCATCAATTGCACTTTCAAATATTTCTTCCTTTGATTTAAAGTATCTATAGCATAATCCTTGTGATATTCCCAAAAATTTAGAGATATCTGAAATAGATGTTCTATCATACCCTTTTTCACTAAAAAGCTTCATAGCTCCATCTAATATTTCCTGTCGTCTTTCATCAATTGGTTTAATTGTTCTCAAGTAAATCACCATCCATATTTAGGAGTATAAATGAATATTATTCATTTGTCAATGAACAATATTCATTCTTCCTTAATCATTTGAACATTCCTCATTAATTTTTCGAATTACTCTACATGGATTTCCAACTGCTACACTATTTTCAGTAATATCCTTTGTTACAACGCTACCTGCCCCTATAACACAGCCATTTCCAATATTTACTCCAGGCAAAATAATTACGCCTCCTCCAATCCAGCATCCATCACCAATAGTAACAGGAAGTGCGTAGGTACGGCAAAAATATTCTCCACTTTCCAGATTCCAATTTGGCGTTAATCTCTCTTTAAGCTCTATTGGATGAGTTGCCGTATAAATTTGTACATTTGATGCAATTAGAACATTATTACCTATAGTGATTTTATTACAATCTACAAAGGTACAATTCATATTAATAGATACATTATTCCCCAAATAAATATTACAGCCATAATCACAGATAAATGGAGATCCCACTGAAACATTAGTACCAATGCTTCCAAAAAGCTTCTGTAAAACTTCTCTTTTTTCTGCCTTGTAATCATAGGGAAGGTTATTGTATTTTGTAAGTAATGTTCTTGCTGTATTTTTAAACTCTAAAAAAATTTCATCATGACAGTTGTAAATTTCTCCTGCCAAACATTTTTCTAATTCTGTTTTCATATTATACCCCTTTCAAAACCTAATTTATACAAATTAAAGACTTTAATCTGCTTTATCCATAGTATAAAAAACATCTTGTTACATAGCTAGTAACAAGATGTTTCAAAATTTATAGTCTTCCTGCCAAGGCTTCTATGATAAATAACACTGGCACCTGAGTTGTAGCATTATATCCACCATTAGCTTCATGCATGTCCATATTATAAGAAATATTCCAATCTGACATTTGAGAAATAGTACACTTAGATTGATTAGTTATGCTCAAAATATTACATTTATTAATCTTAAATCGATTTATCAACTCTATAACCCCTTTTGTTTCTCCTGAAACAGAAAGTGCTATTACACAAAGATTGGCGTAAAATCAATATCTTTAATAGCCCCATATTGACTGACAAAATAACTTTTCATATAATCTTCATGCTTACGCACTCCTAGTATAATTATGATATAGCCACTAAGGGCTATTCTTTTCTTAATAAATTTCTAAAATTAGTAACGGAAGAAGGATCTCTTTCTTCATCAGATGTTACTTTTATAATTTAATATGTCTGACGG
>JAQUUB010000109.1 GCA_028694115.1 Lachnospiraceae bacterium
GATTGGGATTTACAGAAGAGCAGATGTTTAAGCTTGCGGTAGAGAATACCAGAAGAATGTTCCCGCCAACCGTAAAAAGTATGAACGATGTAATTAGAGATATGTTTATGAAGGATGGTATGCCAGCAGAAATTGCAGATATGATGTTTGGGGAAATGCCCCCAGAACAGACCATGTGGGTCATTAGCAATGACAGAGGAATCAATGGTGCAATTTCCATGCTCTATGAAGATCAGCTTCACAAACTTGCAGAGCAGCTAGAAACAGACCTCTATATTATGCCCTCATCTGTGCACGAAGTAATTGCAGTGTCTTCATCAATGGGTGATCCAAATGAATTGGCACAGATGGTAGCTGAAATCAATATGGATCAGGTGTCAATAGATGAGAGATTATCAAATCAGGTATATCACTATGATAAAGATTTAAGAAAACTGTCGCTTGCTACAGATACTCCTAACAAGCGTTTGGATGGAATCGTGGCTGAGCCAAAGCTAATTTATGACACAAAAGAACAGTCCCGATAGGAGGTAGCTATGAAACAGGAGATGACAATGAAAGAATTGGTGGCTCTTGTAAATAGCAGAGATGGTGAATTCAGAATTGACATAGAATTTGGAAAGGAGCATGAAGAAGATGGAAAAGAGCAACAAGAAGCCAACGATTCCATTAACAAATCCTTTCGAGCTTGAAGTGGTGTCTATACGGCTTGTAAAAGATGCTCCGATATGCTCGGGGCATCCAATTACAAAGCCAGAGGATGCTGTAGATCTGGTTGGAAAATATCTCTGTGAAATGGATCGTGAAGTCCTATGCGTCATTAATTTGAAAACAGATGGAACACCAATTAATTGTAATATTGTAAGTATTGGAGCAATTGATGAAACAGTGGCACATCCAAGAGAAATATTTAAGAGCAGCATACTTTGTAATGCCTCGAGAATTATGCTTGTCCACAACCATCCCAGTTCTAATCTTGAACCTTCAAAGGCAGATGTAAGGCTTACAGACAGGATGATAAAGGTCGGAGATTTAATGGGGATTCCGTTAATCGATCATGTTATTGTTGGTGGAGATAATAGTAAGTATTTTAGTCTTAGAGCTAGGAAAATGCTAAAAAGTCCGGATATTCCATTGCAGAGTAATTACAGACAACTAGACTTTGAATCACAGCTGGTTGCAGAAAAGGGAAAGAGTAGGTGAGAGGAGTGGAGCAGGATCATTTTACAGAAGAAGAGCTTACCATAGCAAAAAGTGTAGATCTTGTATCAGTGGCACAGAGTCTGGGATATACACCTAAAAGAATAGGAAAGTATTACACGTTAAAAGAGATGGATTCCATCCGGATTTATGATAGAACTCATTGGTTTCGTTGGAGCAGACAATTTGATAAAGGCGAGAATGGTGGTTCACAGCTTGACTTTCTAAGAGTATTTGCTGGAATGGATGTAAAGACGGCAGTATTTTGGCTGTTGGAGTTTTCAGGTTATCAGCGAATTTTAACTACTAAATCAGAACCTGTATTGAAGTATCAGGTGAAAGAAAAAGAACCAGAAAGAAAAAACTTTCAATTACCAGTGGCTTCGTTTGATAATTCTTACCTGTATTCCTATCTGGGTCAAGAGAGGGGAATTAGTAAAGAAGTGATTGATTATTTTATAAGTCAAAAGATTATTTACGAAAGCAGACACTATCATAATATTGTTTTTCTGGGAAATGACAAGGATGGAAATACAAGATTTGCAAGTATGAGGGGAGTCTTTGACAAAGAAGGAAAACCGTTCAAGTGCGATGTTGTGGGTAATGATAAACGATTTGGATTTAATCTTAGTCACGAAAATAGTGGAAAGATAGTTGTATTTGAAGCAGCAATTGATTTGATGAGCTATGTGGATATTACGAAAGATTATGAAAGTAATCTGATTGCACTTGGTATGTTGGCCGATGCTCCACTGGCAACCTTTTTAGAAGAACATCCACAGATTACGACAATTCGATTTTGTCTAGATAATGATGAGCCAGGAAAAAAAGCAACAGAGGAATTGTTGAAAAAGTATTATGAATTAGGCTTCGAAGTGGAAAACGTTCCTCCGCCAGCAGGATTTAAGGACTTTAATGAGTGGTTGATAGCGACAAGACTTCCAAATTTGGGGGGGCTACAAAAAGTATAGCCAAAATCAAATGATGGCTACAAAAAGTACAGCCAGAAACGAAAATTGGCTACAAAAAGTGTAGCCACATAGAAGGGAATAGCAGGATAAAGTGTTGTTACGATATAGTATGGCTACAGAAAGTATAGCCATTTTATCAAGTTGGCTACAGAAAGTACAGCCAACAAGCAATATTGGCTACAAAAAGTGTAGCCATATGAAATATAGAAGGGGTTTCAGGGGATTTTAGCCCCTGACAAGTTGCGATAGGACGGCGACGTCGCTATTGCGTAACTTGCCGTGCTCGGGTCTGTATCCGGGTACGTGAGCCAGGGTGAAAATGCACAAAACACAGATAAGGAGGTGCACTAAAAGCAATGGGAAAAGAAGTGAAACTTTTTACAGAACCAGATGAATTATTGAGTTGGTTAGCAGATAACGACATCTTGATGAACCTTTCAAAGGAAGATGTACAGATACTTCTTAACTATATGGAAGGTCATGATTATGCAATTGGAATACAGGAAGATCATATGATACGAAAAGACCTTTCAGAAGAAGACGGAGAAGTAGTGGAGTACACAATTGATGAGGTGATTGATACAGTATGTGAATGGAATTACGAATTGATTCGTGATGCAGATGAAAAAAAACATACTCCCAAAGATTTTATAGATTTTGCCAATGAACAGAACCGTTATGAATCCTTAAAAAGAGATGAAATTCGCCTTGACCGTATGTTTGATAGAACAATTTATGCTAAGGAGATTGAAACGCTGGCAGTAAAATTAGCGAATGAATTTATAAGTAATCTGAACCACGGCAAGGATGTGGAGAAAAGTGTTGCAGCAGTATCTGAGGAAGTCCGTCGTTATAGTACGGATAAAAGAGGAAGGTGACAGGCTTGGCAGATCGAATTCATTGCGTAAGAAAAACGCTGCGATTGATGCCGGCGGAAGCAGACTTGCTTTCCAATAAAGCATGTGCAGCAAATATGAAGGAAGCAGAGTATCTGAGATTACTTATCAGCCAGAAGCCAAATGATTATCCTGAAATCAGAAGATTGCTGAAAGATTTAATCAATGAGGTCAATCACATTGGAAACAATATCAACCAGATTGTTCGAAACAATAATTCAGCATTGTATACGAAAGCAGATAAAGAACGCCTGATAGCTTATATGAAAAAATTGAATGTGGCAGTGAACGAGGCGGTGATTATGATTGGCAATCAGTAAGGTTATGCATATGAAGGATTCTGGTAGTGGATTTCACGGAAGGCATTTAAGACGAAGTATCAATTATATTTTGAATCCTGAAAAAACGCAGGATGGTAGATTGATTGGTGGAGTTAACTGTCAGCCAGATATGGCATTTGAGCAGATGAAGGAAACCAAACGTAAATTTGGAAAGGTAGATCAAAGACAGGGCTATCATATCGTACTTTCGTTTAAGGAAGGAGAAATCACACCAGATACAGCCTTTGAGATTACAGAAAAGTTCATAGAACAGTACCTTAGAAATCAGTATGAGGTTGTATTTTCTGTTCATGATAATACGGATCATATTCATTCGCACATTGTATTTAACAGTGTAAGTTGTATTGACAGTAGGAAGTATCACTATAAAAAAGGAGATTGGGAAAAAGAAATACAGCCGATTACCAATAGGCTATGTGAAGAGTATGGACTATCTATTCTTGAGATAGGTGATGAGAAAAGTGATCCGGATCGCGGCTATCAGAATTGGAGCGTCAATCGGGATGGACCTTTTGTGTGGGCAGATATGATAAAGCGTGATTTGGATGCCTGTATTTTGCAGAATAACACATTTGATGATTTCTTGGTTATGCTTAAAGATAAAGGTTATGAGTTAAAACAGGGAAAGTATCTTGCGGTTCGTCCACCTGGAATGAGTCGATTTAAAAGGTGTAAGTCGATAGGTGATGAATATTCAGAAGAACGTATTAGACAAAGAATTTTGGAAGAAGATATGTCATCTTATTTAAAGAAGCAGCCGATAGAAGTGAAACCGCAGATTGTAAGATGCCGTGTAAAGCGATATCGAAGAGCGAAGATGTCAGGAATGCAGAAAAGATATTATGCTAAGTTGTATCGGATTGGTATGCTTAAGAAAAAACCATATAGTCAGGTGTATCAATACAAAGATGATATTCGTAAAATGCATAAATTGCAGCAACAATACCTGTTTTTGGCAAGGCATGATGTGAAATCCAGTGTAGAACTTGCAGCGACTATTATGAATCTGACGGATAAAAGAATAGAAGTTTCCAGTGAAAAAAGTAAGATTTATCGTAGTCAGAAAAAGTTTGAAAAGTTGTTTCAAATTGCTGAGAATATGACAGCTTTAAAGGAGTGTGAAAACACATACCAGAATGGGGATAACTTCTTTGAAGAGGAGCATAAACAGTGGATAGGTCTAGAACAACAACTTAAAAGTCTGGGATATACTTATGAGGAAACAGTGGAATTGAAGAACTATTATAGGAAGTTATGTTCGGAAATAAGTCAGAAAGAAAAGGCTGTTGTTAAGGAACTGAATATTGGAAAGTCAATTTGGAAGGATACAGTAAAGGATGAGGATACTAAGGTATTAGAGGATATCATCGAAAAAGAAAAAATAAAAGAAACAGTGAAACAGCCAGTCCGTTAGGCTGTTATTTTTATGGAAAGAAGTAGGAGGAACGTATGGAACAATCAGAAAAGACAGCAATAAATATTCATATTACCGAGTTTATACAGGGGCTGAAAAGTCTTGAGCGCTATCCTGATGAAGTATTAGCACTGGTTCAGGAAGATTTGGAGTATGGATTAAGTGAAGAACAGGTGAAACAGTACTATAAGAAAAAATGGAGTATTGGGCAGATGAAAATCTATTCTAAGTGTCTCCGAAATGGTTATTCCGAGGAAGCAATTAAAGTCATTACTTCGGAACATCTATCAAGAAATCAGATGAGCATTGCCTTGGAATTTTATGAGAAAGGTGTCCCACTCGATAGTATCGAAGCAGTAGTTGGACAAAATGAGTTTCCAGCTGCAATGAAGAAAGCATATGAAATGGTACTTGAGCAAATGAAAGAAACAAGGATGGTGGCAGAGGATGCACCTGATTATGTTAAGAAACTAGTTGACCAAATATCAGCCATGATTACTCATATTGAATTTCAGGAGAAAAGATATGATGCATTGGCAGAACATCTTAAGATTTTTGAATCAACAAAAAAAGATGAAGATGTCAGAGATGATCTGGTAAAACAGAATGCTCATCAAGCAACGGTAATGAATGAACAGCAGAATCAGATTATGCAGGCAAATTCTGCAATCGCAAGATATCGCACTGAACTTGAGCAAAAAGAAAAGGAGATGAAAAAGATGCAGGATAAGATAGAGGTTTTAGAAGAGCAGATCCAGATTATGGATCAAGGAGATTCTGATAGTAAGGCTGAATCAAAAACGGCAAATACAGTACAGCCAGAAATGGTTCTGGTGCCAGAGCCTAGCATAGAGAAGAAACAGTCAACAATCATTCCGCAAAACATTTCTGGATATGGGGTTCCGATTTACTACACGGTACCGATGGTGGATTCGTATGGAAGAGTGGTTCAGACACTTCCAATTGAACGCACGGAGAAAAAGACTAGTGGTATAACAAATTTATTTTCAAAATTGGGAATAAAGAAAAAATCCAGACAGGATATTGTAAAGTTAGTGGCAAGTGGTGATTTAGTGCCTGATCAGCTAGTGCAATTAAAGAGTGCAATTGAGCGTGGGTTAACAGAGAGTCAGCTGGTGGAACTGATCAATAACAATGTCTCTGCAGAGAAGATGAAAGAAATTATTGAGATTGCAGTTCTTGAAAATGCAATGTATGAGAAGGAGTAGGAAGCATGATAACGATAGAAGAAACAATCGAAGCAATTCATAACAGCCATGGTGGTTTAACAGATGAAGAGATACAACTGATTGTCCAATTTGCATTCAAGACAGGTGATGTTGAATTGACTTCGAAGATGATTGAGGAATTTACAGCAGAGGGGAAAGACAGCAATGCCTTGATTCAGAAATATGAAGCTGCTTTGGATGTAAAGCCAAAATGGGTTGATCAAATTGAGAATCTCTTAGTGGCAATAGAGATGTATCGTCTGGAAGAAGAAAAAGCAGTGAATCGATTGGCTGATATATTAGGCGCATATGGTATTCATGTGTCGGCAGAGGAAATCAGGAAGTCGGATACAGAGCAGATCAAACAGAAAGTGAAGATTTTATAAGGAAGGAGGTAAGCTGGAGTTGTTTTGAAAATTCCAGTAACAAATATGGCAGAAGAAATACAAGAAGCAGTCCAAATTATACGCGTCGCATATGATGGGATTGAAATAGCAATGAAGGTTGGAAATGGTGGCTTAGGAGCAATGCAAAAAGCCATAGACTTTTTAAAGGGAATGCTTGATTATGAAAAATCTCTTGGAAAAACATCTATGAAAAAGCTGCTTATGAAAGGTGGCGATTTACAAGTCTTGCAGTTTAAAACGTCTGATATGAAGAAAGTTGAGAAGCTGGCAAAGAAATACGGTATTCTCTATTCTGTACTTCCAGATGTTAAAAAGGCAGATGGTTTATCGGAGGTTATCTTTCATACAGAAGCAGTACCAAGAGCAAATATGATGATTCAGAAGTTAGGGTTTGGAAATATTGCGTCCTTTGATGATTATCTAAAGAATGGAGATGAGAAATCATTAGGAAAGCTATTGGACTTTCTCAAGCACCAAAAGAAGGAAACCGATAAGAGTATGTCTTCTGATGGTGCAAGAGCAGGTGTTGTTATGGAGGGATTGATTGAAAAAGTAGGTCTTTTTGCAATGGAAAAGCAAAGTATCAGTGTGGAAGCGGTGAAAGAAAATTTCAGTATTGGAAATGAACAGGCGAATAGTGTGATTAAGCAGCTTGAAACCATTGGATTACTCGATAAAAGAGACGCAAATGGAGATCATAAGGTCATGATGGACAAAGATGCATTCTTAAATCGTGTCAGGGGATATCAGGATTTGGCAGAACGAATGAGGGCAGTATCTGCATCTAAGAATCTAAAACTTTCTGATGTAACAATTAGTAAAACTCTTATTACAGCAGAAAACGACCATGCAGTGAAAACGAGAGTGCCAGGAACCTGGGGTAAGGATGCAAAGTATGTATGGTTTGATAAATCGAATGCAATGGATATTCATGGAGGAAAGACTATGCTTACCTTTATTGATAAGGAAAAGGATTACAAGATTTATGATGAAGAGAATCGAATTGTATCAACCATGAAGGGCGAAGAATTATACGCTGGTCATTATGATAAGGTGGAATCAGCTGTTCGAGAACATTATGAAAGAAATCAGACCAAAGAAGTTGCAAAAACGCAGACTACAACTAAGACCACCGGTACGAGAAAGAGGTAGATACCATGCAGACAAGTAAGAAAAAACCATCGGTTGTTTTTATTCTTGTTGGTGCAATCCTTGCGGGTTATTTTGGTTATTTGATTGGTGGGGCATGGGAAAAGGGCATGGAACTAAATGATTTTATCAATCGTTTGAATGAAGTCTGTTCCGATCCCTTAGCAAATTATATGAATGAGAATACAGTGAAATCAGTAGCCATTGCCATAGGTGTCTATGGGATGGCTATTTTAATGTATTACACTAGTCAGAGAAATCTAATGCCTGGAAAGGAATTTGGTACTGCAAGATTTGAAAATCCGCAAAGAGCAAACAAGATTTTAGCCGATAAGGATGAGAACTTTAATCGAGTCTTAAGTCAAAATGTAAAAATGTCTTTAGATTTTCGCAGATTAAAATTGAATGGAAATATTCTGATTTGTGGTGGTTCTGGTGCGGGTAAGACATTTTATGAAGTAAAGCCGAATCTCATGCAAATGCCACATAATTGTTCTTTTATTTGCACCGATCCGAAGGGAGAAATTTTAAGAAGCTGTGGTCAGATGCTAAAGGACAACGGATACAATGTAAAGGTGATTAATCTATTGGAGATGGACAAGTCAGATTGTTATAATCCATTTTCTTATATTCGAGAAGAAACGGATGTAGTAAAACTGATAACAAATCTAATTTCCAACACAACACCAAAAGGGTCAACACCATCAGATCCGTTTTGGGAGAAAGCAGAAGGATTATTTCTACAGTCTATCTTTTATTATGTGTGGCTGGTAGAACCAGCCTCAAGAAGAAATTTTGAGACAGTATTAAAACTGATTGGCGAGGCAGAGGTTGCAGAACAGGGCAAGATGTCCATGCTTGATAAGCGTATGAAAAAACTAGAGGAGTTATCACCTTTAGGCGCTAATCATCCAGCAGTAAAGCAGTACAACAAATGTATGCGGGGTGCAGGGGACACGGTTCGTTCCATTATAATCAGTGCCAATTCAAGATTGGCATACTTAGAGAATCAGCAAGTACTGCGATTATTATCGAAAGACGAGTTGAATCTGGCTGATATAGGAATTGGAGTAAATGGAGATGGTGAAACAAAGACAGCGCTTTTCTGTGTGATACCAGATTCTGATAAATCCTATAATTTTATCATAGGACTTCTATATACGCAGATATTTCAGGAACTATATTATCAGGCGGATTTTAATTGCGGAGGTGCACTTCCAATTCATGTAACTTTTATGTTAGATGAATTTGCTAATGTTGCATTGCCGGATGACTATTGTAGCCTGCTTAGTACCATGAGATCTCGGTCTATCAGCAGTATTATTATCATCCAGAACTTTGCACAGCTGAAGGCTTTATTCAAGGATACCTGGGAAACAATCCCGGGCAATTGTGACACCTTTATCTATTTAGGTGGCAACGAACAAAGTACCCATAAATACGTTTCAGAACTCCTTGGGAAGGGTACGATTGACAAAAAATCCAGCGGAGAAACTAGAGGAAGACAGGGGAGTAGCAGTAGAAATTATGATGTCTTAGGTAGAGAGTTATTTACACCAGATGAAGTACGAAAATTAGACAACAAAAAGTGCATCGTATTTATTCGTGGTTTTGATCCGATTATTGATGGTAAGTTTATTCCATTTGGTCATCCAATGTATCAGCAGACGGCAGATGGAAAGGGGAAAGCTTATATTCATAAAGTCAGAGGAAAGAGAGAATTAGTTGGAAGACCCTATGAAATCTTGTCAGCGAAAGCACTGGAGCATTTTGAAAAACGAAAAGCGAATGGAGATAACGTATATATTGATAAGTTGACTTATGATGAATTTATGCTTCTTGGTGATGTGGAGATGAGCAAACGATTTACGAAACTTGACGAGAAGGAACAGAAGGAAAAATTGAATCAGGAACTGGAAGCAGAGCTTGAATATGCAGAGGATATGAATCAAAAAATAAATGAAATGCGTCAAGTAAATCGACCAAACTTGAAAGAAGACACAATCATGAATCGTATGATCCATTGGCCTTATACCAAGGAGCAGAAAGAGGAAGCTCGTAAGGCAATGGCTGCAAAAGTCCCTCAGAGTAAGATATTAGAATATTTCTATCCAGAAACAAGTGTTGAGCATATGGTTAAAGTCAGAGAATCATTCATGGCATAACAGAAAAATAAGCGGATAAGATAAAAGCAACACATATCAGGTAAAGCCTGAAGTGATAATATAACGGAGGAAACTCCGATCATATAGATAACCTAAGTGGAATGGGTGGTTATTATTGCAAGCCAATAATAACTGCCCGTTTTTTTCGTTGTAAAGGAGATTTTAGATGAAAGAAAGAGTAGTAAATCAGAACATGAATAACAAGCAGATGGAGGAAAAAGGAATGAAAGGATTATTTAAGAACGTGAAAAGAAAAGTTGTGCCGGCAATGTCTGGTGCGGTTATGGCGGTCAGCCTTATGAGTACACAGTGTTTTGCAGCATCAGGAACGTCTGCGGTTACGCAGCCACTTGATAACCTAAAGACTCTGGTAATTGCGGTTATCGGTGCCGTGGGTGTAATCATTCTTGCAAAGAATGTTATGGAATTTGCACAGGCTTATCAGCAGCAGGATTCTTCAACTATGAACTCTGCATTAAAGGGTATTGTAGCAGGAGTCATGATGGCAGGTATTTCAACCGTATTAACTTTCTTAGGATTCTAAGAAAAAGCAGAGCTGGGGGTGGCAACACCCCTAAGACAGAAGGAAGAGGTGAGAAACAAGTATGGATATTTTTAAACTTGGAGACAAGATTCTTTCCCTGCTGGAAATGGTATTCGGATTCTGGAACAACCAGATATCTTTAGTGTTTGCAATGCTCGGACAATCACCCGTTAATTTTAAAGGTGGCGGTCCATGGGCAGTGATTGAAGGAATTGAGCCAATCTTTGTAGCGGTTGGCTCATCCTTGGTGGTATTATTCTTTGTTATTGGGTTTTGCTCCGAAAGTGTGGACATCAGGGAAGAGATGCGATTTGAAGTGATTCTTCGGATGCTCATTCGAGTAGCACTAGCTGAATGGTTTGTGGCGAATAATGTGACAATCATGAAGGCATTTTTCACATCCATTGGAAACTTGGTAAATCTATTATCAGCGGGCACAAATACGACAATGACCATTGATAGCACACAGGCAGACATAATTAAGAATCTAGGATTTGGAGAAAGCCTTATTATGCTAATACTTGCGGCATTGCTATCCATTATTATCATTATTTGTGGATTTTTTATGATATACACAGTGTATTTCAGATTTTTGAGATTATTGATCATTGTGCCAATGGGAGCAATTGCATTTTCAACTATGGGAGGAAACAGAACAGTCAATCAAACGGTAGTGGCTTATTGCAAATACTTTTTATCCGTCACGTTCGAGGCGGTTACTATGGCACTTGCAATTATTGTATGTAATGCATTTGTGAATGCTGGGCTTCCATCTTTTACAGGAAGTTACGCGGATTGGGCACAGACACTAATCTATCTGTGTGAAATGACATTTACCATTGCACTGACGGTAGGAAGTGTAAAAGGAGCACAATCATTAACCAGCAAGGCATTTGGATTGTAGGAAGGAATGGAACATGGAAAAGACATTAGAATATGAATATGCCAGAACTTGAGAGGTTTATTGAAAAAAATGAACTAGGAGAATTTACAGGGCTGACACAGAGAAGTGGATTTTGTGAATATCCGTTATATCTGTTTAATTCAGAAAAACTAAGGGAACTTTGTCCCGATGGAATGGCAGCGTATGAAAAAAACATTGCTAAAGAAAAGTTGCCCGAAAAGGAAAAATGTAGATAGGAGGTATTTCAACAGTGGTAATTGAAATCAACAAAGATATTGATCGCTATCAGGAATCAGTAGCACTAGGATTATCAGCAAAACAGCTGGTATTTTCTATTGCAAGTATAGTTGTGGGTGGTGGTCTGGTTCTTCTCTTGTACCGCTATATTGGTTTGACCGGTGCAGCTTATGTTGCAATTCCTTGTGTTGCACCAATCGCTCTAGGTGGATTTTATTCTTACAATGGAATGGGCTTTTACGAGTATATGGGAAGAAAATTCCATTTCATGTTTGGGAACAAGGCATTGACCTATGTTTCTACAGAAGGAGAGCAAGCAATAAAGGAATTTGAAACGGAGTTTGCTTTTGCAGAGAAAGCAAAGGGAATAAAGTTCTTTATCAAAAAGATAAATAAGTCGAAAGAGGAAGTAAAATCAGTAAATAAAGGAAGTAGGGAGGATTTTGAAGAGATGAAAAAGAAAACAAAGAAAATTGCAATTGCTTGTATGGGAGTAATTGTAGCAACGATTGCAGGCATTGCAGCATATAAGTATATGCATTAGAAACTTTGAAATAGATTGGACTGACCTCTTAGGTCTGGACAATTCAGGCATCAGCCGGGATTGTTCCCGACTGGTGTGTTATTAAGCGAAAGAGAGGTAAAGAGATGGTATTATTTACAGATGAATTTAAGGAACTGAAAAAAGCAAGTGAACCGCTTTATAAGTCTCCGAAATCAATTCAGGAAACCATTGAAATTATGGCAGTAGCAGAGAATGGGATTTTCGAGGTGGCAAAGAATCGATATTCAAAATGCTACCGCTTTCAGGATATTAACTACACCACCACAAATGAGGACGAGCAGATTGATATTTTTGAACGATACTGTAAGTTCTTGAATTCTTTGGACTGTAATTTTAAGATTACAATCAACAATAAGAATAAAAATATGGAAGATTTAAAGCAGTATGTGTTATTGAAGTATATGGATGACGGTTATGATAACTTCCGTAAAGTATATAACGATATCATAGAAGCAAAGATTCTAGAAGGCAGACAAGGGATTGAGCAGGAGAGATATTTAACACTCACAATCGAACGAAAGAATTTTGAGGAAGCTAAGGCGCAGTTTGCTACATTAGAAGCAACGCTTCGCAAGGCATTCAATGAGTTGGGAGCAGATATCGTAGCACTCAGTGGGAATGAGAGATTAAAAATTCTTCATGATTTTTATCACCTTGGGAATGAGAACAGCTGGGACTTTGACATCAAAGAAGCAAAGAAAATAGTAAGGGATTTCAAAAATGATTTAAGTAACGGTATGATTAAGTATTTTCCAGATAGCTTTGAGGATGAGCGTAAATTTTGCAAAGCATTATTCATAAAGAAGTATCCAAGTAGCTTATCAGATCGGTTCCTAAATGAAATCACATCACTTCCGGTTCACTCCATTGTTAGCATAGACGTAGTGCCGGTTCCAAAGGATTTGACCACTAAGGTATTGCAGAAGAAATATCTGGGTATTGAATCAGATATTATCAAACAGCAGAGAGTTCGTAACAAGAACAATGACTTCTCATCTGATATCTCCTATGCTAAGAGAACGGAAAAGAAGGAAATTGAAACCATCATGGATGATGTGCGTGAGAATGACCAATGCCTGTATTATGTAGCGGTGACAATCATTTTGATGGCAGACTCAAAAAAAGAACTAGAGAGTATCAGTGAAACGGTAGAAACCATTGGGAAGCGTAACAGCTGCACTATTGATGTGCATTATCTGAAACAGAGAGAGGCATTAAATACAGCATTACCGATTGGCGTAAGGCAGGTAGAAACTATGAGAACCATGCTTACCCAGAGTGTTGCTGTATTGATGCCTTTTAATGTGCAGGAACTGAATGATACAGGTGGTAATTACTATGGTATCAATCAGGTATCAAAGAATATCAACATTGGAAATCGTAAGAGACTTATCAATGGTAATGGATTTGTATTTGGTGTTCCTGGTTCAGGAAAATCCTTCTTCTGTAAGATGGAAATGGGAAATGTATTCTTGTCTGGAGACGATGAAATCATAGTTATTGATCCAATGAACGAATATTTTGATATTGCACAAACCTACGGTGGAACAGTCGTAAATATGTCAACATATACCGATAATTATGTGAATCCGATGGCAATGGATGTATGGAACTTAGATCAGAATGATTCCAAAGGCTGGGTAAGAGAAAAGGGTGAATTTATGCTGGGACTTTGTGAACAGTGTATCGGCGATTCCCTAAATTCCAGACAGAAATCCATCATTGATAGATGTGTAAGAAAGCTCTATATAGAGATTGCCAGAAGCAGAGAAAAGTATATTCCAGTTATGTCAGATTTCTATGAGTTATTGAATCAACAGCCGGAGGTGGAAGCAAAAGACATCGCATTGTCACTGGAGCTGTTCGTTAATGGATCACTTAACATCTTCAATCATCAATCGAATGTGGATGTTGACAATCGCTTCACAGTTTATGGAATCAGAGACTTGGGTGCAGAATTATCGCCCATTACCATGCTTGTTATGATGGAGAGTATCCAGCAGAGAATCGTGGAGAATGGGAAGAGAGGGAAAGCAACTTGGCTCTATATTGACGAATTCCACGTTTTACTAAATTCCGAGTATTCTGCAAAGTATTTACAGCAGTTATGGAAGAAAGTAAGAAAACAGGGTGGGTTATGTACAGGAATCACACAGAATGTTGTTGATTTATTACAGAATTACACGGCAACAACGATGCTTGCGAACTCTGAATTTGTAGCGCTATTAAAGCAGGCAAATACAGATAGTTCGAAAATGGCAGAGGTTATCGGTGTGTCAGAAGCACAGCTTCGATTTGTAACAAATAGTCCGTCAGGTATGGGACTGATTAAGTGTGGCAGTGCAGTAATTCCATTTGACAATCAGATTAATAAGGATACAGGTTTGTACAAGCTTTATAATACTAATATCCATGAGATAATCGAGAATTCTCGATTATCTCATTTATCCAAACTAAAATAAAATCCAAACCTTTTAGTACAGTTATCCAATACAATACTTTTTGAGCAAAAAAGGTTTGGATTTTTTATACCACAATAGTTAACTTAATCCGCAAAGATTGAGAAG
>JAQUUB010000264.1 GCA_028694115.1 Lachnospiraceae bacterium
CCCTGCAGAGCCGAAGTATTGTTTTTGTTTTTCTCCATCTATAATCCTCCAATTAAAAATACCCAACATAGAAACCTGTCAACGGAATCTGTCAACAAGCACTTAAAAACTTTTGGCTCTCTATGTTAGGCTCTATTATTTTGATAAGTTTGTTTTATACCATTATCCTGTTTATAAGGATGAAAAAGGAAAGCAAGTAGCATAAAACCTCAGCTTTCCCATGTCAACCAAAATGTCAACAAGTGTCAACGAAGTATGCTTTTTGTTGACACTTTTAATCAAATGGCAAATTCATCTGCTCCGTGACGGGTTCGAACCCATGAGAGAGACTTGAAGTTTCGTTGACACTTCCCAATGGCTTAATTCTTTCCCAAGCTCTCTGTTGACCATACCCATCCAATCGTCTCTGACTCTTGCACTTTCTCCAACCAATGACACTATTGTTCATAACATCATTGATATCTTTAAGATCTTTCGCCTTTGGCTTATCATATTTGTTTTTTAATGCATCTTCATATAACTGAACCGAACAAACATAATCTCCCTTATAATCATCAAGAAATACTTGCACCATACCCGCCAAACTATCGTCTGGCATACATTCTTTCTGAATTGCAAGGAGCTGTTCTTCCAGATGTTCTGGAAACTTCATTGCATAATCATTATTCTGATACAATACCATTGCCTCTGCCCACACCTGCATGATGTATTTACGGCTATCAGCTTCATTTGTAAGGATATGTGTTTCTGCATTATCCATATCAACTAAAACAGGAAGAAAGCGTCTATTTCCTGTTCTATCAAGGGGCAAAAAGTCTTGTCTGTTTGTAGTTCCACCAAATACACATTGTCTGTGTCTATCCTTAGCGTATTTATCATAAGGATCCTTGTAATTTTCCTTTTGCCTACTGAGAAATGATTTGATTTCATCGGTACTTTTTGCCGTACCAATACTAAGCATTTCTGACATTTCCATAATCCAATGCCCCTGCATTTTACGATAAACATTGTCATCATCAAGTTTTTTTAAATCATCAGAAAACCACTCATTCATGATTGCCAGAAGTCGAAAAAAGGAAGATTTTCCAGCTCCCTGTCCACCGACAAGACATAGCATATAATCGAATTTACACCCAGGCTCATAGACTCGCTTAATGCATCCTATTAAAAATAATTTCAATACTTCATAGGCATATTCATCAGACTTCACTCCAAGGAAATGATGAAGCATATCCTTTATTCTTTCCACACCATCCCATTTTAAGGACTCCAACAATTCGCAGATTGGATGAAATTTCTGCTCATTCGCCACAAGTTCAACTGCTTCCTGTATAGTCTTCGGATTGACCAAATCATAATTCTTTTCCAAGTAGAAACGGATATACCTTAAATCGTTATCCGTAAGTACCGTTCCGCTTCGTTTCCATCCAACTTCCTTAACGATCTCAACTCTCTCTGTCATGAGATTTGTCTTGATTGCATTCTTAAATACAGGATCCCGAACCAATACAGTGATATAGTTCTCAAACTTCTGGGATATTTCACCTTTCATTGTCACTAACAACGAGCTTTTTACTTCCTCTACTGTCTCTGGCGAACCCATGCTCTGCATCTGGAAGTACAGTTGCATCTGCTTCTGTGGTGGCAAGTCCTTTAATTCTCCGTTCAATTTTTTCCACCTCCTTTCCGTAATCAATAATCAACTGAGCTTTATCCTGCATTGACCCATCGAGTAATATATCAAGCTGATATTCCACTTTTGTTATATTCTGTAAGGCTTCCACAAAGAGGTAATTCCACTCCGTTTCTTCAATCTCTGGTATGAATTTTTCTTTCCAATAATTCATCAAATGGAGATAGTTACTAAGCACCATAAAACAGTGCTTTACTTCTTTTTCAAACTGTTGCTCCATCGTTAATTTTCTTTTCAGAGATTTCCTTGGTGGTGGACTTCTCTGTTGTTCATAGGACAGACCAAAATCAGATGCAATCTTTATGGCTGCATCTAACGAAGATAAGCCATAAATTCTTGCCGTAAAATCAATTACATCTCCATCAGCCTGACACCCAAAACAATGAAACCGATTATCAACTTTCATGCTAGGGGATTTATCATCATGAAATGGACAACAAGCCATTCCATTTCTTCTGACTTTTACCCCATATCGTTCTGCCACTTGTCTGGTGGCAATGTTGTCTTTAACTACTTGAAACACACTCATATTCCCTACTTTCTGGCATAAAAAAAGACATTCACTTTTATCCAATTCCTAAAAGTTAAATGCCTACTCAATTCCAATATTCTGTTGTTTATTCTTTGGTAAATCTGTACTTTTTCTATCCTTATCCTGTTCTGCTGACTTCTGTTTCATTAGTTTTATATGCTCTCGAAGTGATCTCTTTGCGTGTTCCTTTATTTCGTTTTGGCTCTGTTCCTTGACCGCTGGACTTTGCAATACTTCCTGCACCTTTTTGAGAATTTTCTTTGCAAGACCGTTTAACTTTGTTTCCACATGCTCTAATATTTTATTTGCTAATTTTCTTTGGTCTGGTGTGACCTTTCTCTCTGGCTTGTTGTACCAATTCCTGTACTCTGAAACTGCCTCAATGTCCTTTTTCCTAGTTTCCTCTGATACTACCTCTGTAACAATCTCACAGGCTTTCTGATAGGCATTCTCTGCAATTTCATCTACAAGAGCTTCTGCATCCTCTAACTTCATAGAAATCTGTTCTAATGCCTGTTCCTGTGTTTCCATTTTTCGTTTTTGGTTCTCAATGATAAAATCTTGTTTTTCTAAATAATCTCTGCCACCATATTCTGGATTTTTGTCTAACTGCAAACCATATTTATCACAAATCTCAAAAAACATTTTTCGACATTCTGCATCAAAACTCATTTTTCGATTATTGTTTCTGCCTTTCTTTTTGTCTGGATCTGGTAATTGAAAGCCTAACATTTCCAAAGCTTTTTCCTGTTGCGGACATTTCTCTCCGTAAGAATTATCACAATCAAAAACGTGCCGTTCGTGAATATGAGGAGTAGCCTCATCCAAGTGTAATGCCCAATCAATAATATGAACCTGCTCTCCAAATTTTTCTTCAATCTGTTGCATCAATTCCAC
>JAQUUB010000110.1 GCA_028694115.1 Lachnospiraceae bacterium
CAACAACGGACTAAAGGCCCATAGAAGAGCAAGGTCCGTAGAATTTAAGATGGCCGACCTACTCGAAAGAGCTGCCAGAAGGCAAGAATACTAAGGGCGAGTAGCCTTGACCGGCTACCGTTCACAACAGGGGAAACCCGAACAAGTTCTGACCGTATTGTGAAACCTGTCCCATCATGAGTAACCAACGTTACAAAGATGGTATGAAACAGGCAACAAAAGAGTGAACAAACAGATACACTATAATAGCAGGAATGCGGTGACTATAGCGAGGCTGTTTAGATGATATGCAAACAGAGATAATTAACGGGAGCAATCCCAAGTATATAACATTTAACGAGCGATTGTATCGCACCCGGTGGCGAAAGTGAAGCAACAGAAAACAAATCAAAGATTACAACACACGAATAGCTTCCTATTTGATTAGGGACCGGGGTCAGAGTATTAACATTAAATTTTCTACAAATGGAATTATTTATCGCATTTATAGGTGGGTTCGTTGTTGGCATCATGGCAGCAATACTTATATGTTATTCAGCTACACTTCTTGTCAAACAACACTACAGAAGTGATATAACAGAAGATGACTTGCCATCATATCGGAATCCCGATGTGATAGATTAATAGGTTTTTAGGTAAATAGATTTTAGGTTATCTGTCCCCGGTACGTGCTGCCGGGGAAATTGGAGGAATGGCGAAATTGGTAAACGCTATGATGACGCTCTTAAAGATAGGTTGGGGTACGGAGAGTGGCTTTTTCATTTCTAGAATGACGAAGTACGGCAAATCCCCGGAAAAGAAAATAACATACTGAGTGTAAGCTGATGCAAAACCTGAGCGCAAGCTAGCTGCGTACTAGCCGAAAGTTTAAATCAAGGTTACGAAATCCCTATCATGTCGGTTCGACTCCGGCTTCCTCCACAGACATCGTAAAAGTCTAAGTGTATTGTAAGCGATCAATGCAATACAATTGGGGAATATGACTTCGAAGCATGCTAATCCCAACCGACACATACAGGCAAATTAGCAGCTATACAGCCGGAAAGACGGCAACAGCTCCTTTAGCTCAGTTGGTTAGAGCAGAACACTCATAATGTTAAGGTCGTAGGTTCAAGTCCTACAAGGAGCACTACTCGCATTATTCAACCATTAAGCTGGCGAGTAGGCTTAATGCGGTGGGGACACGTAACGAGCCCGAAGACAGCTCGGAAAGACGGGCAACACCTGGGAGCGGAATTGCTATTACATATAGTCCAGATTAGCAATGGGGGTTCGACTCCCCTACCCGGACACAACTACTTTTATTATATGTAAATCTTGGCCGGATGGCTCGTGAGAATAGTCCGGCTTTTCTTTTTGAAATTTAAAATACAACTATATATGATTTTTACAAGACTACAATTCGCTTGTACGATAGTATGGGCGATAATGGCGATAACATGCTTTATTGCCGCATTCTTCAATCCTTTTCATGTATTCACAACGGTTGCAAGCATAGTGTTATGTGTGTCCACTATAAAGTTGTGGAGAAATGGCTGAAATCATTAGAAAGCTGCCAGATGGTGATTATGACTATGATGGCGAAGAGGAAGAGGAAGAGATAGACGACTTCGAGGAAACATTAAGAAACTTATTAATATAAAACAGTTATGAACGACAAGAAAGAAAACACAAGCTCATCAGTTGGTTCAGCAATCCATTCGGAAAACCTAACCAAAGAACAACAATACCACAAGTGGTGGTTGGATGAAGCTGAAAAGAATAACAAGTTGATACTTGAGAATGAGAGATTAAAAAAGCAAATATCAAACCTAAAAGCAGTATTAAAAGAAGTCCTATGAAAGAAGAAAAAGAAAAAACAGAGGGGATAAACACAGACGGATTTGGTATATACGAAAAACTAATCGTAGTACAAACGCTTCTGAAAGCACCTAAAAATCAATGGAACGAATTTAGTAAATTCCATTATAGAAATTGTGAGGACATTTTGGAAGCACTTAAACCATTGCTTCTCAATCATAAGCTAACATTAACACTATCAGACTCTATAGTATATTTAGGGGACAGGTTTTTTGTTAAGGCTACTGCAAAACTAATAGATGTTGAAACAGAAGAATCTATTGAGGTAGAAGCATACGCAAGAGAAGAGGCATCCTTAAAGGGAATGAGTTCAGCACAAGTAACCGGAGCAACATCATCTTATGCAAGGAAATACGCATTAAACGGTATGTTCTGCATAGACGACACGAGGGACCCGGACAACTTGCCGCCCCAACAGAACACCCCTCCGGCTACCAAAGCACCGGCAAAGGCACCGGCAAAGGCAACCAAAGCACCGGCAAACACTCCAGTACAACAGAAGCCATCTAAACCTATCTTAACAATACAAGGGGTGAAAGATTGGAACATAATGCTTAACATGTTCTACACAGCGGAGGTAGATACTCGTGCAGAGGGAAAAACATTTAGTCTAAAGAACTATATAGACTCTATAAGACAATGCGATGATGCAACATTCCAAGAGATAACAAAAAGGTATATTGATTTTAAAAACATAAACGGTTTCAAATGAACGAAATAAAGCTATTAGACAATTACCCGGCTACCAAGTTTGACCAACAGATGTTGGCAAACGATATTATGTTGCCGGTATTAGATGGTGAAGTAAACCCCATCGAAACATACGTTAAGGCAAAGGCCCTGATGGAGGCCTTAAAAATAGTAGTAGAGGATGATAGGATGAAGGACCTAACAATATCAGAGGTTGAAAAGTATGGCAAAGAAGCAACATTCAACCGAGCAAAGTTAGTGGTAAAGGAATCCGGAGTAAGGTACGACTATTCTGTTTGCGGAGATTCTGAATACCAAGACTTACAAGCAGAATTAAAGATTTTGCAGGATAAGATTAAGTCACGTGAAAAGTTCTTGAAAGGAATTCAGTCTAAAACAACAATTGTAAACGATGAATCCGGAGAAATTCACGAGGTATATCCACCCGTAAAATCGGGTACACTCGGAGTAACAGTAACCTTCAATAAGGAGCGATGATATACAATCTTAAAAATCAATGGGACGTTCCAAAGTTTAAAGATTATGTAAAAAAGCTTATTGAACAGCAGGCCATTGTAGAAGTCAAGAAACGGAATCCAAATCGAACAATCAGCCAGAACAAATACCTACACCTTATACTAGGTTGGTTTGCGTGTGAGTATGGTTGCTCAATTGAGGAGGCCAAGATTGACTTCTACAAACGTGAATGCAACAAGGAACTGTTCGTAAAGACAAGATTCAATAAGGCCGGTAAGGAAGTTCCATACTTACAGAGTACAACACTTCTTACCACAAGTGAAATGACCCTATCCATAGAGAGATTTAGAAACTGGTCCAGTTCTGTAGCCGGTATATACTTGCCAAGTCCAAGAGAAGATCAGCTACTTATATATGTTGAACAAGAAATAGAACGTAATAAAGAATATTTATAATGCACAATTGGTTTGAATGCAAAGTAACTTATGATAAGTTGCTGGAAAACGGTACGCAGAAGAGAGTAAGCGAACCATTCTTAGTTGATGCTCTAAGTTTCACAGAAGCGGAAGCGAGAATTATAGAAGAGGTGAGACCATACATTTCTGGCGATTACTCAGTAGAAGCTGTTGGAAAGGCTAGAATATCTGAAATGTTCTTCAATGAAGCCGGAGACAGGTTTTTCAAGTTTAGAGTATATTTTATTACTCTGGATGAAAAGAGTGGAGCAGAAAAGAGAACTGCCGTAAACATGATGGCCCAGGCCTGTACCCTCAAAGAGGCCATTGCGGTACTAGAGGAAGGCATGAAGTCTACAATGGCAGATTACAGCATTGCTTCCGTAAAAGAAACGTCAATCATGGACGTATTCCCATTTAAAGTGGAATCATGATACCAATAGAGGTAGACGTATCGATAGAGAAAAAAGGTAGACTGATTAAAATCAAAAGGTCTATCTTTTTTTTTGGAGTTAAAATATTAGTGAAAAACAGCGTAATCTATGAGCATAACGAAGAGTACAAGGGAGAATATCATATTCATGTACATAACGCAAGGTTTTAATCAAGACCAGATTGCAGAAAAGACAAACCTAAGCAAGACAACAATAGGCAAAGTACTTAGAGCCAACGTTGACCATAGGTTATTAAAAATAATAGGTATTAAAAATCGCATTAAAGCAAATAACAAATCATGAGTTTAAATTTAGTTATCCTAAACGGATTCGTAGGCAAGGCCCCGGAAGTAAAGACACTTGAAAGTGGTGTAAAGGTTGCTTCATTCACAGTAGCCACAACAGAGAGAGGATTCACCACCAAAGCAGGTAAAGAGATTCCGGATAAAACAACATGGCACAATATTACAGCAATTGGAAACATAGTAAAGATTATTGAACCATACGTGAATAAGGGTGACTTCATTGGTGTTATCGGTAAAATATCACAAAGGGAGTACACCAACAGCGAAGGAAAGAAATCTTACTTCCATGAGGTTATAGCAAACGAGATACAGCTATTCCCTAAAGGTAAAGATAGCGGTAATCGAGAGGTACAACAGCCGCAAACCTATGCAGAGCCGCAAACCTACCAACAAGAAGACGATTTTCCTTTCTAATGAGAAAGAAGAGTAAAAAGCAAATTCTAAAGGATAGAACAATCGGGGAGATTAAAAAAAATCTCCCTCCTATTTGTGAAATATGCGGCAAATACACACAAGGGGACCTTTGTCATATCCTTCCAAAAAGCATATGGCCAGAACACTATACGAATCCATTAAACTTGATAATCATGTGCAGATATTGCCACAATCAGTTTGATAATTCCGTAGCGTTTAGAAAATTGCAGAAAAAGCTATATGAGAGAGTGAAAAGTTTTGATGAACGTGGAGCGTATAGATATTTTGGAATATGAAGAGCAGAGAAACACAACTACAGAAATCATGCGTAAGATGGTTTAGGATGCAGTATAGAAGATACAATAAATTACTGTTTGCCGTACCCAATGGAGGGAAACGGGACCCAATAACAGCATCGAGATTGAAGGCCGAAGGGGTGGTTCCCGGGGTGAGTGATTTAATATTCCTCTACCCCAACGGTATCTACCCTTTTTTGTGCATTGAAATGAAGTACGGTAAAAACGAGCAGTCAGAACACCAAAAAGAATGGCAGGAAGACGTTGAAAGCGTTGGGGGCTTGTATTTGGTCATAAATAGTTTTGACAGCTTTAAAACAGCTATAAACAACTATATAAGGAATGGGATGAAATTTTAATGGCAAAGAAACAAGCGACACCCGTTGATTGCCGAGAGTGCGTCAACGGTGGCAGACATGGGGAATACATGGTATTCTGTTCTGTACTCAACGTATTCCGGGCATACGGGAGCCGTATTTGTAGTATGTACATAAACAAGAAAAGAAAGTAATATGAATGGATGGGTGAAACTATACAGAGAGATTCTTGAGAAACCTATTTGGATAGCATCAACTCCCGAACAAAAGACTGTTCTTATCACTATTCTTCTTATGGCAAATCACGAAGAAAAGGAGTGGGAATTTAAAGGTGAGAGATACAAATGCAAACCCGGCCAAGTTATTACAAGTCTTGAATCAATTCAAAAAATGGCCGGCAAATCTATCTCAATACAAAATATTCGCACCTCAATAAAGAGATTTGAAAAATACAATTTTCTAACAAGCGAATCAACAAACAGAAACAGACTTATAACTATCTGTAACTGGGGCACTTATCAAGAAGATGTCGAGTTAAAAAATGACAACCTAACAAGCTGCCTAACAAGCAGCCAACAAGCTACTAACAAGCAGCTAACAACTAACAAGAATGATAAGAATGATAAGAAGAATAATACAGGGGGAAATTCTGCGAAAATACAGAGTTGGATACAGCTTGTTGATGATGATTATCGTGATACGGTTTCTATGTTCATGGAGTATAAGATTGAGAGAAAAGAAACATTTAAAACAGAGAAGTCATTCCTACTAATGGTCGAAAGACTAAAGCGACTATCCGGAGGAAATCCAGAAAAAGCAAGGTTGGTAGTTGAGCAATCAATGGCCAACAACTGGGCCGGCCTATTTGAACTTAAAAACAGAAATTATGAGCAAACAACGACAACAACACCAGTCAAAACAAGAAAAAAACTACATTGATTCAGCAGACGCAGAAATGCTGGTTCTTTGTGTTATGATGAACAATCCAAAGTGCATACCGGATGTTATAGAGCTTCTCAAAGCTGAAATGTTCCATAACATCAACAATCAATACATATTCCATGCTATACTGAATCTTTACGACAGGGACCAACAGATAGACCTGGGGGCCGTATTTATCGAACTCCAGCGAGTAGGCGACTTCGATGTATCAAACAACGGGGTCTATCTATCCGAGATTTACACAATGGCATCGGCAGGCATGAATATCAGTCAACACGTTTCTTACATTCATGAATGCTACATGAGAAGAACTTTGAACACTATATCAACTTCTGCAAGTATTAGCAGTAGCGATTTCACAGTAGATATTGGAGACATCATGGAGCAGACTCTAACCGAGATCGAAACACTATCTACCGGAAAGGATATAAAGGGAGAAGCCAAAGACGTGTACGATGTGGCAAGAAGAAGTTTGGATGAATACCAGCTTAGGAAAAAGAATCGCATCAACGGAGTTGTATCGGGCGTAAATACGGGATTTAAGACACTCAACAAGACGACTGGTGGATTTAGACCTAACCAGCTTTTAATTCTCGCAGCGAGGCCCGCAATGGGGAAAACAGCCATGCTAATCCACTTTGCGTTGAATGCGGCGGCCACAGGCTCGGCAGTTGTCATTTTTTCGTTGGAAATGGGCGATGTTTCTCTAGCCGACCGTATGATAATTTCTCTAGCCAATGTGGAAGCCGACAAGTACAAAAGCGGATGGTTGAGCAACGAGGAGGAAATGCGAGTATGTGATGCCATAGACAAATTGAGCCGGATGAAGATTAAGATAATTGACAATCCTCTTATGAGCATCCGGAAAATCAAATCGGTTGCCAAGAAGCTAAAAAGGTCAAACCAATGCGACATAGTGATGATTGACTATTTGCAGCTTATTGACATGAGGGCCGATAATAAGAGCTACAACCGGGAACAGGAGGTTTCAGCCTGTTCCAGAAATGCTAAACTTATGGCAAAGGACCTTGAAATACCAGTCATAATGCTTTCCCAGCTTTCCAGAGAAAGTGAAAAGAGAGCAGATAAGGTTCCAATGCTTTCCGACCTGCGTGAATCCGGAGCCATAGAACAGGATGCCGACACCGTAATGTTCATACACCGGCCGGAGTACTATGACGACGAAGCCGAGGCAGGTAAGGGACTTCTAATTGTCGCAAAACAGAGAGACGGTGCGACCGGTGATATAGATTTTAGTTACAACAGTTCATTAACAAGACTTGCCGACTATGGCGAGCTAAACGAAATGCCTTTTTGATATGAGATTGAATATAGAGCTAGAAGCATTAAAGGTGGAACGTACGAAATTAGTATCAAAGATAAACTCAATGATGAAAGACGGTTCCTTCTTTAGGCAAAACGGTAAAGCAGCATATTACACAAGCCGAATGGATATTATAAACCGTAGAATATCCGATATAGAGCAAGTTCAGAAATTTGAATTACACCAACGTCAGAACAAACACTTGATGTCGTGGCTAGGTAAAACATTGTCACTGGTAATCAATACAGCCGACCTATCTGTATTTTACATGGAATCAGCACAAGCATACTTCAAAACACAAGGTCTGGAGCCTAAAGATAGTATGCACAAAGCAATGGAAGACGTATCGAGGTCCCTTACCGCATTGAGGAAGGAGTTTTCAAAGCTACTTGAAGGAGATAAAGATGCTAATTACGAGGACTTCGACAAATTGGAACAGTTAATAACAAAGAACATCTTCACAGATCGGGAGATTGTTCACAAAAAAGAATACGAGAAATGATAGACACAAGAAAATCAATCCTAACGCTAAACGATTTAGAGAGATTGTTTATAATGAAATTACCGGAGTCAGTTTTTAAAAGGAATTACCGGGAACCGCACATGTGTTCATGGACAGGGGCAGCAGACAGAACGTTTGGTTGCCCCTTTTTATTTAGAGGCGAGAATCATTGTCCGGTGTGTACTTTACGAATTAAAAACAAACAGAAATGAAAGCGTACAAAGCAAGGATGATAGCCGAAGTTATAACAAACGAACAGCTATTGAAAATGATTGAAACAGCAAGGACGGGTGTTAAAGATTGGAAGCAGGTGTCCAACATTAACAAGGGACTAACAAAGGGGTGTGCATGGAATATTCTTGCAGCCTCTTTTGATGTTAACAGGAGTATTCCTCATATTTTAAAAATAAACATGATTCGTGAATTTGGAGAGTTCCTACCAAAAGAATTAATACCAAAGAATAAGAAGAATGTAAATATTAAACCGTTTCATCAAGAACCAGTATTTTGAAAATGAATGAAATAGAATCGCAATCGTATCAAATAAGAGAATACCTTTTACAAGGTAACACAATCACAGCAATGGAGGCACTCAGATTATTTGGGTGCTTTCGTCTTTCCGGCAGAATCTATGACCTAAGAAAAGAAGGGATAAACATTTCTACAACCATTATAAAGATTAACGGAAAGAGGGTAGCTGAATATAGTATCATTAATGAGCCTGTTGAACAGGAAGTGTAAACAACATAAAAAGAATAGAAATGAAAAAGATATATATCAAAGCAAGCAATTCAATAGACGACATTATTTCATTCCACAAAAGCATACTTAAAAAGCTGATGCTAGATGGAGCGAAAGAATCTGCAATAAGGTTGCAGACAGATACAATCTCGTATTTGGAAGCATTAAGAGAGGTGGGTATTTCAAGTAAAGGAAACTAACATTAGAAAGCATGACTATAAACGAAATAAAAGAAGCTGTAGCATACTTCGACAGTCAAGTAGGACATTACTACTTAGACTCACACACCGTTAGGAAAATAAAAGAAGAAACAGAAGAAACTGAACAGCGGTTAGAACCTAATTTAAATGGCAAGACAAATACTATCACGACTGTTCAGAAAGACAACCATGTTTTGCTAGGCAATCTTAGTGGAGGCAAATGGGATAAAACGCATGAAGCGAACAGAAGAGTATACTCTGAAAATGGAAAGATGCAAACAATTCAAACAATGCAGGGAGGAAATCAACACCCTAAGACTATGCAATACGATAGAATAAGACGACTCACTCCAACAGAATGCGCCAGGTTGCAGACAATTCCGGAGTGGTATCAATGGATTGTATCAGAAACACAGCAATGAGAAAAACTAAAACAACCAGCGAACCTATGTTCTCTAACGGAACAGAAGCCATGATTTGGATAGGTAACAACTGCGATAAATGCTGGAAACAGAGTCGTTATAGTGAAGAAAAAGACAGGTGGATAAACGACAGATGTTCGATAGACAGAGATATACAGGCTCAGATGGCAGGGTTAGAGATTAACGAACGGAGTCACCTATTTGTTACGAACAACTCTATTTGTCCTAACAGACAATTTGAGAAACCAACTGTACACAAGAAGAGGACTCCGAAAGGACAGAATGATTTATTTAACATATAATTATGGCAAAAATTAAAAAAGCAGTAAGATACTTCGATAAGCAGGTAGGTCACTTCACGGACATTCAAAAGATATTCAAAATTCGAGTAGAAACAATGGAGCTTCAAGGTGCGATAAATTACAAAACATTGGATGTTGACCAGAATTTTGCTAACACTGCAATCATCGACGAATGCTCAGACGTTCTAACGGTAGCATTTCACATAGCTACTAGAAACGGATACAAAGGAACTCCAAACGATCTTTTTATGCAGGCTTACAATAAGATGAAAAGGCGCATAGAATCAGGTGAAAGAGATTATAAGAACAAAGATTTTTAAATTAAACAGAAGCTATGAATAAAGAAACAAAGTTTAAAATAGGCGACAAGGTAAGAGTTAAATCACAAGAGTGGTACGATGCTCAACCTAAGGAAACAGATGGGCTTATATTTGGCCCAGACAAAGTGAGCTTTTCCAGTTACATGACATGTTATCTAGGCGATGTGCTTGAAATACAAGACATCATTGACGGTACATATAAAACACAAGGCAATCCTTATTCGTGGGAAGATTGGATGCTTGAAGATGATGTAGTAAAAGAGGAATGCAGCAAAGAAACACCGGCCCAGGATAGCACTTTTGAATCCATACTTAAAGATATGCTTTCCACATATAAAGCTAAGAACAAAGATTATGGGAATAGCTTTAACAAGACTCTAAACGAATTCGGTTTATTGGCCTCTGTTATCCGGATGTCCGATAAGATGGAACGCATCAAAACACTTATCAATACGGAAGCTGCAGTAAAGGACGAGAAGATAGAAGATACCCTTCTTGATTTGGCTAATTACGCTGTTCTCACTCTAGCATGGATGCGTGAAGAGGAATTAAAACATGAATTTCCAATATGAAAGCAATTACAATAAGACAACCATGGGCGAGCTTGATCGCTCATGGCATTAAGGACATTGAAAACAGAACATGGAGGTGCCCTACAAAACATATCGGCACACGTGTGCTCATTCATGCAGCCGTAAAGACTGCAAGCTTTATCCTTGTTTCAGAGGGATTGATAATTGTAAAATCAACTTGGCACTAACTTGTGTGAAGTTTAATAAGAGGTAACATGAAAAGAGAAATTTCATTCAGAGGAAAATCAAAAAGAACAGGAGAGTGGGTTTTTGGTAATTTATTTGACAAAGACACAAAGGGAAGAACGCATATCGGCACAACAGTAAGAATGTGTTTCGATATTGACCCCGAAACAGTCGGTCAGTACACAGGAATTGATGACATGGAAGGTGAAAAACTATTTGAAGGGGACATATATAACATGGGAGATGATAATATAAGATATGTTGTAGTGTGGAGAAAATGTATGTTCATAGGCAAACAAATAGGTAGTAACAGCTATGCTGGACTTGATTATTTTGAGTCAGAGATTAAAAAAGTTGGTAATATTTACGACAACAAAGAACTACTAAAATGAAAGTATTAAGCATTGACCAAATGAACCAACTAAAAGAGCTTGGTGTAGACGTTAAGCCGAAAGGTACATGTCTAATGTACACGGCGGACAGTTCGGACAAATACTATCTGAAATACGGTGAGTCAACATGTGAAGATGATATTAAAGCATTCTCATTGCAGGAACTAATTGAGTTATTGCCGTATACATTTAATAATAACTATTTAAGAATATACAGATCAATAAGCATATATTATTTTATATACGAAAATATGAATTTAGAGGATGATATTCTTGAAAAAGGCAGTAATCCATTAGAAGCTGCTTATAATATGCTTATTTGGGTTATTGAAAACGGTTATTTAAAAACAAAGTGAGATGAATACAGATAACATAAACTCTATTGGAATTATTGAAAAATGCAAAGAGCCTGTTACAATAACTATTGAATGCAGCAAGCAACCAGCAGACCAATTAAAAATAGAACTAAGAGCATTGTGTGATTCTATTGATGTTATGATTTTGTTTGATGAGGATAAAATTAGAGTTGATAAAGGAACTGTTATATTTAAAACAAAGTGATATGAAAACAATTGAAGAAGCAGCATCCATATACGCAGAACCAATCGCAAGTGATTTATCTCACAAGAGTATGGATGATTTGAATATTTGCGATTTAGAAGATTATATTGCTGACTCATTTAAAGAAGGAGTTGAATTTGCACAGCGTTGGATACCTGTTGAAGAGGAATTGCCTCCGTTAGGTGTGCCCGTTATATGCAAGTATAGCATGTTTGGCAAAGAGTATCATTGGACAGGTACATTCTATACTGAAGTTATGCACTTCGTCAAAAAGCATTTACAAATCACTCATTGGAGATTAATATAACTAAAATAGACATAGAATGAAAATGAAACTCTATCATGGAAGCCAAGTTTTAATAGATGATGTAGCATTTTGCTCAGAAACATATTTTACTGATGATATTGAAGTTGCAAAACAATACGGAGATATTATTTATGAAATAGATGTTCCAGAGCATAAGATGTGCGCTTTTCAAAAGGATTCCCTAGATGAACATTATATAAGCAGCTGCCTCATACCTATAAGTGAATTTAAAATAACTAAACATAGTTGAACCAAAATATGAAAATAATAGTAACATGCTCTGGCGGAAAGGATAGTGTAGCATCACTTATCTGGATGCAGAATAACGGCTATAAGAATTTTGAAGTTGTGTTTTGCGACACGAGCTGGGAGAGCGAAATAACGTATGATTATATCGAAGATCTACAACAAAAATTAGGCATAACATTCACATTCTTAAAATCAAAGGTGTATGACGGTTTTATTGATTTATCAAGAAAAAAGAAGAGATTTCCATCAACACGAGCAAGATTCTGCACTTCCGAATTGAAGTCTATACCAATGATAGACTATATACTTGATGTCGTTAAGGATGACATTCTTGTAATCCAAGGCATTAGGGGTTCTGAAAGCGAAAGTAGGTCTAAGATGGCCGCGCAATGTAATTACTTTAAGTACTACTTAGAACCAATCGAAACAAATTCATCCCTGTTGCCAAAGCTTGTAAAAAAAGCTACTGTCGAGAAAGTGGAAAAAAAGAGGCTGAATATAATTAGTAAAATTGAAAAAGTAAAGGCTCGTATTGCTATGGGAAAGGAAGATGCTAAATATCATACTTATCGAAGGAAAGAAGTGTTGTCTTATTGTAAAAAGTTTGGCACAGATATTTTACGCCCAGTATTTTATTGGAGCGGAATGGATGTTATAAATTATGCTATTGACAATAACATAGACATTAATCCCCTCTACAAATTGGGCATGAAGCGTGTCGGTTGTTTCCCCTGCATTATGTGCGGACTGGCTGAAATTCATCAGATTGCTACACGCTTTCCAGAACGGATAGAAGAAATTGCCCGGTATGAGTTGGAACTAAACTCTTCATTCTTCGGACCAGACAAAATACCTTCAAAATATTATAAAGGAAAATATCCTTTAATAAAGGACGTGGTTAAGTATGCTGCAGGCAAATATGAGGCGGGACTACTCTTCGATGACAGCGAAGCAACAAGCTGTATGAGTTATTACGGACTTTGCGAATAGTTCAAATACGAACAAAAATGAAAGAGGTAAAATTAAATGAAATATTCGAACATAAAGGAGTAACGCTTCAATGCGTGAAAGAGCATCCAAATAGAATATGTGCCGGATGCTACTTTGAAGGATGCCTTAATAGATGCAACGAACTTGTTTGCCTTAGTGAGGATAGGGATGATAAACACAATGTAATATTTATAAAAGTAAATCAAAATGAAAATATGTAATAAATGTAATAGAGAGCTTCCGGAGGAGGCTTTCTATTCAAAAAGACGGACTAACACCTGTTACGAATGCTTCAAAAAGAAACAACGTGAATACGAGAGGAACAGGAAAGCTAAAATTCAAGAAATGAAAATTGATTTAGTTAGAATAGAATATGAGAAGAAAAAGAGAGAAGAAAAGAAAAAGGAGGAAGCGTTGACCACCTGCAAAAAAGATTGCAAGAGGTACCCATGCTTTAGTGGTATAGACAACTTCAAAAGCAATTTCACATTAACGTGCGTAAATTTCAATAAAAGATAATACAAACAACTTTGCTCACCTTATATATGAGGCGAGCAGAAATAACATCAATACAATTCATTTAAAACAAACAACATGGGAACATTCATTCGTATAGTAAAACCAAGATTGCCAAGAAAAGTAAAGAAAGAAGCTAAGAAAATAAGCATCATGCATATACCTGCATCACTTGATGTTGTAATCAGAGTAGTTGGGAAGCCAAACAGGACCACACACAAGGTGATAGATAGATACCGGCTTGAAAGAATGAGGATGGTTAGATCATTCCTAGCCATGAGAAGAATGAGAGAAGTGCTTTCACAAGAATGCATAGGGAATGAGGAAGAAAACTCATTATGAGCACATAGCCGAAGAAAGGAGTGCGGCAGAACGATTACTGGAGAAGGTAAAAAAGAATAAATCTGAAACAGTAAAAATTACACTCCGGGACAACTCGCATACAACATTCTTTGTCAAGAAAGACAAAT
>JAQUUB010000111.1 GCA_028694115.1 Lachnospiraceae bacterium
GTCATTGTTGTTGTTCAAGGTATCAATGTTGTCATCCACGGCAATGTACCGGACATTTTTTCTCTCAAATACCTTTTCAATGAAGTAGCCGGCCTGGATGTAATCCCTGCCGAACCTTGAAAGGTCTTTGGTCAGCACCACATTGATTTTTCCCTTATCGATATCATTCAGCAGCCGTTCAAAATCCGGCCTGTCGAAGTTCGTTCCCGAAAACCCGTCATCCACATAATAATCTGCAATAGTAAACCCTTGACTTTTACAATATTGAGTTAACAAGGTACGCTGCGTGGATATGCTGCCGCTTTCTCCTGCCAGATTGTCTTCTGCGGAAAGCCTGCAATAAATCCCCGCATTATATATTTGCTGTTTAGTGATCATTTATTCCTCTCTTTCCAAACAGCAACAATATGACTATACATTTATTATACTGCTGCTGTCAGTCATTTTCCAGAGTTAGTTTACAATTCTGTCCAATCATCTACAGCACCAGTTCCATACCTATTCAATTGGTTTATTATATTGTATTTCCGATGCTACGGTTCCATTTCAAGGTCTTCATCTTCCTCGCTGAATACATTAAGCTCTTCAATTTCTTGATATAAGACGCTGTCAATTTGCCTGGAAAGCTCAGGCAAGCTCTTGGTAACTGTACCCCAGAGCACGGCTAAATCTATATTTTCATAATCGTGCACAATTTTATTTCGCATGCCCCGGATGCTTTTCCAAGGGATATCGGCGTACAGCTTCTGGGTCTCCTCACTGATTTCCTTTGCCAGTTCACCGATTTGTGAAACTGAAAAGGCGCAGGCTGAAAGGGTCTTTTTGTCCGTCTTGAATTTTTCAAAAGAAAACTCATCCACATACTGTGCCACATCGTCTATATAAGTGCTTATCTTTTGCAATATAATCCTATCCTTGCCGGTCATATAAAACAATCCCCTCCTGCTCTATTACAGACTGCATTGCCGTATTGTTTTTCAGTTCGGTTATTTCAAACAAATCCACCCGCTTACCCAATAGGTTTGTGATATCCTCCAGCACTCCGTAGAAGTTTATATTTAACAGTTCCCCCCTGCTGTCTATTACTATGTCGATATCACTCTTATCGGTCGGACTGCCCTTGGCATAGGAACCAAACAGTATAGCACGGTACACAGGAGCATTTTCAAATACCGGCGACAATATGGACTTTATTTCATTTATACTATAAGTGCTCATAAAGCAAAATCTCCTCTCTAAAACTCTTTCAATATATCTCATTGTACTCGTTCATTTTATCTTAAACAGGGATAATGCCAATTCGTTGGCATTATCTCCTTTATATTATCTTCATTGTGCCTTTCTATTTATCCTTACTCATATTATACACGATAGCAGCACAATATTAAATATTACCAGCTATCAATTCACTCAACTATATAGTTTATGTACCTGTCTTATTTCACGCTATTTTTCCCTTTCGTTGTTAAAATCCCGAAGGATAATCTCTCCCAGCTTCTGTATGATATTTTTATCTCCGGAATAATGGATGGATACTATGTAGATGGTCTTTCCAATTTTCCTTGTGTATGTTTTGATATCGTCCTTTAATAACTGCTTTACGATAAAATCTCCCCCTTTACAGGCTCATATCGTAATCATTGTTCTGACTATGGGTTTTCTTTTTGTGTTTTTTCTTCTCTGCCTTTGATACGTACTTCTTTTTCTTTTCCCGCTCTTCCTCGGGCTTGTATGGATTTACAAGGTCGTCAACAGCTTTAGCAAGAGCCACAATATCGTCGATATCAATGCCCCGATGCCTGTCCATTTGGCCTTGATTTTGAGCGGTGACATGTCTCTGTGCCTGAGATTTTCCTCCCAATGGTTCAGTGTATTGGTCAGCTTCCACCCCGTTGTATCGGCTATTTTCTCCATGCCCGAAGTCATGGTGTCGGTAATCTGCCGGTGTCCTTTCTGTACTGTATCCGCCAGGTACTCCGTCTGCCGATCGTAAACATCCTGGTAATATTTCTTCATCATTTGATTTACGTCGTCCACCGTAGGCAGGGTGGAGATATGCATCGCCAGTTCCTGTAATCGCTGTATGGCTGCTGTCTGACTTTCCAGCATCATGTTCCATTGGTCGGTGGGGATGGCGCTGACCAGCGGCAGGTACGGCAGTGTGACTGTCTGTTCTGTGGGTTCTACGGTCAGGCTTTCCGGTCTGTTGCGCTGTTTCAATTCCTCTAAGTTTGGCACTGAAATATCCCTCCATTTCAGCTTTAAGATACTTGGTTTCGTGGAGCTTGCTGTCCCTGCAGCGTTGTCCATCAGGTGTAGTGTAGGTAATGTATTTATAGTGCGGGTTCCATTTTACCTGATAGCCCATTTGCTCCATACGGGCGATAAATTCTTCCCGTGTATGACTTAGTGCCATGGCCTGGTCAATGGCATTCATCAGCTTGAATTTATAGCTGCCGCCCCTCGCCGCTGCACGATACTCGCCTGCACCCATAGGCTTTTGTTTTGGCTTTTGGTAGGGCGGCAAGACATCCAGTCCGTGTGCTGCACAAATTTCATCCGACAGGGTACGTAGCTGCTCCAGGTTCTTTTCGTTAAATTGGAGCTTCAATCCAGTCTCACAGCTTACTGAATTCACTATGAGGTGATTGTGCCAGTGGTCACGGTCAATGTGAGTAGCAATTTGCACCTCGTAACCCTTGAAATATTTTGCAAGCTCCACACCCATTTGATGAACCTCCTGCGGTGTGGTATGGATTCCAGGTTTGAAGGACTGCACATACTGGTAAAAGTACACGCCTTTTTCTTTCTGATACTGCCGCTTGGTTGCCATGAATTCCTTAAAGGCGGTATCACCACAGCAGTTTTGCCCGGACAACAGCTTGTACTTTATGCCGTTGGCATCCTTGTACATTGCTTTTTTGTCCTGAGCCACATATTCCATCACCTTGCGCATGGCGGTTTTGCTCTGTGTCCGTTCCCTTACTGCGTAGATAATCGCCATACCATCAGCCTCTGTCCATCAAGTCATACAGAGTATCAAAGACAGTTCCAAAGCCCTTCTTGATTTCTGTAAGATCAAGGCAGGTAATCTTGCCCATATTACACAGGGTGGTTACTTGGTTGAGGTTTCTGCCGATGGCTTTCAGTTCGCCCAAAACCTTATCCACCCCATCTACCACCACAATTTTTTTGTCCAACGCCGCTGCGGTAAGGAAGCCTGTCATACTCATGCCCGCCTGTCCTGCTTTATGCTGGATGCGGTCATAGTCCTGCTGGCTCATCCGCATGGCAAACATTTTTTCCTTCCTCATACGCTCATCCTTTCTTTGCTTTATCTCCCCTTTAGGGGCTGGGGGAAGCTTTCGGGGGTTCGGGGGCATCCCCCGACCAGCTGTTTGTATGGGCAGCGGCGGGAGCCAGCCGTCTATACAAACAATATGCTGGCCTACCCCCTTCGGGGTAGTCTTCTCTCCATGGGTTACTTTAACTGTGGCTTACATAGAAATCTATTAGGCTGAAGTTTCTTTATTTTTCTTTGTTATAGAAGCATCAGCAACAGCATCATTTCTACCGGATATCATAGTCTCTTCTTTTTTCTTTGCTGCATACCGCTGCTGCCTTTTTGCATTTTGCTGACGTTTCAGTTCATCTTTATCAAGGAAGGTTTCATACTGGCTGATGCAATATATACCATCCTCCTGAGTGAGCAGCCCGAATTTCGCCAGTAATTCCAGTGCATCTTTCACCTGCTTGGATGGAAAATTATACAGGCTGCTGATGATGGCTTCATCATGAGGCACACCGTCACAAAGCATCAGCTTTCCATCATTCTCTGATTTTATTGCTGTAAGCAGTAGCATCAGGTACACCAGCACAGCTGTGTTCCCATCTTTCTGAAATCGCATAGCCTTTATTTTATCCTCGTCGAAAAAGCTGACCGGGAGCTTTACATTTATCATGAGATCAACTCCGTTCTATATGTATGTTTTGACTATTCCTCCTTGCACAACCTGATGCTGCAATTCCTGTGCCCTCGTTCAGCCACGTATTTCCTTCCTTGCAGGTAGCTGTCATTGCTGACAGGCACGCTCACGGTACTGAACCGGTCATGGCAATGCTCTTAGCAAGGTGTCGGTATAACTTGCACCAGGCTGCTATTCAGTTTTCGGACCCAAATCACCCCTTTTCCCTACTAAGGGCTCTTAAAACAATAACCTCCCATTTTTGAAGCGGTTATTTTCCTATATTGCTTCGTTGTCGTCAGTTGCAATAAACCCATTATTGCGCCCTCCTCCGCCTTGCACTATCGGAAAATTCCTCACTTCAAAATCAGGCATTATTATTTTAAGAGCCCTAAGACTGCTTCAGGAAGTCAAAATATCTCTTGAACATCCTACATACCTGTAGTACAATATAATTATATATAATATACATTATCCGTATGTTGGGCTAAAAATACATCTTCCCGTTGATCTTTGAAAGATGCTTGTTTGGATAATGTATTTATATTTTTATTATATTGTCTGCAATCAAGTATATCATTGTGCGATAATGCAGTCAATTATATAACGCATTATCCGCACAAAAAAACACTGATAATGGAAAAGTGTGCAGTCCTATATGCATTATATTGTCTGATAGTAGAGGAGTAGTAACTGATGACGAATAAGCCTGAAATTATATCAGTAACGACAGATGAAAACATTACAAAGCCAGAGGATGTTTACAAGACCATAACTGAAAGCATGAGCAAGGAAGAACTTCTTATGCGTCTTGCTGAGCGTGAGAATAACGACTATCTTTCCTTATGCAATCGGTATGATATACAAAGAACCATTACCTTTGATATGGCTCACAAAACGGTCATCTATAACTTCCCACAACACAAAGAGTCTCATCCTATAGGAGAACTACTGATTTTATTCCTTGAAGCAGTCTTTACCAGATATGAGGAAGAACGGCAGGACACCATCGGCGCATATACCAATCCTGACACCGACTTTGACCTGGTTGGGTTTCCTGTATACGCCCTACCCCCGCTTTTATTGGATACCATCAATCGATGGGGTATAACACCTCAGGAGTATTCAAAGAAAAGCGTAATCAACAAGCTGGTCAAATTCAACATTAAGCTTCATCCCTATCTGACCTTTTATCTGACGGATAAACTGATGAAGGAGGATGGTCTCAGGATATTGACACAGGAATTGGATTTGGTGGCAGTTCAGAATAGAATACAAAACATGGTTTTCTTCTGTCTTGATGCGGATTATGACGAAAGATTGAAAGGTCTTACGGCGTTGCAGCGGTATTTTCTATATAAAAACACACAGCTTGATGTACCTGCTCCACAGTTTATGAGTGAAATGTTTCTTCATCCAGGTGCTGTACCAGAACAGGACCGGCATATTTTCCGCACGCAAAAAACTATGGATAAAAAAGAAATACTCAACTCTACCCTCCATGAGCTGCTTGCACCTAAACCACTATCAGAGGAACAGATTGAGTATGTAAAAAAGCTTGAACTTAGCATGTCCGAAAGCTGTATCGCTTATGATGTTCAGTCAGTAGCACTGTTGGAGCTCTTTAAGATGATACAGCACAACCTCTTTGTAAAACGCTGCGCCTATTGCGGCAGATATTTTGTACTACGCTACAGCTATGAGAACAAATATTGTGACCGCATCCCGGAAGGAGAAAAGAATAACTGCCAGATCCTCGGTGCCATGCGTGACTACCAGCAGGAGATAAAAGGCAATCCCGCAAAGCTCTATTATAAAAGGGCTTATAAAAAGATCAACGATTACAAGAATAAGGGAATTGTATCGGAAGAAGTCTACAAACAGTGGATTCCTGTTGCCAAAGGAAAGCTGAATGATTGCCTGGAAGGTAAGATTACCGTGGAAGATCTGGAAAAATGGCTCTCAGATAATGCAAGAGGGGTAAGGAGACCATGAATGAAATTGGAAATTGTTTTTCCAATTTTACGTGTCTTTTTCAAAAAATTCATGCAAAAATGGTTGATTAGTCAGGTTGTTAAGTCATTATACACTAATCAACCATAAGTGCTGTAAGAATATCTTTGAAAGGTTGAATTGAAGCTGTTTTATAGATATTATTCAAAGTCTTCAAATTGCCAGTTTACCTGCCGGAAATTTGCTGTTTTCTTGTGATTTCGTCCATTTTTGCCATATTGGTTGATTTATTGAAAATATCATTTTTTATTGATTTAACTAATTGGTATTGTCTTAGTATCATTACAAAATCAAGGTTTCGCAAGATGCTATATTTTACCATGCATTGAAAAGCCTGAATTTTTACTGTGCCATTTAGCGTGCAGGATTACAACTACAAAGATCCGAAAATGGTATTGGCATCCAAGAGAACCAACGCCGATTACTACAGCAAGAACATGAAAGAAAAGGCAGGCTCCACGGTTGCTATCGACAAGAACCTGGATACTATTCAAACTTATGTGACAGGAAAAACTGTGGCAGAACTGGACGCAACCCTGGGCAAGAACACAGCAGAACAAATGGTTGATGTTGTGAGTGGTGCTACATTGGCAGATACCAAGGGCTATACTACTGCCATAGTGGAAGCTGCAAAAGCAGCAAAATAATGTTGTTTAGTTCCTGGTACATAGCAGGCACCGACTACAGCACATGAATCTTGGTGAGGTAGTTGTGCTGATATTTAGAGAGTAGAATATGATAAAGCAAAAACCTCTGCATTAGATCTAATGCAGAGGTTTTTATTCTTCATTCCATGTAGTGTGGATCTTTACGAAAAGTTGACCTGTATAGGTAATTATGCTATCATCGTATTGTGAAACCGCTTGCTCAACTTCTAATAGGGATATCAGCCTTCCCGCTAAAAGGAACTATATAAAATTCCAATAATGACGAGCAATAAATGGTTAAACTGAAGATTTTCTTTAGAAAAGGGATCCTATGTATGAATTTATTGTCGGGCCTTTATAAATTTAAAACTTTACGTCAGAGACTGGCTTTTATCATAGTTATTGAAACTTTTGTCAGTTTATTATTGTTGGCTCTGGTTTCTTATCATACAATCCATTCCATTGAGCAAAATAAATTAAAAACATCAATGGTGTCAAAGCTACAGCAGCTTACTGAAAAAATGATGCATAACTATTTGGATATGATTCAGATTTCACAGCAGATGTCCCTGCAAGGGACAGTAGGGTGCCTATTGGATAGTTATTTCCAGGCGGATTCTAACTATGACAAGCACCAGGTGGGACAGCAGATTGCAGAAAATTTGGTAAAAATAACTTTTTCAAATAGTGGGATTAGTAACAGATTATACTTTAATCCTGTGACCGGACAGAGTTACTTTTATAACTTTCTGCCTTATGAAGGATTTTCACCACAAAGACTCAATGTAGTTAAGAAAAATGGAAGTGTGTATTACCACTCTTTACACCTGTCCGCCACAATGGCTCTCGGTAATTGGCAGGTCCTTTCCATAGCACGTAGAATTACTATTGAGGAGGGAATGGACCTTATCATTTATATCGAGTCCAGGCTGGAGGCCAGGGAAATTATTAATACCCTTTCCAAAGCGCAGGATATGCACTATGTACTTTTGCAGCTGGATTCTGACAACCAGGTTCAATATGCAAGTACGGATGATTTTGTAAAAGGGAATCTTTTTCATATGGAAGATGAAGAGAAGGTAGGAGATAGCTACTTTGGCCGGTATGGTAAATATGTAGGAGTACGGCTGCCCGCAGATACGGGGTTTACAAATGTACTGTTGTTACCCATAAATGAGTATAACCGTGAACTCTATACGTGGACTCGAAATGTTATTGGCATCTTATTACTAGCTGTTCTTCTGATTGGTTTTTCATTTATTGCTTTATCCCGCTTAATCAATACGCCTTTATCTATATTTTCCAGGGAAATGAAAAAATTAGGTAAGGGTGATTTGAATACTGTTTCTGTCCAAACCGGTGCAATAGAGTATGACGAACTTTTTCACCAGTTCAATACGATGAAGAGACAGATCCAGAAGCTTTTGCTGGATGTTGAGAATGTTGCGCATGAAAAACACCAGTTGGAAATTGAGAAGATATACTATCAAATCAACCCGCATTTTCTGATGAATACACTTCATTCTATTCATTGGCTCGCAAAAATGCACCATCAGAATGATATTGAGATTTTTACTACGGAACTCAACTATATTTTGGCATATAGTCTGGGGAAAATTGATAAGCAAGCTACGGTGCGGACAGAAATTAAGATGCTTCAGGCGTATCTCCGGTTGCAGAAAATGCGTTACGACTTTCAGGTTGAGGTCGAAGTGGAGGATGGAGAGTATTTGGATACATTAACGGCGCGGATGATACTGCAGCCTATTGCTGAAAATGCAATCCGCCATGGTCTGGGAGAATCGGGATCCCTTTGGATTCGTGTATTTCATTCCCATACCCGTAATGCCATTATCATTACGATCCAGGACAATGGAAAGGGCCTTACAGCAGAAGAACTTGCCAAGATCCAGCAACCGTTTCAGAAAAAGCTTGAAGATGATAGTAAGGCTGATGGAATCGGACTTCGTTATGTTCGTTCCATGCTGGATTCATTTTACGGTGACAAAGCATCAATGACCATTAACAGTGAACTAACCCGGGGAACTAAAGTCACTTTGCTTTTACCGATGAATTTTGAGCAGTCGATTTTACTGACTCCCCAGTTTGAGCAAGGGATTTTCCAGAAGGAGGGAAATAACTGATATGTATCGTGTTTTGATTGTGGATGACGACCGCTTGGCACGTCAGGGGATTATCTCTATGATGCCGTGGGAAAAGTATGATATGATGGTTGTGGGTGAGGCTCAAAACGGTGAAAAAGCTTTGGAGGTTTTGACCCAAACACAAGTCGACTTATTATTTGTCGATTTGGATATGCCTGTAATGGATGGTATTTCATTGATGGAAAAGTGCCATGCTCTTTACCCCGGGATCTTTTTTGTAGTACTGACTTTTTATGAAGACTTCTATCATGTACAGTCTGCTCTGCGTATCGGAGCGATTGATTATATTTCCAAATTGCAGATGGAAAGCCTTGACTGTGATCAACTGCTAGGGAGAATCAGTCAAAAGGTGGAAGACATCATGGCGCAGCAAATTTCAAAGCATAAAAATGATAGGAAAAACGCTTCCGGGTCTGGCTTGCGGGGTATACCTGCTGTATGTGCCTTTGATGAAAAAGAATGGAAATCCCTGGTTCAAAGATGGAATGAAATGTATTGGCTTTTTGATGATACTGTTTTTGAAGAGCTTTGCAGCTGTACAAAAGAAATGGATATACCTATCCGGAAAATCGAGCAAGTCTTGCTTCCCCTAACTCATCATGCCGAAGAAAGCATAAGCATAGCACAAAAGGATGTTTCGGATTACCAAAACGTCGAGGGTTTTTTACAGTGGCTTGCTTCCTTTAGGAAGGCGCTGTACCAAAAAGCTTCTCAGGAAGTCAGCCTTGCCAAAATGCCACTTTGTATTATGAAAGCTGTACTTTATGTAAAAGAGCATTTGGGAGCACAATTACACGCAGAGGAAACTGCACAAATCATCAATCTCAGCCGCAGCTATTTTTCGATAAATTTTAAAAAGCATACAGGGGTGTCCTTTAAAGAATTTGTTCGCAGGGAGAGGATACGGGCAGCTCAGGTTTTGTTGGTCGAGAAGGATGCTCTGATAGCAGATATTGCACAGAGTGTCGGATACGAGGATGTAAACTATTTTATCCGTGTATTTTTTAAAATAACGGGAATGACACCTGGCGAATACAGAAAACAGCATGGTAAAAGCCGAAGATAGCCTTTGTTACACAGCTACAATCAGTGAGCAGAACAAATGACTATACTCGTATAACAATCATGAGTAGTGTTTTGAATAGTTCGAACAAAACTGCTACTTTTACACATATTTGCATAGCCCTGATGATTTACAGGACAAAATGCCATATAATCAACAACATGCATCTATATCTCCCATGATTTGCTGTGTGCTATACTTATGCAGTAAACAAAACAAGCGGGAGATTTTGTTGTTTCATGGAAAATTTCGAAATCCTTCTTTTTGTTTGAATAATAAATAGTACAGAAGGAGGGAAGGTAAGCGATGTATGATAAAAAGTATCTTAAGCATTATTGGATTATGATGGCACCTGGCTATCTCTGGCTGCTCCTATTCACTGTTGTTCCAATGTTTGGAATTGTGATGGCATTTCAGGATTTTAACCCGGTCTTAGGAGTCTTTAAATCTAAATGGGTAGGATTGGAAAATTTCGAGTACATGTTTTCCATGGATGATGTTAAGCAGGTATTCACAAACACAATTGTCATTGCCGTAGGTAAAATGGTGGGAAACCTTCTAATTCCGTTAATTTTTGCCTTGCTGCTCAATGAGCTGACGGTTAAAAAGCTGGTAAGGCCTATTCAAACGATAGTATATTTACCTTATTTTTTGTCCTGGGTTATTCTTGCAAGTATTGTTCTGAATATCTTTGGAAATGACGGCCCCATCAACCGTTTCCTCGAAATGCTGGGTACCGAGCGTATCATATTCTTCGGAGATCCTAAGTTATTCCGGCCACTAGTGATTGGAACCGATATTTGGAAAGGTTTTGGCTATAATGCAGTAATTTACCTTGCAGCTTTAACAGGTATAGATCCATCTCTTCATGAGGCTGCGGCTATTGATGGTGCAGGCAGGCTGGGAAGACTCTGGCATGTCACTCTTCCCGGTATTAAATCAACAATTATACTCTTGATGATTCTTTCTCTGGGAAGTGTCCTTAATGCCGGATTTGATCAGATTTTCAACCTGTATAACCCGTTGGTTTACTCTACGGGTGACATTATTGATACATGGGTATACCGTGCCGGTCTTGTAAACTTGCAGTTCAGCCTTGCTACTGCGGTTGGCCTTTTGAAGTCGGTTGTCAGTTTTATCTTGATTACAGTCAGTTACGTGTTGGCCGATAGGCTTACAGGGTACAAAATTTTTTAGAGGCTAAACGGGGGGGAATCGCTTTGATTGATCATAAATCTTTAAGCTCCAGGATATTCAATATATTTAATCTTTCTTTTCTTGTTATTGTAACACTCTTATGCCTGGTACCGCTATGGTATATCCTGATGGTCTCTGTAAGTGAGAAGGCAGCGGTGAATGCGGGTATCGTCACTTTCTGGCCTATTGGCTTCAATTTGATATCTTACCAGAAGATCATTGGCGAAGCAGCATTCTTTATCTCGTTCTGGACTTCGATAAAGAGAGTTGTCCTTGGGGCGGTAATAGGAGTCGGGACAGTTTTGCTAATGGCGTATCCTTTGTCAAAGACGCCAAAACAGCTGCCTCATCGTAATGCCTATATGTGGATATTGGTATTCTGTATGCTTTTTAGCGGCGGCACAGTGCCCTGGTACCTTACGATCCGCAGTTATGGATTGATTGACTCAATTTGGGCTTTAGTGCTTGCAGGTGGCCTTCCGGTTTTTAATGTTATTCTGGTTGTGAACTTTTTCAGGAATATTGCTTCAGCATTTGAAGAAGCAGCTTATGTAGACGGAGCGGGACCCTGGCGTACTTTCCTTCAGATTTACCTGCCGATCTCCGGACCGGTTATTGCAACCGTTTCCCTATTTACAATCGTTGGACACTGGAATGAATTCTTTCAAGGGTTGGTTTTGAATACGAAGCAAATAAATTATCCGCTTCAAACGTATATTCAGCAGCTGGTTGTCAGTGTAGACTTGTCCAGGATGAATTCGGAGGAGGTTAAACTCGCCACGCAGCTCAATAACAAATCCCTGAATGCAGCTAAAATATTCATTGCCATGGTGCCAGTACTGATGATTTATCCTTTTCTGCAAAGATATTTTATCACAGGTATTACACTCGGATCAGTAAAAGAATAACTCTGCATTTCTATACAGCTTATTTATTGAAATTTGGTTGCTACTAAGGCAATTAAATATAAACAATTCATTTTCAAGCAAGGAGGAAGGAGCTAGACAATGAAAGAAGAAAAAATAAAAGGGGGAAAGACAATGAAGGCTAGAAAGATATTGGCTGCTATTTTGGTATCCGGGATGCTGGTATCTACCATGGCAGCTTGTGGAGGGAAAGCGACAAGTGATAATGGGATTGCATCTTCAGAGACTGCGAATAGTGGTACAGCAGCTGCTGAGGTTACGAACAGCGGAGCGCCTGCGGATCCTTTTGGTAAGTATAATGAAACGGTTACGATTCATCTTGCCCGCAGTCTTGATCCAAACGCAAAGTTTGAATCAGGCCAGTCGATTGAAGAAAATGATCTCCTGAAGGAAATCAAAAACCAGCTCAACATAGAAGTTAAGTATGATTGGATTTGTGCACCTGCTGACTTTGATCAGAAAATCAAACTGGCAATTTCTGCAAATAACCTTCCGGATGCCGTTGCAGTAGGGATGACTCCATTTAAAGCCATGGCTAAGTATGGACAAATTGCAGACCTGACGGATACGTTCAATAATTATGGTAGTGATATACTAAAAAGCTTCTATAAAAGTGGTGGAGATGTACTTAAAAAATTGGTTGAAACCGACGGAAAAATCATGGCGATTCCAGCTACGACCCCTAAAGCGAGCGGCATGACCGAAATGTGGATTCGTCAGGATTGGTTGAATAAGCTGAACTTACAGGCGCCTAAGAGTGTCGAAGAGCTGAAAAACGTAGCGAAGGCATTTATGGAACAGGATCCTGATGGCGATGGAAAGAAAAACACGATAGGTATAGTAGGTCCATCCAAGTCCGGTGGACTGACCAGTACGGATGGTAACTTATGGGGTCTGGATCCTGTATTCGCCGCAAACAAATCCTTCCCCGGTTATTGGCTTAAGGATAAGGATGGCAAGGTAGTATACGGTTCTACGCAGCCGGAGACAAAAAAAGCACTGCAGGCCCTTGCTGAAATGTACAAAGATGGTCTGATAGATCGGGAGATGTTAGTGCGTGATGACAGCTTGCAGCCGGTTCTTGATAATAAGGCAGGTATCTTCTTTGGCCCCTGGTGGACTGGTTATGTCCTCAACGATGCATATAAACAAAACCCTGCTCCGGATTGGCAGGCATACGCTTACCCGATTGCGGATGACGGCAAGTATTATGCACATATGTCAGCTCCTGCCGGTGCATTTGTGGTTGTAAACAAGAAGTATGAGCATCCTGAAGCGGCACTGAAAATAGTGAATCTGCTTCTACCCAATGAATCTAAATGGGTGGAAACCGGCTTGGGAAAAAACCCCGGTGTACCAGCTGTTTATCCGCTTTGGTGTGTATTTGACAATGTAGATGAAATCGAAGTGTCCTATGATGTACTTACAAAGTATCTCAAGGGTGAAACGGACATCAAGGATATAGATTTTACAACCCATAAACTCCTGAAGGGAGATATGGAAGCAATAAAGAAGCTCAAAAAAGAACCTCTGGACGATTTCTCAATTAATAATTGGGATTTGAAGAGTGAGCTCGCATCAAGCCACCTTGCCCGGTTAATATCCATTATGGTTGGTAACAAGCCTCTTTCCACTGCAAACAACATAGAGGAAGTTTATAGTCTTTATTATGGGCAAACCACTACAATGGAATCCAAGGGGGCAAACCTGCAAAAACTGGAAAATGAGGCCTTCGCAAAGATCATCATGGGCAGAGCTTCCATAGATTCATTTGATGATTTCGTGATAAAATGGAACAAACAAGGTGGAGAAAATATCTTGAAGGAAATAGCAGAAATAGCAAAATAATAATGAACTTGTTTTGCTTCAAACGGGCTGGAATTGTTGTTTTTACAATTCCAGCCCGTTTTTTTTCGAGCAGGATAATTAGGAAACAAAGATTACGGAAGGGATTCTAATTGTGCGACAAGAATGATACAATAGCTGGGAAGGATATATTTTTGTGTAGAAGAATTAGTTTAATGGATTTGGGAGGTTGCC
>JAQUUB010000112.1 GCA_028694115.1 Lachnospiraceae bacterium
CCAAATTATTTGGAGGAAATAAAAGTCTTGCCATAAGTCTGCAGTCCAGGATTAATGCAATTGAAGCGGCAGATGTTATAAAAGATATCATAGTTATTCCACAATTCCATTTTCATAAGCTGCAGGGAAAACTACAAAATTATTTTGCCATAGATGTCAAGACAAGGCGGGAGAAATGGCGGATTATATTATGTCCGTTAGATGACCATGAGGAAGTATTTGATCCGTGCTGTATTGATAAAATAGCTGATAGTGTGAGAATTATTGAAATCAAGGAGGTGAGCGCACATTATGGGTAACTACATTGAGTATAATGACAAGATGGCATTCCATCCGGGATATTATCTGAAAGAAATGGTTGAAGAGAGTGGACTCACTCAGGAGGACTTTGCAAAGAGACTTGGGACAACGCCCAAAAATCTTAGCATTCTCGTAAGGGGTGAACAGAGTTTGTCCATTGATATCGCAACAAAGCTTTCCAGAATGTTAGGCACAACAGTAACGTACTGGCTTAGATTGCAGGAGATGTACGACGAAATGCAGGCAGAATATCTTTCGGATGAAGAACTGAAGCGGGAAAGAGAAGTTTTTAAGTTGATTGATTATTCATACTTCAAAACAAATTTCCATCTTCCCAATCTTCCCAGGAAAATTGATGAGCAGATTAAATGTGTCAGAGAGTTTTTATCTGTTGCCTCGCTTGGTGTTTTACAAGAAGAAGATCTGGCAACAAGTTTTAGGAGTTATTCCGCAAATTTGAGTCAGTCTAATATTGTTAACGCGAATGCGATGGTGCAGATCGCGGTAAATAAAGCATTAAGAACATCTACACCAAAGTATGACAAAAAGAAATTTGCAGAGGCAGTAGAATTTGCATTAACCCAGACCGAAAATCATGCTGGGTTCTATCCGGAGGTGCAGAAAGCATTTCTTGCGGCCGGCGTTGTTCTTGTTGTACTGCCGAATCTAAAAAATTCAGGTATTAACGGAGCTACAAAAAAAGTGAATGGAAAGATTTTGTTGATGGTAAGCGATCGAAGACATTTCGCTGATACATTCTGGTTTTCACTTTTTCATGAAATAGGGCACGTGATAAATGGTGACTATGGTATTACTTTTAAAGATAATAAGAGCGAAGTCGAAGACGAGGCAGATGTCTATGCCCAGACTAAACTGATTCCGCAGGAAAGGTATCAGAAGTTTCTAAAAGAAACAGCAATATTTAATGAAGCGGTAATTCGGAAATTTGCAGGAGAAATAAACAGAGATCCGGGAATCGTTCTAGGGCGGCTGCAAAACGATGGGAAGATTTCTTATACACAGACAGATCTCTGTGACAAATTGAGACGAAAATATATAGTTTCAATAGGGAAATAAAGAATAATGACAAAGAATACCTGAAAAATGCAGGTATTATATTCTTGATTGTATTTTGAAATGAAAAAGAGTGAATTAAATCATAATTGAATTTGCAGATAAAAAATATGATTTTAGCCATGTTGCATACCTGCAACTTCCAGTTGACAATGTGCATTTCAAGAAAGATAGAAAATGGCAACGTGACTTGATAGAATTTGACTATCAAATCACAGGAGGTAGTTACAAAATGAATTTAGGCGAAAAGATTTTTAAATTAAGGAAAGAGAAAGGGTTATCCCAAGAAAATCTCGCGGAACAACTTGGGACAACCAGACAGGCGATTAGCAAATGGGAAAATAATCAAGGTTTTCCCGAAACAGAAAAACTCTTACAATTATCTAATATTTTTGAAGTTTCGACTGATTTTTTACTGAAGAACGAAAAATCTGAAAAGAACGTTGACGAAAAGGGTTACTATGTAAGCAGAGAAATGGCGAAAGGATATATTGCCAATGAAAAAAGAATTAGCCGATATGTTGGGATGGGATTTATGTTTTGGGCATTGGCAGGAATTCCCTATGTAATATTTTCTACAGACATGATGTCGCGCTATTTAGGCATGGCAATCTGCCTAATCCTGGGTATCATATCCATTGTATTCGCAGTGTTTTCAGAGCAAACTCAATATAAGGTCTTGAAACAAGAACCACTATTATTTGATTATGATTATTTGAAAGAACTATCCAATGAATATACTTTGAATAAAAAGAAGTACGTAGTAGTAGCCATTCCCTGCACCACTTTATTTATTGCAGGCATTTTATTTTTGGCGTTTACTGGAAAAGGATATATTGCGTGGTCTGATTATCATTCCTTTGTTTTTCTTGGATTTGCAATAGGTCTTCTGGGATTTGTGTATTCCGTAGGGTGTATGGAAGCCTATGAATTGCTGGTTGATAATGAGCAGTATTCAACACATTTCTCTTTTAAAATAAAACGAAAAATAAAAGAAAAAATCAATGGACTTTAATTGATTAATTTCAGTTTACCGAGCGGTTGAAATACAACAAAATATAATCATATACAGGCATATGTCGCACAGGGCATATGCTTTTTAAGTTGGAGGAAATAGAATTTAGGAATTCATTTTAGAAAACTACACTAAAGAAAACAACTGTCTTGTCAGATGTAAAGATGAGTGCTATACTATGACCAAAGTGAATGCAATAGGTTGACACAAAGGAGGACGACATGTCAGTAACAGAGGATATATTAAGATTAAAGCAGGAGAATAATGCAGTGATTCTCGCGCACTATTATGTAGATGATGAGGTTCAGCAGGTTGCTGATTATATAGGAGATTCCTATTATCTAAGCAAGATTGCCACCCAGACCGATGCAGAACGAATTGTTTTTGCGGGTGTGGAATTCATGGGAGAGAGCGCAAAGATTATCAATCCGGGGAAGCGGGTATTTCTTCCGGATGCCACAGCAGATTGTCCCATGGCGCATATGGCAGACAAGGAGAAGATTGCAGCCATGCGGGAGCAGTATGAGGATCTTGCAGTTGTCTGTTATATCAACTCCACAGCGGAGATGAAGACCTGTGCAGATGTGTGCGTAACTTCAGCCAATGCGGTGAAGATTGTGAAGAATCTTCCGAATCAGAATATCTACTTTATTCCAGATGGGAATCTTGGGGATTATGTGGCCAAGCAGGTTCCTGAGAAAAATGTTATCTGTAACGATGGTTTCTGTCCGATTCATGCGGCAATCACCACAGAACAAGTGCAAGAAGCCAAGGAGAAGTATCCCAATGCCGAATTCTTAGTGCATCCGGAATGTTCTAAGGAAGTGCTTGCTATGGCAGATTATATTGGAAGTACTTCAGGTATCATTGCCTATGCCACAGATAGTGATAAGACGGAATTCATTATTGGAACAGAGACAGGAGTCTTTTGCAAACTCGAGAAGAACAATCCGGGCAAAAAGTTCCATACGGTGACACCATGGCAGGTGTGTGCCAATATGAAAAAAATATCCTTGGAGAAGATCTTAGATGTATTGGAGAACGAGGTCAATGAGATATTCATCGAGGAGGATATAAGACAGCGGGCTATGCAGCCTTTAGAGCGGATGTTAGAACTGGCCAAATAAGCAGGTATATCCGGGAAGTGAACAGCGGATAACCGGATATAAGTAGTTAGACCATGGTCTGACAGAGATGGGAAGTATATGAATATGGAGTATATAGATAAACATAATATAGATGTAAAAGCCGATATAGTAATCGCAGGTTGTGGATGCTCCGGCTTGTACCTTGCCTTGAATCTGCCCGGAGACAAGCAGATTCTTATGATTACCAAATCAGATCTGTATAGCAGCGATTCCTTCCTTGCACAGGGAGGAATGTGTATGCTTAAGGATGACGCAGATTATGACAGCTACTTCGAGGATACTATGAAGGCGGGACATTATGAGAATGATAGGACCTCTGTGGATATTATGATTCGTTCTTCGAGGGATGTGGTGGAAGACCTCTTAGGCTATGGGGTAGACTTTGCGCGAGATGCTAAGGGAGAACTCCTTTTTACCAGGGAGGGGGCACATTCTGGCAAGCGAATTCTCTATCATGAGGATATTACAGGAAAAGAGATTACCTCAAGACTCTTAGAACAGGTGCAGAAACTGCCGAACGTGACCATACTGGAATATACCAGCCTCATTGATATTATTGAGCATAATCATGTCTGCGTAGGTGCGGTGATTCGAACTGAGGATGGTGAGATTCGGAAGATCCGGGCAGGGGAAGTAGTTCTTGCTACCGGAGGAATCGGCGGATGCTACCGTCATTCCACGAACTTCCGTCATTTGACAGGAGATGCCTTAGGAATTGCCATAAAGCATGGCGTTAAGCTTCGGGATGTGAATTATGTGCAGATTCACCCTACTACCCTCTACAATGAGAAGCCTGAGGAAAAAAGCTTTTTGATATCGGAATCTGTTCGGGGAGAGGGAGCGAAGCTGTACAACAGAGCAGGAGAGCGTTTCGTGAACGAATTACTTCCGAGAGATCTTTTGACAGAAGCAATCTACGAGCAGATGAAGAAGGATAAGACAGAATATGTGTGGGAGGATCTGCGGACCATTCCGGCAGAGGAACTTAAGACGCATTTTCCTAATATTGTAAAGCACTGCTTAGATATGGGATTTGATGTGACAAAGGAATGCATACCGGTGGTCCCGGCCCAGCATTATTTCATGGGAGGTATTCATGTGAATTATATGAGCCGGACCTCTATGGACCACCTCTACGCCGTGGGTGAGACTGCCTGCAACGGTGTGCACGGTAGGAATCGCCTTGCCAGCAATTCACTGTTAGAGAGTCTGGTATTTGCCAAACGTGCAGCGAAGGATATGGCAGGACATGAGACCGATATTGACAGGGAAGCCGAGTTTGCGGTATTATCCATAGACACGACGAAGTATCATAACAGCCATGAATTAGAAAAAGAATATGAGAGTCTTGTGCGGGAAGCGATTGAGAAAGCGGATGCTGCGTCGAAGTCTGCATAAGCAGTAATATGGACAATACAAGAAACACTGGAAAATACAGAATGGAGAGATAGATTATGTACGATGAAGTGACAATGAAGTTGAATGTAGATCCCCTGATCTTAGGGGCATTGAAGGAAGATATCACAAGCGAGGATGTAAGCACAAATGCTGTCATGCCGAATCCGACACAGGGAACGGTGGATCTGATCTGTAAGGAGGATGGAATTATCTGCGGACTGCAGGTGTTTGGCCGTGTATTTGAATTGCTTGATGAGACCTCCCGTATTGAATACCTGGTGGAGGATGGAGCTGAGGTTAAGGCTGGACAGTTGATAGCAAGGGTGTATGGGGATATCCGTGCACTGTTATGCGGAGAGCGTACAGCACTGAACTACCTTCAGCGTATGAGTGGCATTGCAAGCTATACCCATGAGGTGGCAAAGCTTTTTGTAGGAAGTAAGACGAAGCTTCTTGACACCCGCAAGACCTCTCCGAATAATCGTATCTTCGAGAAATATGCGGTGAGAGTGGGAGGCGGTAATAATCATCGCTATAATCTCTCAGATGGTGTATTGTTGAAGGATAATCACATTGGTGCAGCAGGAGGTGTCCGTGAGGCGGTGACCATGGCGAAGGAATATGCACCTTTTGTCAGAAAAATCGAGGTGGAGGTAGAGAACCTTGATATGGTTCGCGAGGCTGTGGAAGCAGGAGCAGACATCGTTATGTTAGATAACATGACTCATGAGCAGATTAGCGAGGCTACGGAGATCATCAATGGACGTGCCCAGGTGGAAGTCTCCGGCAATGTAACAAGAGAAAATGTTGCCAGATTACTTGACCTTGGAGTAGATTATATTTCAAGCGGAGCACTGACACATTCCGCTCCGATTATGGATATCTCTCTGAAGAATCTCCATGCGGTATCATCCGCCCCTGTCGGCAAGAAAAATGAATACCAAAATTTATGAGTTTGAAGCTATGATAGAGCCTGTGCCAGATAAGGGTGGGGCCTATGTTAGGTTTCCATATGATATAAAAAAAGAATTTGGCAAAGGTCGTGTAAAAGTGAATGCAACCTTTAATGGTTTTTGCTATAGAGGAAGCCTTGTAAACATGGGAGTAAAAAATCCAGATGGAAGCATTTGCTATATTATTGGCGTACGCAAAGATATACAGAAAGAAATGCAACGGTATCCAGGGGATACGATTACCGTGACTATTCAGGAAACTAGTTGAATCTGACGATTAATAGAATAGCAGAGATATTCTGAAATACTGGATTGGGTTGGGGAAGACTTCCATTTTATTTAATTTATGAAAATGACAACTGAGAGGGGGAGCGTCATATGTGGATATGTCCTAAGTGCGGACGTTCATTCAAAAATCAGAATCAGCAGCATTTTTGCGGTGAGAAACCAAAAACAATAAAAGGAACTATACAAATACCGTATAAAGAACCTTTGCCTCTGGAGTTGATTGCTCAGATCGCGTCTTGGTGTTACGATACCGGTAATCATCCGTAAGTATGTATATTTGATTGGATTTCAAATTTTGGTTTGCTGAGCTGTTAAAATATAATTATATACAGGCATATGTCGCACATGGCATATGCTTTTTTAGTGGAGGAAATAGAAAATTTGCAAAATCCAAAGTCAGTGAGGATTTATCTGATATATTTTTGGGATTTTTCTAAGTTGAAGATGACGTTACTTTTGGGGTGTGTTAAAATATAAGGAATTATTGAAGTGGAAAAATTTGAAGTTGGAGGTGAAATGCTTATGCCGCTGTTAACGATTTTGCAAAAGCCGAAGGATTTTAACGAAAAGGTATATGATTTTCTGAAGGAGTAGACGAAAAACAAAAGAGTAAATCAGCGGATATTGCTTAGGTGATAAAGTATTGTCTCTTTTAAAACTGCCAGTATGGTCTAATGGCATACCTGCTGATACCAGTTCCATTTCCATAGTTCCTTTTGCAATGGGTGGAAAAAGTATTCATTATACCGTATTTTATAGTCTGATATTATTGATCCCAGCTATAATATTAGCTATAAAAAACAAAAATCATTTATTTGCAAACGTGGGAAAATGGATGGCAATAATCTTTATTGCATTATTATTAGTCAGTCCCATTTTATCATTGATTTAGCATTATAAATTAGGTTTTACGGAGGAAAAATATTTACCTCATTGTGCTGAATATAATGATTATCCATGTCGACATATAGAGGGTTATGCTCCAACAGGAAGTCATAGTAGAAAGGCTTTAGATGAGTTAAAACGATAAATTGGAGGAATTACCAATGCAAGATTTTTTTGAAGCATTAAGAAGTGAAAGCAAAAATTCAGCATTACCCGACGAGTTCAATTACTTTGGAAAACTTATCGGTAGTTGGGCAATAGACTATATTGAGGATAACACTTCCCTTGCAATTAAGGGTGAATGGCATTTCTCATGGGTTCTTGAAGGAATGGCTATTCAGGATGTTATTATTCTGCCTGATTATGAATATGGGTCATCGTTGCGTATTTATAATCCCGATACACATGCATGGGATGTAGCTTATGGTTATACTGGGAAAATAATACGACTTGAAGCAAAAAAACAAGATAATATGATAATACTAACCTTCACAAATGATGAAAGAAGAAAGTGGATTTTTACTAATATACAGGATAATCATTTTCACTGGGAAAACATTACTGTAAAGGATGATGGTGAATGGTATATAAATGCTGAAATATATGCTGAACGTATCAAATAACTACAGTTCACTGTGCTACAAATTCCAGTTGAATCAAGTTTGTTGAGCAGTTAAAATATTATTATATACAGGCATATGTCGCACATGGCACATGCTTTTTTAACTGGAGGAGATAAAAATCAATGACATGAAATTTGTGAATACACAAAGAAATGATCGTATATCGCACGATATCTTGCAGGAAAAACGGGAGAACTAAAACCGGGTATGCATGCGTCAAGAGATATGATGTGAAAGGAAAGAATTATCTAAAGACACTTGATAAATACTATGTAGTTGATATTGGCTTACGTTTCATGCTGCTAGGATCTAAGAATGCAGATACAGGTCATATATTGGAAAATATCATATATCTGGAGCTTATCAGAAGGGGATATAAGGTGTATGTGGGCAAAGTGGAAAGTGAGGAAGTGGATTTTGTCGCAATGAACAGTAAGGGGACGATATATTATCAGGTGGCTGCCACTGTTAGAGAAGAGACCACTTTGGCGAGAGAATTAAGACCACTTCAGAAAATAGCAGACCACTATCCTAAGTATATCATAACGCTGGATGAAGACCCTGAAGCAGACTATGATGGAATCAGAAGAATCAATGCACTGCGGTTCTTGTTGGGGAATGCGTAAAAAAATTTGAATTTACAGGAGGAAAATTATGGAAAATAAGACTTTTGAGGAATTACTAAATATAAATTGCTTTTCACAAAATAGGATGGAGCAACGAGAGGCAGCCGAACGATTAGAAAAAAATCACTGCTGTGAGATTCATTGCCCAGATATGGACAAGAGCGTTCTTTTTGCACATCACGCAAGAGGATGTACGATTGTTGCTGCAAAATTATGTAAGGGTGTTGTGATATATCAAAATGTTACACTTGGTTCAAATATGAAGTATGACAAATTAAAACAGGAATGGCAAAATGTAGGCAGTCCAATTCTTGATGAAAATGTCGTTGTTTCAGATGGTGCAAAGATTTTAGGCCCGGTTGTAATTGGAAAAAATACAGTGATTGGGGCAGGCGCAATTATTACGATCGATATTCCGGAAAATAGTGTTGCTTATGGTGTTAATCAGTATAAACCTAAAAATCCAGACTTTGATTTGGTGTTTAATTCAAATATGATTTCGGGTGAAGAAATTATGAAAATTGATAGACAACGTGTGATTGAATTTGATAAGTCGAAACAATAAGCCTTATTTTATAGGCAAGCAACTACAGTCTGAGGCATATGTCGTACATGGCATATGCTTTTTTAGTGGGAGAAATAGAATTTAGAAATACACAAAGAAACGTGTCTTAAACAGATATGTAATTTCTAAAACAATCATTTGATTAATAGATATGAGATAAAATCTCAAATAATGTTTACAAAAAGATGAAACGGAGTATAATAGAGATATAGAACGGAGGTAGATACTATGTTGTGCCAATTTACAGTTAATAATTATAAAAGTATAAGAGATGAAGTGACGTTTGATATGCAGGCGGCAGCAATTTCAGAACATGAAGATAGAATTATTGAGGATAAGGATGGTGAACTGTTTTTGCCGGTATCGGCTATCTATGGACCGAATGGTGGAGGAAAATCTAATGTGCTTGCTGCGTTGCATATGCTGGCAGCGAAAGTGTTGCGTCCTCTTTATGCAACTGGTGATAATGAAGAACATTCGTTTCAAATGAAACGATTGGTTATTGAACCATTTGCATTTTCAGAAACAAAAAAGGAAGAACCAACGGAATTTGAAGTGTTTTTTAGGACGGATAAAGCAGAATATCGCTATATCTTACATGTAAAGAAAGATAGAGTTATATATGAGGCCCTTGACCGTGTGAAATTAGATACTGGAAGAAGATCAGCATTGTTTATCAGGGATGAAAAGGAGATTATTTTAAAAGGAGCATTTGCAAAATTCAAAGTCAGTGAGGATTTATCAGATACACTTTTATTACTTTCCTATCTCGGTATCACATATAAGAAAAATGAAGTTGTTAAGGACGTGGTTGACTGGTTTGAGTATGGGATAGATTTCTTGAATTATGGAAATCCAGTTCAGGAACTTAGAATGGCAATCGCAAACTCTGAAGATGTGAAAAGTCTTGTGCTTGATATGATTCGGGAAATGGATTTAGATATTGTTGATTTTCGTGTGGAAGAAAAAAATAATGAAAAAATCGAGGTATTCACAAAGCATTTAGTTGATGGGTACGAAGCCGAGTTGAATCTAAAAGAAGAATCCAGTGGTACAATGAAAGTGTTTGGAATGTTACCATTTATTGCGGAAAGTCTTTTGGAAGGGACAACACTGATTGTGGATGAGTTAGATGCGAAAATACATCCGGTATTATTGCGTCATATTATCATGCTGTTCAATGATATGAGTGTCAATCGAAAAGGTGCTCAATTAATATTTACTTTGCATGATTTATCTACGATGAATAGTGAAGTATTCCGAAGAGATGAAATCTGGTTTGTGGCAAAAGGAAATGGAGAGAATTCAAAATTGTACTCTCTTGTAGAGTTCAAAAATGCGAAAGGTGAATCTGTTCGCAAGGATGCTAAATTTGATAAGCAGTATCTTGAAGGGAAATATGGTGCAGACCCATACCTCAGAAAATTAATAGATTGGGGGAAGGTAAATGCCTAAGAAAGCAGGAATGGAGAAGTGGAAGAAGAAACGTCGAAAAGAGTATCTGGAACGTAAAGAATATAGATATTACATTTTCTGTGAAGGAGAACAGACGGAACCACAGTATTTTAATGGATTTAAACGGTTAATCGAAGATAATCCAATCTATAAAGACATGGTTCTAATTGAAATAGAGCCTTGTGCTGCTGAAACTATGCGTGTCATAAGTATGGCTGAAAAGTATATTGCCAAGAATAAAATTGATAAAGGGCAGATATGGTGTGTATATGATAAAGACAGTTTCCCCGCAAGTGATTTTAATGGAGTTGTCAATCGTGCAGAACAGTTGAGCCGAGAAAATCACGATTTGCAATATCGCTGTGCATGGAGTAATGAGTGTATTGAATTCTGGTTTTTGCTGCATTTTGCTTATTACACGGCGAATAACCATCGGATGGAATATATCACGTTTCTAAATGACAAGTTTCGGGAACTTGGATTAGGAAAATATCAAAAAAATATGAAGAACATCTTTGAGGTTTTGATGGGAAAAGGAGATCCCAAATTAGCTGTACGCTATGCGAAAAGAATCATTGCAGAGGGGCAGGGTAAAAGTCCGGCAGAACTTGCGCCGGCAACAACGGTGCATGAGTTGGTGGAGGAACTGGCAAAGTATCTGCCAGTGAAGATGCAAGATACATTTAGGTAAGTGGAGGAGAGTACTAGGTATGAAAGATGGAATATCTCTCGGCAGGGGGATTTTGTGGGTACTTGTTTGGTTTGGTTTTATGTTATTATATACTACCTTGGATGTTGTGTTATGGAGAAAGTTACCTCCCGGTTACGGAAAATATATGAACCTGTTTTCAATTATTTTTTGTATGTTCGTGTTCCTTGTTTTGCTGACAAAAGAAAACCGTTTCAAATTAAATTTATCCGCTAACATTTCATTTCATGGAATATTGTTGGCATTAGGGTGTGCCATACTGTTCTATTTCCTTTTGGATAAAGGGTTAGATCCCATATTCGAAAAATTTTTTCCAGTAAGTGAGGAAGGATATCAGCAAACACTCAAGGCTTTGAGTACGACACCAATTACCAGTTTAGTTCAGGTTTGTATTCTTGTGCCGTTTATAGAAGAAATTCTAATGAGAGATTTTTTGCTTAGTGGGTTGGCATTAAATTACGGAAAGGTAATAGCTTTATTTGTTTCCTCAATGTTGTTTGCCTTACTCCATTTTAACATGGTGCAAACGCTTTCAGCGTTTATTTGTGGTATCGTATTAGGTCTGCTTTATTTGCATACAGGTTCGATATTCTGTTGCATATTAACTCATGTAGGATATAATTTAATTTCTTACGTTACAATGATTTTACCGCTGTTACGGTAACAGGAAAAAAGACAAAGGGAAGTGTTAACTTTCATGTAGAAAAGAGTAATTGAATCAGGATTTGTCAAAATTTAACGCATCATTATTTACAGCTAATCGTCTGAAAAGCCTTATTTTATAGGCTTGCAACTAAAGGTTGCTGAATTGACTGTGTATAGTAGGTGGTATGCAACCGCATGAAAAGGTAATATGAGGGCACAGTCAAGAACGACTGAAATTCAAGGAGGACAAAATAATGAGCGTATCAAAACAACTTATCCATTTAAGGAATGTGAAAGGAATTTCGCAAGAAGAACTTGCTTCTTTAATGAACGTGACAAGACAGGCTGTATCAAAATGGGAAACGGATCAGTCCGTACCTGATAGTGAAAAGATTATTCGATTAAGCGAAATCTTTGGGGTTACTACGGACTACTTATTGCAAGGAAAAGAAACAGACCCTATGGATATTTATTCACAGCACAATTCAAAGGCAGGTGCTGATATGTCAGCGGAAGTGACTGAGATTTTGGATAATGTACATCAGATGAGTACAACAAAAAGATATGTAATCGGGATAAGCATTTTGCTTATTGTGATGGCTGTTATTGTTGCAATTATTTTTCTGATAAAGTAGTGCAGGTGGAATATGAATACCAAAACAGGGAACTAGTTGAATCTCAGATCGCGTCTTGGTGTTGCGATACCGGTAATCATCCGTAGGTATGTATATTTGATTGGATTTCAAAATCCCGTTTGCTGAGCTGTTAAAATATAACAAAATATAATTATATACAGGCATATGTCGTACAGGGCATATGCTTTTTTGGGTGGAGGAAATAGAATTTAGGAATACATTAGGCTCTGGCTGTGTTAAAATATAAGAGATTACTCAAGTAGATGAAGTTGAGGAGGAGAACAAAAGGTGAAGAAAATTAGTTATGGCAAGTTTAGGTGTAATCCTTTTGGTGTACCCGGTTTATCCTGAAGCACTTGCCATGAACTATGATGATAAAAAATGCAGGCTTATGGGTAGAATCGCTGCACTGGTGGAAATTGTGTTAGCATTTTGGATAAAAATACATTTTTAAACAGCTAGCAGTGCCGAGAGAGATTATTTGGATAATATCAAGGAGTTGGAACAAAAGAGTAAGCAGTAAGATTTGAAGTTGTCGAGGAGGTGGACGATATGGTAGAAGTGATGATTGGTATTATAATGGGCGTTTTAGGTCTATACAGTATTATTAAGGGCAAACTTCCTTTTATAAAAAAATATAACGGCGTAAAAAACATAAAGGCACATTCGAGAATTGAGGGGACGGCTGTATTATTAGTAGGAATTATGATAGCCTTTCGGTGTTTGATACCTATCAAAAACGTTGGTTTAGTGATTTCTATTTTACTGATTTGTCTTTTGGCATTGATACTTGAAATAGTATTAAAAGCAATATAAATCAAATTACAGTTTGCGGAGACGAAGTGAAAGCAGATTTGAAGGAATTTTATCAGTGGTACAGAAAATAGAGAAATCACAGTTTGTTGAGCATTTAAAATATAAGAAATGATGGAAGCAGAATTAGAATTTGCAGAGGTGACAAACTATGACTAAGAAACTAACAGAAATGAGTTTAGAAGAGTTGTGGCAGTTATTCCCTATTTCTTTGGTGGAACACCAGGAATGTTGGGGGGAATGGTATGCTGATGAAGCAGCTCTTTTGAGCAAAACCATTCCTCAACCTATCAGAATAAATCATATAGGAAGTACGGCAATAAGTTCTATATGGGCGAAACCAATTATTGATATTCTTGTAGAAATTCCAAAAGGATTTGAGTTAGAACCTATAAAAGATTTGCTGATAAAAGGTGGATATATTTGCATGAGCCAAAGTGCTAATCGATTTTCCTTCAACAAAGGTTATACGGAAACTGGATTTGTTGAAAAAGTATTTCATGTGCATTTGAGATACATGGGAGACAATGACGAATTGTACTTCCGGGATTATCTCATTGAACATGAAAACATCGCTCGCGAATACGAAAGATTGAAGTTAATTCTCTGGAAGGAATTCGAGTATGACAGAGATGGATATACCAATGCAAAAACAGATTTTGTCCAAAAATATACCAAAAAGGGCAAATTAAAGTACAAGAATAGATATTAGCAAATCCCAGTTCGTCAAAGTGGTTATTATACTGCTATATGTGAGAAAGCAT
>JAQUUB010000265.1 GCA_028694115.1 Lachnospiraceae bacterium
GATACAGACATACAAAAGATGGCCGCTTGGTCATAGTTCCGGAAGAGGCGAAAACAATACGTTTCATCTATTTGGCATTTATATCGGGTTATAGCATGACGGATATTGCGGATATATTGACTGAAAAACAGCGTGCAACGATGCGGGGGCGTCAGGAGTGGAACAGCTCAATGGTTGCGAACATTATGCAGAATGAACGCCGTTGGGGAGACCTGGAGGCTAGAAAATACATTGTAGTGAATTATAAAAAAGGGAAAGTTGCCAGAAATAATGATGATAGGTGTTCTGCGTACGTCCCAGATCACCATGAAGCAATTGTATCACCTGCGGTTGCAAGAGCGGCTAAGTGCATAACGAAAAGTTCCGTGAAGCACAGCACAGGATATGCGGCTCTTACGGTTATTACGGATGGGGGATTAAAGGGGTTTGTAAATGTTGTTCCATCCTGGGGTGGCGTGGATAATGATACATTCCATGTTGCATGCAGGAGCGTTTATGAAACCGTGGAATTAAATGAACTTCATAATTATATGGAATTGATGAATGGAAATCAGCATAGCAATATCATTCAGATGGGACTCAGTGGGTATCATGTGCCTTATGGCGTAGGCTACCTTACTTCACTGATGCCATCTCTTACGGTTTCAAAAAATAATATTGTATTCAATAAGGCTTGTCATAAACGTATCGATGCGCAGTATATCGAGATGTATTATCATCCGATTCTACAGGCAATCATAATTAGAGAAAGTAATGGGGATTCAGAATGCGCTATTGCGTGGGAAAAAGAAGATGGTAGTGTGATAAAGAGCATGCCATCAAAGGCATTTTCCAGAGCACTCTATGAAAATATGTGCTGGAAGAAGGATTACAATTTCCGTTTTAGAGGAATCACCAAAGAACGTAATGGAGTCAGGATTATGTTCTTTTTTCTGGATGAACCTCAGATTATTTTAGGGAAAAAGCAGAAGGAAGAATTAGAAGCAGACCGTGATAATTTATCGGCAGGCACCGCATATATTCCATATAAAGAGGAACCGGAAGAAAATGCAGAGTCGAAGGTAACAGGTGCTGTGTTCGGATACCCAGAAGAATGGAATCACAGCATTGGAATGAGTTATGAACTTCGGTGTAAGAGAGATTACGCTATCGGTAAAATTACGGATCAAGATATTCTAAAAGAGGGCATGGCAATAGAAAACCCATTGATAGGGCACATACCAACAAAACAAGAAATTGAGGAGGAGCTTGAACAACTCTTAGTCTCAATGTAGGAGGAGTAGACATGGCAGAAGAAAATAAAAAAATCGGACCTGAGCAGAATACTCAAAAGTTTTCTGCAATGGAATTTGAGCTGATACAAAAACTGCTGGAGATGAGAAGACAAAGCGGTCAGGAATTACAATTCGAAGGATTGGAAGGATATGAAATTCCGCCTAGAACGCAGTTTTCCATGTTGAACAAACCAGCGGTATCCATCAAGAATGGTCAGTTGAATTTTAACATGGCCTGCATCCGCCTGTTTGAAGGTGTGAAGTACATATTGCCAATCGTAAATGAGGAGAAACATAAACTGGCTGTGGTTCCCTGTGAGGAGGAAGAAAGCTGCTCCATCGACTGGTCAAGAAAAAACAAGGAAGAAAAATGGGTTAACAAACAGATTACAAACAGAGATCTTGTGGCAAAGATTGGTGCTTTTATGAAGTGGGATACTACTTGCAGATACAAGGTTTTAGGGGAAGTGCGCATGTCGGCCCGTGGCCTTATTCTGGTGTTTGACCTGGATGAAGCGATTATGTTCTCGCCGCAGAAGGAAGAATATCTTGATGAGGAAACCGGAGAAATCAAGATTAAAAAGAAAGATGTCAAGTTCTATCCAGATAAATACAAGGGCAGAATTGGTATGTCATATAGCGACTATGCAGAGACACGACAGATGAATTTATTTGAAGATTTTTCTAATTACTTCCAGGCGGATGGAGCGGGAATAGAAGAGTCTGAATCTGGTGGTGAGCAGTTGACACAAGCTGGTGAGGAGCACAAAGAAATCGATAATCCCAAGGAGAAAGAGGTGCTTGTTCCCAGGGTAGATGAGCAGCCCACCGGTATTGCAGAATAGGAGGCGGTAACCGATGGGGAAAAACAATACTAAACCACTGATTTCCATATCTGGTAGACGTTATAGGATTTACGTAAGTAGGGATATCATACGGTTACTGGGACAACCAAGTCACATTTGCATTTATATGAATGAGGAGTATAATTCCATTGCTCTCGGACCCTGCAGCAGCAAGAATGTCATGTCATTTAAAGTCCCGGAAAAGATATATGCAGGAGAGAAAGCGGATTTTACTATTACCAGTATACAGTTTGTGTCGGACATCATGCGACTAAATCATTTGAATCCTAATAATACCTATCGGATGATGGGAGAATATTTGGAAGATAAGAATATGATTACCTTCCACTTTTCGGATGCTCAGATTGTTTATTTTGGTAGCAACGATAATGCTTCCAAGGGGGAAGTGAGTTTTTGCCAGAATAAAGAATCCGGTGTAAACTCTGAGAAAATGGATTCTAAAATGTAATTTACACAATTATGTATAGTACATATTTGTCGAATATTACGGGTGGGTATTATTTGAAATCAGAGGTAATATGTACTTGAAAAAATAAGCCTTTAAAAGCCCCTGTGGCGAGAGTTATATGATGTTGGGGAATTTACTCAAGAACGAAATAATAAGCGACTGTGGGACAACGTAGCGGCGCACGTGGCAAAACGACAATTTAATATGAAGATACGATAAGCCTGTTTGGCTATGATCCAATTCGATTCGGAATAATCGAGGCGGAGAGTAGCCAGACAGGCTTTTTTTATTTGCCAAAACCAAAAGTACATTATCTGAACAAAACTACTCGTCTATCCCATTGAAAGTAATATATTTAGTGAGCTTGTACATAAAAACCACAACATCTTGTGCTTATCAGACCAAAACGCCTTGGAA
>JAQUUB010000266.1 GCA_028694115.1 Lachnospiraceae bacterium
TCCTAATCATATTTTTTTACCATAACCATAACAACAGAAAAAGGACACCTTCCCAATAACATGGAAAATGTCCTTTTAAATAGCATTCAACTATTTAGTTTTGATAAAATAATCTTTTAAATATATGGTTTTCAGTCTATATTTGTCTACCAAGCGATGTCAATTTGATGTCAAATTGATGTAAACTGGCGACTCGAAATGGCTGAAACCCTTGATTCTACTGACTTTATTTGTCTAATGTCTTCATCGTTGGGAAATGTTTGGGTTTAAACCAACCATTTATATAAGTTGTAATAATTGGCTTAAATAAAGGATTTCACTTAAAAACTATTCCTAATTATTCATAACCATAATTACAAAATTTACTGTCACTTTACTGTCTTTTTCGCTTTTTACTGTCCTCATAAAATCTTTAAGAACTCTCTTTTCAAAAAACGTCTAAATTCTTCGATAATGCTTCTAAAGCTTCCTGTTTCTTGTCATGTGTAACCTCAGTGTAAATGTCCATGGTGGTTTCAATACTTGCATGCCCCATGATCGTCTGGATTACCTTTACATTTGTTTCATTTTCGCAAAAGCGTGAGCAAAAGGTGTGTCTGAAGTGGTGGCAAGAGAAATGCGGAATAATAACCGGCTGCCTCTTTTCCTTCTTGGCTGTCACAAGTTCTTCAGCATTGTATGCTTCATAGATTCTCTTGATAGCCCTATTGACTGCTGCTGGATTATGAATATTACCAAAACGATTGGTAAAAATAAATCCTGATATGCCATCAATCTCTGTGGTATTAAAGCCTTCTTCCTGCTGTGTCTCATACTCTTCCTGCAAAGCCTCATACACTCGTTGAATCATTGGAATGATTCGAATACCTGCATCCGTTTTGGGTAGTGAAACCTTAAACTCACATACATAGGTCTCTTCTCTCCTTGGATAATAAGTGACACTGTGATTAATATCAATGGTTCGATTCTCAAAATCAACATCTTGCCATCTCAAACCTACTGCCTCTCCAATTCGGCATCCGGTACCTAATAATAATGTGAACAACGGTGCCCACCTATAAAAGACAGGACTATTTCTAGTGTACTCGATAAAAGCTTTCTGTTGCGGTTTAGTAAGAGCATGTCTTACACCTTTGTTCTTTTCGCTCTTTTTCTTTATCTCCGACATTACCCCATCGCTAGGATTGGTTCGGATGATATCGTCGCGAACTGCAAGCTGAAATGTTGGATGTAATACTGTGTGAATTGTTTCTAATGTATTAATCTGCAACCCACACTCGTTTATCAAATGATAATAGTAGTAAAGCACATCTGAATACTTAATCTCACCAATTGTTTTCTTTCCAAAGGTATCTCTCACGAATCTATCATACATATAAGTATAATTCGTGTATGTGGTTCGTCTGAGTTCTGATTTAGTGGAAATGTATCTGTCAAAAACATAATTCAGATCTGCACTTCCTGCAACGTAGGTATCAATTCCATCTAACTGATCCTTGACCAGTTTTTTTTCCTTTTCCCTAAGTTTCATCAAATCTTTTGAGTAAATACTTCTTCTTTTTCCAAATGGATCATTGTATTCGTATACATACCTGCCATCACTGGCACGTTGATACTCGCCATTTCTAAGTGCCCTACCTTTGTTGTCTTTTCTCGCGGCCATCTCTTTCTCCCTTCTATAATAGAAAAAAAGAGAGTATGCACCTAGCGATTCATTGACTGATAAACTAAATCAATTCCCTGCTTCATAGCTTGCGTCATAGTCTGATTATTGGCTTCCGCATACGCTTTAAGTCTTTGGTATTCCTTATCTGTAAGTCGTACCGTAACCTTATGCAAACTTGGATCGCCACATATTGGTCTTCCTGTCTTTGCCATTCGCATGCTCCTTCCTTTAACCTAATAACATTATACTTTTTGTCGGGCAAAAGTGCAAGCAATATTTGTGCATAATCTCTTTTTTATGAATCTTTATGAGCCTTAGTTCATTAAATAGCCTTCCGGAACATTAATTCTCCGGAACTCTAAACGTCTCCAGGTACTCTTCAAAAATATCTATATTTACCAATACAAGCTTGTTCAACTTATAGGTTGCTCCTGCATCCCTCGCTAATTGCTCAAACTTAGGCTGACTCATACTATAAAGCTCTGCTCCCTCTTTAAATCTAACAAATCTCTTTTTATCTGTTTTTTTCTGCTGCATACTCCATGACCTCCTTCAAATAATCTAATAGTCCAAATTGCAGACACACTGCATAGTTAATTACTTTCATTACATCTGATTTTTCTGGTATATGACCAACCTTGCTCATAATCATTCGCTTATCAATTGTCACTACCTGTTCCGGAAGAATTTCCGATTCTTTCTCTAAATATCCAACTACGTCTTTCGGTAAAACCTTAACATGAACAGGGTTCTCCTTCATTTTTGTAGTAAAAGGACATACACACAAAGTTCTTGAAAACCAGGAGCTTTTATTATTAGAAAGTACCAGACAAGGTCTCATTCCAGTTGTGACTGAACTTCCTTTACGTTGCCCCAAATTCACATATATAACATCGCCACGCTTAACTCTTAGCATTTACAAGCACCATCCTTCCATCAATTAATGTTCTTATTGGCATACTTAATCTGCCTTCATCAACTGTCACCACAACTCCTCCAGCTTCATATACCTTCCCTATCTTATAAAAAGCATCTGGAATACTTGATGAAACGGCTTCCATATTAGTAACAATAATTCCATCAACGACGCCCCTTCTTATTAGGTCAACCATCTTGTCCCAGTGCACATTTACTATGTTCTGTCCCATAACATCACGATGCATTTTCTTCCTTATAATAATATTGTGCGAATTGGCATAATCTCTTATATAATGAAGCTGCTTTTCCTCGCGTTTCTCAGCACCGAACAAATCTCCCTCTGTTGA
>JAQUUB010000020.1:0-10480 GCA_028694115.1 Lachnospiraceae bacterium
AAGTGTGAAAAGAATTTCTAAAGAAGCGAAAAAACCGCTTCTAAGAAATACTAAGTTTCACACAGGAAGAAGTCGCAAGCGCCTTCTTCTTAATAATTAATTCTGCCGCTTGAAGCGACACATGTGAAAGGTTGAACAAATGATTTTAATAAAAAACGGGCATGTGATAGACCCAAAATCTAATATGGATGGGATTTATGATATCTTGATGAATGAAGGTAAAATAGTAGAAATTGGCACGAACATCACTTCAGTGAAAAGTGATTGTATAGATGCCTCTGGTCTTTGCGTTGCACCTGGACTGATCGATGTCCATGTGCACTTTCGAGATCCTGGTTTCACACATAAAGAAACCATCGAAACGGGAGCTCATGCAGCAAAGGCTGGAGGCTTTACTTCGGTTGTCTGCATGGCAAATACAAAGCCGGTTGTGGACAACCTTGAGACATTAAGGTATGTGTGTGAGGAAGGCAGGAAAACAGGAATCCATGTCTATCAGGCGGGAGCAGTTACAAAAGGCTTGCAGGGCAAAGAAATGACAGAAATGTCAGAAATGAAACGAGCAGGTGCAGCTGGATTTACGGATGATGGAATCCCACTGATGGATGAACAGCTGGTGAGACGTGTGATGGAAGAGGCAGTTCGATTAGATGTCCCACTTAGTTTTCATGAGGAAAATCCTTGCCTGATTATCAACAATGGGATTAACGCAGACAATGAAACAAGCGCAGCAGGCAGACTTGGAATCGGGGGATCTCCAAGAATTGCAGAAATTGATCTGATACAAAGAGATTTAGAGCTTGCATTAGAAATAGGTGCAAGTATTAATATTCAGCATATCAGCTCAAAAGAGGGAGTGGAACTTGTTAGAAAAGCAAAGAAAAAGGGAAATCATATTCATGCAGAGGCAACACCTCATCATTTTACGCTGACAGAAGAGGCGGTACTTAGCAAAGGGACTCTGGCAAAAATGAATCCACCTCTTCGAACAGAGAAAGACAGACTGGCAATTATCGAAGGGTTAAAAGATGGAACCATTGATATTATTGCGACTGACCATGCACCCCACGCCAAAGAGGAAAAGGAAAAGCCATTAACTGAAGCACCTAGTGGAATTATTGGGCTTGAGACAGCACTTGCATTAGGGATTACTAATTTAGTAGAAAAAGGTCATTTATCTATGATAGAATTGATTCGGAAAATGACAATTAATCCAGCAATCTTGTATCATCTAAATGCTGGCTATATTGCCAAGGATGGACCAGCTGATTTGGTAATCTTTGATCCCAAGGAACAATGGCAGGTGGAAACATTTGCATCGAAATCATGCAATTCTCCATTTGTGGGAGAAGTTTTAACAGGAAAAGTAAAATATACGATTTGTAATGGAAAAGTCGTTTGATGAGTGCATGCATGAAGCATGCAGATGGGAGGAACGAATGAAAAAGGAAGTAGGCTGTGTGATTTCACAGGAAAATATTGCAACAGATATCTATAGTATGTGGATCGAAACAAGTGTGGCAGAGGAGGCAAAGCCAGGCCAGTTTTTATCAGTATATACAAAGAGCGACAGTATGCTTTTGCCAAGACCAATCAGTATTTGCGAGGTAAATGAAGAGAGAACTGCTTTGCGGATTGTATATCGTGTGGTAGGTAAGGGAACAGCAGAGTTTTCATGGTATGAGGACGGAGAGGATATTTCAATCCTAGGCCCCATTGGGAATGGATTTCCAGTTGAGGCAGTAAAAGAAGGGAATCGAGTATTTTTAATAGGTGGTGGAATCGGGATTCCACCAATGCTTCAGTTAGCAAAACAATTATCGTGTGAAAAAGACATTATTCTGGGATATCGTGACGAGTTATTTTTAAATAATGAGCTTGCTTCCTATGGAAATGTTTTTGTTGCTACCGAGGATGGTAGTGCAGGAAGTAAAGGAAATATCATGAATTGTATTTTGGACAATAAATTAAATGCAGATATCATTTTTGCGTGTGGACCAATGCCAATGCTTCGGGCAATTAAAGCCTATGCAAAGGAGCAGGGAATCAAAGCTTATATATCCCTGGAAGAAAGAATGGCATGCGGAGTTGGCGCCTGTCTTGGATGTGTATGTAAAACCAAAGAAAAGGATCATCATTCACATGTCAATAATGCGAGGGTATGTACCGATGGACCTGTATTTGAAGCTGAGGAGGTAATGATCTAATGAGTGGGTTGAATACAAAAGTAACGATTGCAGGTGTAGAATTTAAGAATCCAGTGATGACTGCATCAGGAACATTTGGAAGTGGTATGGAATATGCAGAGTTTGTAGATTTGAATCAACTAGGAGCAGTGATTACAAAAGGGGTTGCAAGTGTACCATGGGCTGGAAATGAAACACCCAGAGTCGCGGAAACCTATGGCGGTATGTTAAATGCAATTGGACTTCAAAACCCCGGAATGGATGTGTTTTGTGAACGCGATATTCCCTTTCTTAAGAAGTATGACACGAAAATCATTGTGAATGTATGTGGAAAAACGGTCGAAGAATATGAGGCAGTTGTGGAAAGATTAGCAAATGAACCTGTGGATCTGTTAGAAATCAACGTATCCTGCCCAAATGTTAAGGAAGGTGCAATTGCATTTGGTCAAAAAGCAGATGCGCTTTACAATATCACAAAAGCACTAAAAGCAAAGGCAAAACAGCCAATCATCATGAAACTAAGCCCTAATGTTACCGATATTACGGAAATGGCAAAAGCAGCGGAACAAGGTGGAGCGGATGCATTGTCCTTGATTAATACGATTACCTCCATGAAGATTGACATTCACAAAAGAACGTTTGCACTTGCCAATAAAACGGGTGGACTTTCAGGGCCAGCGATTAAGCCAGTTGCAGTTCGAATGGTTTATCAGGTTGCAAATGCTGTGAAACTTCCTATTATCGGAATGGGAGGGATTGCGAATGCAGAAGATGCCATTGAATTTATCCTCGCAGGTGCGACGGCTGTTGCGGTTGGTGCTATGAATTTTCACAACCCAGATACAACAACTGAGGTAGTCCGTGGGATAGAAGAATACATGAATCACTACCAGATAAAAGATATTAAAGAACTAATAGGTGCAGTAAAATAAAGGTATAAACTAGCCTCCACTTACATACTATGTAGAGATAAATATGTAGTGGAGGGATTTTTTTTGGAACTTAATAAGATGAATATTCATATGGACAGAAAGATTGCGGGAGCTGTAACCCAGATTACCCAGGACTATGATATTAATGTTCCCGATAGTAAATTAGATATTGGGAAAATAATATTTAAAAAAGGAGATATCCGTATCGAAGATACAAAAACTTCTGAAAATCAAGTTGTGGTAACGGGTTTATTAATGTTTCGTATCCTTTATACGGAAGATGGTAATAGCAAGGGAATGACCAGCTTTGAAGGTAGTCAGCCATTTGAAGAATTGGTACATATGGAAGGTATTACAGTTAATGATACGGTTGAAGTAAAATGGGATATGGAAGATATGACAATTAGCATTATCAATTCCAGAAAACTAAATCTCCAGAGTGTCATTACGCTGAGACTGTCTGCAGAAAAAATTGTGGACGAGGAAACAACGGTTGATATTTCCAGCAAGGAACCTTTAGAATACCGTAAAAAACCATTAAATATTGCAGAAATCTGTTTATGTAAAAAGGATATCTACCGCGTGAAAGAGGAAGTTGAATTACCATCAAATCTTCCAAATGTATTCCGCATTCTTTGGGACTCCGCTAGAGTGGGCAGCGTAGAAGTAAAGCCGATGGATGAGAAGCTTTCCATTCAGGGTGAAGTAAATCTATTCGTACTCTATGAAGCAGAGGGAGAAGAGGGGATTATGCAGTGGTATGAAACCACAGTACCATTTAGTGGGATCATTGACTGCAGAGATTGTAAGGAAAGTTGTGTGGCGGATATTGATGTGATGTGTGTACACAAAGATGTGTTATTAGCTCAGGATTTAGATGGCGAAGACAGGGTAATATGTGCAGACCTGACGCTGGAGCTTTGCATCAAATTATATGAAGAAAAAACAGTACAGATTTTATCAGATATTTATGGTGTTACAAAAGAGGTAACGCCTCAGATCGGAAGATGTCATTACAAGAGTCTTTGCATGAAGAATCGTGGCAAATGTCGAGGCATTGGACATATGAAGCCAGAGCATGAAGGAATGAGAATTTTACAAATCTGTCATAGCGAAGGAAATGTAAAAGTTGATGAAATCAGGGTAGTAGAAAATGGTCTGGCAGTTGATGGCGTTGTAGAAGTACAGATCCTCTATATTACAGCAGATGACAAGGTTCCTTTTTATAACATAACAGGTGTTGTTCCATTCCACCACGTATTAGAAGCAGAGGGAATTACAGAAGAATGCTTAATTAGTGTGAAGGTAATGCTGGAACAATTGACAACAACGGTTACAGCAGGCGATGAAATAGAAGTAAAGGCCAGCCTTGCTATTGATGCTATGGTTTTCCATGATAAAGAGGAAGATATTATTACAGATGTAACAATAAAAGAGCTTGATCCAAAGAAATTAAAGAGTCTACCTTCTATGGTTGGATACTTTGTAGGGAAAAACGAAAGTCTATGGCAGATAGGAAAAGAATATTATGTTCCTGTTTCAAAGATTAAAGAAATAAATGGACTCACATCAGATGAAATTAAGGAAGGCGACAAATTATTGATTGTAAAATAAAACAGAACCCGCAAAATTTGCGGGTTCTTTCTATTACTCTTTTTCCCATTCATCAAATTTACTCATTACGGCATCGTAAGTTTTTGAAGAAATACCTGGTAAATCATCTCCCCATGTTTTTGTAGCCTCTTTAAACCCCTTTTCGAAAGCAGAACGCATTTCTTCCAACTTCGAAGGGTCGCCACCTGTTAATGCCTTTGCAAAATCCAGAATACGATCAGAGGTTTGTTTCACACCCCAGTAACCATCCTCTGAGATATCCTCCTGAGCCTGAGCCTTTGTAGCTGCATCCACAGTAAAATCTCCAGATGCTAAAAACTGCCACATGTCCGTTGCTTTTCCATAAGAATCTGACTGACCAGTAATCAATTTTTGGACAATTGATTGTAGCTGTGCAGTTTGAGCCTCTGCATCGGCTTTCAATTTGGAAACTAAAGAACTGTTTTGTGTATAAGTTTTTGCAGATGTAGTAGCCTGATCTTTTTCAGATTCATAAATAACACCTGTTTCTTTTTCGGTAGTATCTGGTTTTGCAGAAGATTTTGCAGTGGTTTTATAGTTTGCATAAGTGGTATCTGATTGTGCGTTAATTGATGATAATGTACTCATATCTCCTCCGTTCTGCCTAAAATAGGCTTCTTGTTATTATCTATATCGTAAGTTATTTACAATTTGTTAACCTTTTTAAATAGCAAATTTTTTTTATAGTTTATAATTCTTAATTTCTTAAAAAAGTGTAGAAAATATTGGAAATAAAAGAGGGATGTGTTATAATCAGAAGGCATTTTGTATACAATATACTTAAAAGTACAATTCAGATATGCAGAAAACGTACAAAGGAATGGAGTAACAATTATTATGAAATTAAAAGCTTTTGGAAAAATAAATCTAGGACTTGATGTGGTAAGAAGAAGAGAAAATGGATATCATGATGTACGTATGATTATGCAGACCGTTGGTATTTTTGATCGATTGGATTTTCAAAAAGTAAAAGAACCTGGGATTCAGCTTTCTACGAATTTAAGTTTTTTGCCAAGTGATAAAAACAATCTGGTGTATCAGGCGGCAAAACTACTTATGGATGAATTTCAGATTAAAGAAGGAATTTCGATTGATTTAGAAAAGCATATCCCTGTGGCAGCCGGAATGGCTGGAGGAAGCAGTGACTGTGCAGCCACTCTGGTAGGAGTAAATTACATGTTTAACTTAGGGCTGTCAATGGAAGAGCTGATGGAGCGTGGTGTAAAACTTGGAGCAGATGTTCCCTATTGTGTAATGAGAGGCACTGCACTATCAGAAGGAATTGGCGAGGTACTTACTCCGCTACCCGCTATGCCTGATTGTTTTATTTTAATTGCAAAGCCTCCAATCAGCGTTTCTACAAAATTCGTATATGAAAATTTACAGTTAAATCAATTAGAACATCACCCAGATATCGATGGTATGGTTACAGCGATTCAAGAGGGAAATCTAAAAGGAATCACGGATCGAATGGAAAATGTATTAGAAACAGTTACGGCTACAAAATATCCTGTCATTGAAGAAATTAAAGAATTTATGAGGAATCATGGGGCAATGGAATCCATTATGAGTGGTAGTGGACCTACTGTGTTTGGCATTTATAATGATAAGGAATTAATAGAAAAGGCTGGCAAGGCACTAAAAGATTCAGGGTTAGTAAAACAGGTTTTTATTACGTATCCAGCAAATAAGAAGGTGGGTGAAGAAGAGGATGAATCATGATTTTACAGATAGTAGTATGAATCAATATCTTCCTTTAAGAGATGTCGTATTTATTTCTCTACGTCAGGCAATATTGACGGGAGATTTACGACCAGGAGAACGACTGATGGAGATTCATCTGGCAGAACGTCTTGGTGTTAGTCGGACTCCGATTCGGGAAGCAATCAGAAAATTGGAATTAGAGGGACTTGTGGTAATGATTCCAAGAAAAGGCGCACATGTGGCGAGCATCACCGAAAAACATTTACAGGATGTTCTTGAAGTAAGAAGAGCACTAGAATCACTTGGAATAGCGCTTGCTTGTGAAAGAATTACAAAAGCAGAATTGATAGAACTTAATCATGCGTGCAAAGAATTTGAAAAAAGTACAAAAAGCTTGCAATTAACTGAGGTTGCAAAAGCCGATGTCGCATTTCATGATATCATCATTAAGGCAAGTAAAAATATGCGTTTAATGACTCTTATGAATAATTTATCAGAACAAATGTATCGCTATCGTTTTGAATATTTAAAAGATATTACAAATTACAATGCCCTAGTGCAGGAACATCAAAATATCTATGAAGCCCTGACCCAGCAAAATGTCGAACGTGCAGTTGAACTGATGAAGGTTCATGTTGATAATCAGGCAATTTATATTTTCAACCATCTTGCATAATACCAGGGTCAAAAGAAAGTAGACCGATCAGGTCGGATTTCGAATGTTTTAGGATTGTGAGAGCACAAAGTGCGTAACAATCCGTAGGTATCAGGGGTAAAATACCATTTGACCGCAACATCATTGTATAGAATGGTGTTAATATGGTAATAACTCTTTTATTCCTTTATAGAGAATAGGAGAGATAAATGATGGGATGGAAAGATAAATGTAAACTAATAATGGGATTAGCAGCAGTGATCTGTTTTGCAGCTATGTATCCAAGGCTTTCTTATGTAGAAGGCATCTGTAGCGTTGTGAATGAAAATGGGGAACAGGTGGATGGTTCTTCTATTTTAACAGCATCTGCAAATCAGATTCAAATCAGCTTTGGCTTGTTTGACTTGAATTATTAAGGGATAACCGTTAAAATATAAGAGAGGATAGAGATAGAATGAGAGAAATTGACAAGTATTCGCCAATTGGAATTTTTGATTCCGGCGTTGGTGGTCTTACGGTAGCGAGAGAACTAATGAAGCAGTTACCGAATGAACGATTGATTTACTTTGGAGATACCGCGCGTGTACCCTATGGTAGTAAGTCAAAAGAAACAGTAACAAAATTCTCTAAACAGATTGTACGTTTTCTACTAGAACAAAAGGTAAAAGCAATTGTTGTAGCGTGTAATACAGCCAGTGCTGTCGCGTTAAATGAGATTGAAGAAGAAATAGAAATTCCTATTATTGGAGTTGTAAGACCAGGTGCCAGAGCAGCAGCAGAAACAACAAAGAATTTAAAGGTTGGAGTCATTGCTACCGAAGCAACGATACATAGTGAGATTTATAATCAGTTTATAAAAAAAATAAATGATAAGGTAGAGATTATTGGAACGGCATGTCCGCTGTTCGTTCCGCTGGCAGAAGAGGGTCTGATCGAAGATCCTGTGACAGACGAAATTGCCAGAAGATATTTAGAAGTATTAAAGGATACAGGAATTGATACGTTAATATTAGGCTGTACCCATTACCCTTTGTTACGTTCTACGATTCAAAAGACAATGGGAGAAGAGGTAAGACTTGTAAATCCAGCATATGAAACGGCACGAGAATGCAAAGGAATGTTGGAAATGTGCATGCTCTTAAATGATAAACAGCCAGAACTGGGACAGAAACAGTATCAGTTTTTTGTTAGTGATGAAGCAGATAAATTTAAAAATTTTGCAAATTCTATTTTACCTTACGGAATATTAAGTGCAAAGAAGATAAATATAGAGGAGTATTAAATAGAAATGACGAAGGATGTCCTTGTTTCCATTACAGGTCTTCAATTTGACGGCATGGAGGATGGAAATGAAATTGAAGTAATCACTAAAGGAGATTACTATAAAAAGAACAATAAACATTATGTTCTATTTGAAGAAGTGACAGAGGGTGCAACACAACCGACCAAGAATACGCTACGTTTTACAGAGCACATTCTAGAGCTAAGGCGGAAAGGTGCCACAAATGTACACATGGTCTTTGATGAAAAAAATAAAACCATGAGTAGCTATGGCACTCCATATGGAGAAATTTTGATTGGTATTGACACAGACAATGTGACTTATACAGAGTCAGAAGAAAAGATACAACTACTTGTTGAGTATGCGTTAGAAGTGAATTACGAATTTCTGGCAGATTGCAAAATTAAGGTTAACATTTGTTCGAAAGGGAGCGAATTTAGCCTTCAATAGGATAAAACAAGCACAAAAAGCAGTGCAGAAATGAGGATAAAATGAGAGTAAGAAAAGCGATTATACCAGCTGCGGGTCTGGGTACCAGATTTTTGCCAGCAACAAAGGCGCAGCCAAAGGAGATGCTGGCGATTGTGGATAAGCCAACAATTCAGTATATTATTGAGGAAGCAGTTGCCTCTGGTATTCAGGATATTATTATTGTAACAGGTAGAAACAAGAGATCTATTGAAGATCATTTTGACCGCTCCATAGAATTGGAATTAGAATTAGAGAGGAATGGGAAGCAGGAAGTTCTTGATATGGTAAGGGATATCTCAGAAATGGCGAATATCCATTATATAAGACAAAAACAACCAAGAGGACTTGGACATGCTATACTTACAGCAAAACATTTTATTGGAGATGAGCCATTTGCTGTTTTATTGGGTGATGATGTAGTAGTCGCACAGCAGCCATGCTTAAGCCAGATGCTGAATGTATATGATGAGTATAAAACTTCTGTATTAGGCGTTCAAAAGGTGGATCCTTCCGTAGTGAATAAATATGGAATTGTCGATTGCAAGTACGTGGATGAACGTGTTTATAAGGTAAAGGATATGGTAGAAAAACCAAATCCTAAGGAGGCTCCTTCTAATATTGCTGCACTTGGTCGTTATATAATAACACCCAATATTTTTCCTTACTTAGAGACGCAGTCAGTTGGAGCAGGAGGCGAAATACAGTTAACAGATGCATTAAGACGTCTTGCAAAGGATGAAGCAATGTATGCATATGATTTCAAAGGACATCGTTATGATGTTGGAACAAAGTCGGGATTTATTCAGGCAAATATCGAATTCGCATTAAGAAATGATGAAACAAGAGATGAAATGAAAGCATACTTAAATGCACTTCATGAAAATATGGATCAGATGTTATCTTATGAATAAAAGAAATAGAATAGATAGGAGCACTTCCTTTAAAAAGAAGTGCTCCTGTATTTTTATTATTTAAGTGGTTTTGCTCCGGCTTTCTCCTGGGCTTTTTCAATTGCCTGTTTCAGCTTGCTTTTCTTTTTAGGTTCCACTTTAATTACGTTGCCTCTGACACCTTTTACAGCAGTAATATAAATTCCACTAACGGTTGCTTTTACTTCTTTTTTTACAGGAACCAAATCAAATATTTTCTCATCACATACGAGAGTCATGATCTGTGGACCAACTTTTGCTTTGACGATAGGAAGTTTAGAACCTCTCATAAGCTTAGGTGTCTGGTCGATTACCATCTGAGGTAATCCGGATTCTTTGATTTTCATACGCTTCTTATCAATGATAAGCATGGAAATTGTTTGCTTTGCAGCATCAATCTGTGCCTGCTGTGCCTCCTGCTTTTTCTGAGCTCTTTTTCCAAAAAAATATAAAACGGCGACTGCGACAATCAAAATGCCTAAGATAATTAATAATACAATTACAGGTGTTGACACGTTGTTTCCTCCTTAAAATAGAAAATATCTTCATTTATTTATATCATTGTTTGAGTGAATAAGCAAGAGAACATGAAACTTTTGTGAAAGACTTTTAATATAGGAAAATTTGTGGTATAAATGTAAAGTCGGCTATTATAATTAGCCACTTAAAGGTAGAAGTGTGAAAAG
>JAQUUB010000020.1:10580-12163 GCA_028694115.1 Lachnospiraceae bacterium
AGCATGACTAAAGCATGCAGATGGGAGTAAAAATGAAAAGAAGATTATTAGTTTTAGGAACAGCAACAATTATGGCACTTTCTTTAATTGGTTGTGGAAGTGAAAAAGAAAAGGCGCTGTCAAGTATTAACCCAGATAAATATGTGACATTGGGTGATTACAAAGGACTAACTGTGAGTTTAGATTCCGTAGAAGTAACAGAAGAAGAAATTCAGGATAAAATTGATACAGCATTAAAGAATAATGCAGAAAAGAAAGAGATTACAGATCGTCCAATTCAAAAGGGAGATATTGTAAATATTGATTATGTTGGAACAAAAGATGGAAAAGCATTTGAAGGTGGAACAAGTGCTGAAGGAGGGTATGAACTGACAATTGGCTCTAATAGCTTTATTGAAGGATTTGAAGAAGGGCTAATCGGATCAAAAATCGGCGATACGGTTGAATTACCTCTTACATTCCCAGAAGATTATCATTCAGAAGATTTAAAAGGACAAGATGTTGTATTTACGGTTTCTGTTAATTCCATTTCAGAAGAGACAGTACCTCAATTATCAGATGAAGTAGCAGCAAAAATTGATAAAGAATGTAAAACGGTTGCAGAATATAAAGAAAAAGTAAAACAAGATTTAATTTCCAGTAAAAAACAATCTGCACAAAGCAGTTTGAATACAAAAATCTTTGAGCTAGCTTGCAGTAATGCGACGGTAAAAAACACACCGGAGTGGTTGGTAGAGAATAAAATCGTTTCTTATCGAGAAAGCGCAGAACTGTTTGCGAAAAACTATAATATGGAATTTGCAGATTTCTTATCTGCAATGGGACAGACAGAAGAACAATTCACCGAAACAAGTAAGACTTATGCAGCAACAGCAGCAGATCAGGCACTGATCACTTATGCAATTGCAAAAGCAGAAAAGCTTACTTTAACGGATGAGGAATTACAGGATGCAATCACTCTTTATACAACAAATGGTGGTTATGAAACCGAAGAGAAGTTTAAAGAAGAAACAGATATGGAATCATTTGAAGAATATCTTGTAAAAAATAAAGTTCTTGAGATGTTAGTTGAAAATGCAAAATTGCAGGATGCAGATGGAAATGCTGTAGACCAAAGCTATTTTGGTGCAGATACAACAAAATAATAGCATTGAATTAAAAATACTAGGGGGAATTGATATGAAATTAATATCCATTCGAGAATTATTTAAAAAGAAAGAAAACTATTTAGAGAAGGAAATTGAAGTTTGTGGATGGATCAAGAGTATTCGTGATTCAAAAACATTTGGATTTATTGTAGTCAATGACGGAACCTATTTTGAATCCTTACAGGTTGTGTATCATGATACAATGAAAAATTTCGCTGAGATTTCTAAATTAAATGTTGGAGCTGCAATTATTGTAAAAGGAACACTTGTGGCAACTCCAGATGCAAAACAGGATTTTGAAATCCAGGCTGTAGAAGTGACCGTGGAAGGGCCTTCTTCTGGAGAATATCCTTTGCAGAAAAAGAGACATAGTTTTGAATATTTGAGAACCATCTCACATTTGAGACCAAGAACAAACACGTTTCAGGCAGTATT
>JAQUUB010000020.1:12263-59032 GCA_028694115.1 Lachnospiraceae bacterium
GAGGCAATCGAAATTCTGGAAAAAAATAATGATCAATTTGATTATAAGGTATCATGGGGCTGTGATCTTCAAACAGAGCATGAAAGATATCTTACAGAGGAAATCTTTAAAAGACCAGTTTTTGTTACCGATTATCCAAAAGAAATCAAAGCTTTCTACATGAAATTAAATGAAGATGGAAAAACCGTTGCAGCAATGGACTGTTTAGTACCGGGCATTGGTGAAATCATAGGTGGAAGCCAGAGAGAAGATAATTACGAGCTTTTACTTCAAAGAATGCAGGAATGCGGATTGAAGGAGGAGGACTATCAATTCTATATGGATCTTAGAAAATACGGTTCTGCTCGTCATGCTGGATTTGGTCTTGGGTTTGAAAGATGTGTCATGTATCTGACAGGAATGGGAAATATCAGAGACGTTGTACCATTTCCAAGAACGGTTAATAACTGTGAATTGTAAGAAAGGGATTGAAAACGAAAAATCCCTCATGTATAATGGTGTTGAGTTACTTATGTAAACTCGGCACCATTATTATTTTGTAAAGAAATAGGACAATAAAGAACATAGAATATATGCGTATTAAAATCGCAGAATGGAATACATATGAAGATTAGGAAACGTATCATAGGGCTGGCATTGTGCTTAACTATGTGTATTAATCTAACTCTACAGGCAGAGGCTGTTACACAATCTGAACTTAAAAAACAGCAGAGTGCTACTCAGAGTAAACTAAATGGGATCAAAAGTAATATCAGCAGTCTGGAGAACCAAAAGGATGAAGTAGAAGAAGAAGCTGAGGAAATCGACCAGGAGCTTGTTGATCTATTGGGAATTATGGAAATTTTAGAAGCAGAGCTTGCTGACAAGGAGGCTCAGATTGCACAGGCAGAGATTGATTATCAGGTAGCCAAGGAAACAGAAGAAAAGCAATATGAATCTATGAAGCAGAGAATTAAATACATGTATGAAAAAGGTGACGAGCAATATCTGGAACTTTTCTTACAGTCAAAAAGTATTAGTGATATGGTAAATAAGGCAGGTTATGCCCAGAAATTATATGATTATGATCGAACAATGCTGATTAATTATCAGGAAATTAAGGATAAGGTCAAAGAATTAAAAGAACAACTCGATCTGGAAAAATCGGAAATGGAAGCGATGCAGGGGGAATATAAATCTCAGCAGAAAGAGCTAGAAGCAGTGCTTGAGGAGAAACGTTCTGCAATTGAGAATTTTGATAGTAAGCTTGCAAATGCAAAGACACAGGCGAAACAATATCAGGCACAGATCAAGGCACAAAACGAGCAGATTCAAAAGCTTGCAGCAGCGGAAAAGGCAGCAAAAGAGAAGGCAGCCAAGGACGCAAAAGAAAAAGCTGAGAAAGCAGCAAAGGCAAATGCATCTTCTCCAGGTACCAATGACAATGGCGGATATGCAGATGAAGATGCTGGAGATAATTCCGGCGGTAGTGGAGGTGGATCGTCAGGCGGGAGTGCAACCGGACAGGCAATTGCAGATTACGCATGTAATTTTATAGGGAATCCTTATGTTGCAGGTGGATCGAGCCTCACGAATGGAGCAGACTGCTCAGGATTTACGATGGCTGTTTATTCCCATTTTGGGTATAGCATACCAAGAACTTCGTATTCCCAACTAGTATATGGAAAATCAGTAAGCTATTCAGAGGCACAGCCAGGGGATATTATGTGCTATGCAGGACATGTGGGAATCTATATTGGAAATGGAAATATCGTGCATGCAAGTACAGCGGCAACAGGAATTAAAATAACACCTGCTACTTATCGACAAATTCTATCAGTAAGACGAATCATATAAAGGGAAAGAGCTGTTATGAAAAGTAATGGCTCTTTTTTGTCATATTTGCTAGAAATAAAGCCTAAAATGGAAGTGGGGATTCATTGACACTATATATTTATAAAGGTATAATTATGTTTAAATTATATCGTTTTTAACAACAATGAAAATTGATGATTTTACAGAAAGAAGCGGTTGTGGAAGAAAAGTATTTTCCAAACGATAAAGGGACAAGGTTATTATTATGGATTATGGCAGGAAAAAGCTACGATTAGGGGATATTTTAGTTAATCATAAGGTGATTACACAGGAACAGTTAGAGCAGGGCCTGAAGTTACAAAAAGGCTCAGGTCGAAAGCTAGGAGAAACACTTGTTGATGAGAACATTGTTACAGAGGAAGCAATTGCCAGGGCATTGAGTTCTCAGTTAAATATCGAAATGGTGGATTTGTCGGGAATTGAGATTTCAGACGACATTCTGAAATTGACTAATTCTTCGATTGCCAGAAAGTATAAGGCAATTCCATATATGTTTCATCAGGGAAATGCCAATGTGCTTAAGGTAGCAATGGCAGACCCAATGGATATGATAGCAATTGATGACTTTACCATTGTAACAAATATGCAAATTGAACCAGTGGTATCTACACCAAGGCAGATTATACTTGCGATTGACAAAGCATATGGTACTTCTGATGCAATCAGTGTTGCGAATAAATATGCACAGGAAAAAGAAGAGCAGTTTCAGGATGAAGAGGATGATATCTACAATGAGGATATTAATAACTCACCGATTGTTCAACTTGTAAAATCAATGATCGAGCAGGCAGTTAGGCAGCGTGCAAGTGATATCCATATTGAACCAATGGAGCGTCAGGTACGTGTAAGATACCGAATTGATGGAGCACTTTATGAAAGAATGGTATATAGTAACCGACTGCTTCCAGCAATTGTTGCACGTGTAAAGATTGTTGGAGGAATGGATATTACAGAAAAGAGAAAACCACAGGATGGACGTATTACTCAGGTGGTTGACAGACAGGAGTTTGATATCCGTGTATCCATACTTCCGACGGTATATGGAGAAAAAATAGTTATGCGTCTTACCTCCAAGAATGCGCTTACAAAAGAGAAGAGCCAGCTTGGGTTTGCAGAACAGGAATTAAAGCAGTTTGACCATATACTGAAAAATCCGCATGGAATTATATTGGTTACAGGTCCTACTGGTAGTGGTAAATCAACAACTCTTTATACCGCATTATCGGAATTAAATAAAGAGGACGTGAATATAATAACGGTGGAAGATCCTGTAGAGGCAAATATTGATGGAATTAATCAGGTTCATGTAAATGCGAAGGCAAATCTGACATTTGCATCTGCATTACGATCTATATTAAGACAAGATCCAGATATTATTATGATTGGAGAAATCCGTGACGGGGAAACAGCTGGAATTGCTGTACAAGCCTCTATCACAGGACATCTTGTTGTTTCAACCTTACATACAAATAGTGCAGCTGGTACAGTAGGAAGACTAGTAGATATGGGAATCGAACCTTATTTACTGGCGGATTCCATTGTCGGTGTTATTGCACAGCGTCTGGTAAGAAGATTATGCCCCAATTGTAAAAAGCAGGTGGAAGCAACGAATGACCAGAAGGAATTACTAGGATCACCATTAGAAAAAAGTGTACAAATCTATGAACCTTGTGGATGTTCTCAATGTGATATGACAGGGTATAAAGGACGTATTGGTGTTTATGAAATCATGGAAATCTCACCAAAGCTCAAGCATGTTATCGGTAGAAATGGATCGGTTGAAGATATTAAAGAAGTAGCACTAGAAGAGGGAATGAGTACCTTGCGTATGAGTGCTACCAGATATGTAATAGAGGGAGTTACTTCGATATCAGAGATGACAAAAGTTTCGTTTGATAACTAGTAGATTTGGAGGGAAAACAGGAATGGAATTAAAAACTGCGCTGGAAGCGGCTACAAAAAGAGGTGCATCGGATGTGCACTTCTCAGTAGGAAGGCCCATCATGCTTCGTATTGATGGAACACTTCTTCAGATGGATGAGAATGTGTTACTGCCTGCGGATGTTGAATCCTATATTATGCCATTGTTAAGTGAGTCACAGAAAGAGGATCTTTTTCATAAAGGGGAAATCGATTTTGCCTATTCTTTACAGGGAATCGGGCGTTTCCGACTCAATGTATTCAGGCAGCGTGGAACATATGCCGCTGCACTAAGACTATTACCATTTATCATCCCTACGCCAGAACAATTGAATTTACCACAGGCAATTATTGAGATGACAAATAAGAAGAGAGGACTTGTCCTTGTAACTGGGCCAACTGGAAGCGGTAAATCTACGACATTGGCATCTTTAATTAATGTAATAAACCAGAAACGTGCCAATCATATTATTACATTAGAAGATCCTATTGAGTATTTACATAAAAGTAAGAAAGCAATTGTGAATCAGAGGGAAATTGGGCTAGATACCATGGGCTACGCGCCAGCACTAAGAGCTGCACTCAGACAGGATCCTGATATTATTTTACTAGGAGAGATGCGTGACCTCGATACGATTTCTACCGCTGTAACAGCAGCGGAAACAGGACATTTAGTTTTTTCTACCCTACATACAATTGGTGCCGCGAGCACGATTGACCGTATTGTTGACGTTTTCCCACCCCATCAGCAGGAGCAGATAAAAATACAGTTAGCCACTGTTTTAGAATGTGTCGTATCACAACAGCTCCTTCCAACCGATGATATTGAGGGAGGACGATGCGGAGCCTTTGAAGTAATGGTTGCAAATCCTGCAATCAGGAATTTGATTCGTGAGGGGAAAACCTTTCAAATCACCTCCATGATGCAGACCAATCAAAAATCAGGAATGATTACGATGGATGATGCACTTTATGAATTATATATTACAAGAAGAATCAGTGCAAATACGGCATTAGATTTTGCACAGGATTATTCGTATTTAAGCAGGAAACTTGGATAAATTGGGAGATAAAGGAATTTTAGAAGCAGAAAATGAAGAAAAAGTGGTCCTAACCTTAATGTGGGAGGGTCTTATACCTATGGAGATAAAAAAGCAGAATGCTCTGATGACCAGATTGTAGAAATGGGGAGGTTTTACAGTGCAAAATTATTCATATATTGCCGTAGATAACAACGGAAATGAAAAAAAAGGTAGTATGGAAGCAGAAAATGAAGATAAAGTGGTCCTGTCTTTAAAGTTGGAGAGTCTTATACCTATAGAGATTAAAAAGCAAAATGCTCTGACTAAAGATATTAACATCGAAATTGGAGGGAAACCAAAATCAAGAGATTTTAGTGTTTTCTGCCGACAGTTTGTCAGTATGACACAGGCAGGCGTTACCATTATTGATGCCTTGAATATGCTGCATGACCAGACCGATAATAAGAAGCTGAAATTTGCCTTAAAAGAAGTACAGACAGGTGTAGAAAAGGGAGAAACGCTTGGTAATTCCATGCGTGAGCAAAAAATATTCCCGAGTTTATTGCTGAGTATGATCGATGCAGGAGAAGCATCGGGTTCTCTGGATGTAGCGATGGAACGTATGGCAGTCCATTTTGAGAAGGATTCCAAAACAAAAGCATTAGTAAAGAAGGCCATGATTTATCCAATTATGGTTTGTATCGTTGCGATTGGCGTTGTAATGGTGATGTTGACCTTTGTAATTCCTAACTTCTCCACTATGTTTGAAGATATGGATATGGAGTTACCAATGATTACGCAAATGGTATTAAAGATGAGTGATTTCGTCATTCATAAATGGTTTATTTTAGTTGCAATCATTGCCTTAGCTGTCACCGGAATCAAGTGGTTTAAAGGAACGTCAGCTGGGGAAATCATTTTTGGGAAAATTGGACTTAAGCTACCACTATTTGGACAAATTACCATCAAATCTTCAGCGGCCCGCTTTGCAAGAACAGTCAGTACACTTCTAGCAGCAGGTATTTCACTTGTAGATGCGGTGGAGATTACCGCCAATACGATGGACAATATCTTAATCAAGAATGCCTTGCTTGATGCAAGAGAAGAAATCGTACAAGGTGTTCAATTATCACAGCCCCTGGAACGATGTGGACTCTTCCCACCTATGGTTCATCATATGACAAAGATTGGTGAGGAAGCCGGTGATATTGAAGGACTCTTGGAAAAGCTTGCTGATTATTATGATGAAGAAGTAGAAATAGCTACAGAATCGCTTATGGCAGCGATGGAACCAATGATTATTATTGTCTTAGCAGTGATTGTTGGCGGTCTCGTTGGTGCTACGATGGCTCCGATGCTTAAGATGTATCAGGGAATGGATAACCTATAAATGGGAATTAATCACTATTGCGATAGGGGAATAGTGTTTAAGATATAATTAACTAGTAAAAAGGAGAACATGATATGAAAAAGGAAACAAGCATCAAAATGAACAACAAAGGTTTTTCATTAGTAGAATTAATTATCGCTATCGCTATTATGGCAGTATTGATTGGTATTTTAGCACCTCAATTTATTAAATATGTTGAGAGATCAAGAAATTTAACAGATATTACAAATGCACAAGAAATTACAAATGCTATTCAGGTATATGCAGCAGATACAACAGCAACACCAGCATTTACAGCACGCGCATATACAGTAACTGTTGCAGCATCAGGAATTACCGCACCAGCACCAATAACTAATGCAACGGCATTAGGTAATGCATTAATCGAAGCTGGAGTTACAAAGGTTAATTGCAAGAGTAAGACTGCATGGAAAACTTATACAGTAACAGCAACAGTTGCAGCAGATGGTAAGATTTCATTCACATATTCAGCAACAGGAACAAATGCGGCTGATTTTGTAGACGCAATGGAATAAAATTAACTAAAGGACATTCTATGAACCCAGAAATTATATTTTACATAATTGTATTCGTATATGGCATTACCATCGGAAGCTTTGTTAATGTATGCATTTATCGGATACCGAAAAAAGAAAATATAGTAAATGTACGTTCCCACTGTATGCAGTGTGGATATCAGCTGAAGTGGTACGATTTAGTACCACTTTTCAGCTACGTATTTCTGGGGGGAAAATGTCGTAAATGCAAGACAAAGATTTCCATACAGTACCCTATCATTGAAGCTGTAAATGGAATTCTTTATATGCTTGTGTTTTTTGTCAGTGGATGGAATGCGGTAAGCATCCTCTATTGTCTGTTTGCTTCAGCATTATTAACATTAAGTATCATAGATTTTCGGACATATGAAATACCATTTGGAATTAATCTTTTTATACTGACGCTGGGGCTGATTCATGTTGCAATGGATTTTGATCATTGGTTACAATACGCAATCGGCCTAATGTCAGTAAGCATCTTTTTATATGTGATTTATATTGCTACAAAGGGGCGTGGCATTGGCGGCGGTGACGTGAAGCTAATGGCGGCCTGTGGACTCTTATTGGGATGGAAACTTAATTTGGTAGGATTCTTGTTAGGCTGTATTCTAGGATCCATCCTACATTTGATCAGGATGAAAGTTACAAAAGCAAGTCATGTGCTTGCAATGGGACCATATTTATCATTAGGCGTATTACTTGCAGCTCTGTGGGGAGATAGAATTATTAATTGGTACCTGGCGTATCTTTTGTAATAGTGAGAACTGTTAGCAGGTTATCGAAAGAATGGAGATTAAGATGGCTAGTAAAGTATTAAGTATTGAGGTTGGATATGCGCTGACTAAAATATGTGAGGTGGATTATAAAACAAGTAATTCAAAGGTTTATCATTGCTTTTCCATTGTGACACCAGAAGGTGTACTGGAAGACGGATATATTCGATTAACTGATATTTTCTCAAAATGTCTGATGGAAGAAATCAAACAGCGTGGAATCAAGACGAAACAAGTTGTTTTTACAATTTCTTCTTCTAAAATTGCAAATCGTGAAGTCTTTATTCCTTTTGTGAAGGAAAATAGAATTTCTAGTTTAATAGAAGCAAATGCAAATGAATACTTTCCAGTTGATGTATCGGGATATCAGCTGGCTTATAATATACTGGATATTGTGGAGGAAGCAGGCGTAAAGAAGTACAAATTATTGGTACTTGCTGCACCCAAGGATTTATTAGAAAGCTATTATGTGCTTGCAGAGAAATCACAATTGTCGATTGCAGCGCTTGACTATAGCGGCAATAGTATTGTGCCAATCGTGCGGGCTGTTGGAGCAGATGAGGTAACGATGGTCATTAAGGTGGATGAGCGTTCCTCTTTGTTAACAATTTTTAAAGAACAAAGTATTGTACTTCAAAGAAACGTAGCGTATGGTACAGACCTAGCAATTGAAACGCTGATGGAATCACAAAGCTATAGTGAAGTCCAAGACTATAGGGAAGCACTCCAGATTCTTCGCAGTAAAATGTGCATTCGTAAATCGTTTGATCCAGAAGCATCGGATGAGAGCGATATCGCGAGTGATGGGGAAGAGCGTAAAACAACACGAATAGAGGTAACCGAATCTCTTAAAATGTTGGTAGGAAGTATTGTTCGTGTGATTGATTATTATAATTCCAGGAATAATGACGGACAGATTCAGCATTTTTATGTTACTGGGTTAGGAGGAGACTTTGTCGGACTCAATCAGCTCCTGTCCACGGAAATAGGTGCACCTGTTAAATCAATTACAAGGGTAGAAGGAATTAATTTAGATAAACTTGTGAATAAAGAGAAACTGAGCTTTGGTGAGTATCTGGCTTGTATTGGTGCAGCAATTGCGCCACTTGATTTTATTCCAAACGAACATAAATCAAAGAAAAAATCGATAAAAGCAAGGAAGAATGGAAATGTTTCCATTAATGCTGCACAGATATCCGTGATTGTATTAGTAACAGGTGTAGTAATTGCTGCTGCATTAGCGGCTGTTTCTGTTACTCAGTATATATTTACAAATAGTGAAAATGGCGCTTTGAAAGTAAAGGAAACGCAACTTTTACCGTATGAAGTTGTTTATAATGACTTTGTAGTAACAAAGGGAACCTATGATGATGTAAATAATATGACAGAATCTATAAAGGTAAATAATGATTCCTTACCTGCTTTTATTAAGGAATTGGAAGCGAAAATGCCATCTCAGATTAATTTTTTATCCTTTACCTCTGATGCAAGCACCGTTACGATCAACATGAAGGTAGATTCCAAGGAGTCTGCAGCAGTTGTTCTTGCGGAATTGCGTTCTTTTGAGTCACTAACATCAGCACAGACAAACCAGATTAATGAGGTGACAGATGAACTTGGCGTAACGAGTGTAGACTTTACTGTGACATGTAACTATAAATCGTTGGTTTCAGGCAATGCGATTAGTAGTAACCAGGCAGCAGAGTAGGGGGGAGAAAAGATGTCGATTTCAAAGAAAGATACGCAGTTGTTAATTGGATTATCTGGACTACTAATTGCTGTTTTGGTTTTTTGGTTTTTATATAAGCCATTAACTGAAAAAACAGAGGTACTAAGAAATGAAAATGTTCAGTTAACGGCACGTGTAGCGCAATTAGAGCAGATGGCTGCAAACGAAAGTAACTATAAAAGTGAAACGCAGCGTATGAATAATGAGCTTACACAAACCTATAACTTATTTCCTTCCAATGTATTAACAGAGGATGTCATCTATTTAGCATTGAATCAGGAAATTGTAGCACCATTAACGGTTCAAGGAATTGCAATTGATGCTTCCGCGCAAATCTATGCAGTATCACAAAATTCAATTTCGCAAAATTCAATTTCGCAAAATGCAGTATCGGAAAATGCTGTGCCGGAAGGTAACCCATCAAATGTAGTCTTATTTAATCAGCCGGCGACATTTTCTTATCAGTCTTCCTACGAAGGATTTAAGAGAAGCCTTGATAATATCTGCAATAATCAAAATAGAATGACCATAGAATCCGTTACCGCCGCATATGATAATACGACAGGGCTGTTAACAGGAAGCACAAAGGTCAATATGTATTATTTAACAGGGACAGGAAAGGGCTATATCGCACCTGACTTTTCGAATGTTCCAGTTGGTACGAATAATTTATTTGGTACCGTTTCAATTCCATCAGAGAATACGTCAGTTTCTACAAATGAAGTGGATGATTAATTGAGTGAGGAATGGGTTTTCTATGGTAGATAACAAGTTTAAAAAGAAGGAACTGAATAATCAGGGAGTTACCCTGGTAGAACTATTAGTAGCAGTCGCAATTATCGGGATTATTGTGGGCCCTTTTCTTCATGCATTTGTTTCCTCTATACAGACCAATTCGAAAGCCAGAAATTCTTTAAGAGCCACAACAGTTGCACAGGATATTGTAGAAGGAATTAAGGCGTATGGAATAGAAGAATTAGGTTATCAATTTAATTTTCCAGATACGGGATTTCACGTGATACATAATGGATCCGTATCGGGTGGGAGCGTAGAGGAAGTACTATATTCTGGTGGAGCATATACCAGTGTAGATCCTACCCTTATGCCGGCGAATCCGCTTACCGATCTTCATGCCAGTGTCTACTCAGGTGACAGCGGGAATACCTATACATTTTTGGGACAGAACAGCGGTATTTATTATTTTACAATGAGTAATATTTCTTTTGAAAACAAAAAGTATGATGCACTGATCACATTAAGTGCAAACTCCTATAAAGCAGGTGGTACATCTACGGTTTCACCAAATGAAGAACCCGTTGTTACCATTGACAAAATGGATAATTTTAAAGACGCCTATTATGTTCAGAAAACGGGTATGGATGCAGAAGCGGTAACGAAGTTAAATGAATCACTCGGTCCTGGTAACAGTATCTTGCAGGCAGATGTTTCGCGCACCTTTACCATTGATATCAGCAATACGCTTGTGTCGGGAAAACCAGATCTTACCAAAGTCAGTGTATCTTATAATTATGTAGGGACTTTTACCGGTGATCCGACTCAGTCAAGAAATTATAACAAAGAAGCTACCACCATCTTTAATAATAAAATATCAGGGGAGAAATTAACACATATTTATTTTTTCTACTATGCTCTTTATAGCGACTGGAAAAGTGACAATATCGTCATAAAGAACAATGATAATGTTCCAGTAGTCGTACATTTGGTAAAACAGATGGATTCTCTGAAATCTTATACAAGCTTAGAGAATACGTATCATATGAATTTGTCTGTGCAGGAAAATAACAATATTGGAATGGTAACAAATGCAGTAACCAGTTTTCAGACAAATTTAAATGTAAATATGACAAATCAGCTCCCGGTAAATCAGGCAAATGTAACGTTCAATGGTATGAATTGCAATTTGTCAGATTTAGAAGCTCATGGTATTGTAAAGAAAGAGAAAAAAGACCGCTTATTTGATATTTATGTAGATGTGTATCAGGAAGGATCTGCAAGCGCAGGATTTCCATCAGACAAAAAATTAGTATCATTTGATAGTAGTAAACAAGACTAAGAGGCAATCTATATGAAATTAATCAAGTACTTTCATAATAAACTACATAGTACAAAAATCCATAATGAAGGATCCGCGATCATTATGGTAATTGTTGTCATGGCACTGGTCGGAATATTAGTGTCTGTTTCCATGTGGTTATCTATGACAAATTATATGATGAAGGCGACAGACAAAAAAGCAAAGGACACCTTTTATTCCTCGGAAACTGTCATGGAGCAAATACTGGTGGGATTACAGGGAGAAGCTTCGGATGCTTTAGAAAAATCTTACCTAGAGGTTATGCAGCATTATTCAGAGTTTTCTACTGCTGATAGGCAAAATCTTTTTTATAACAGATATAAGTTTTACCTTGAGAAAGCTCTTAAAGGATCTTCTTTATCCACGAATGAATATGATATCAATCTGATTGTTTCTTACATAGACGATAAATTTTTTACTGGTGGATATGTTAATAAAATGAAATTTGAAAATGATACATCTCATGATATGGAGGCTTATAGTGACCACATTCTGATAAAAAATATTCGGGTTGAATTTACGGATCCTACCACCAACTATACTTCTATTATTTCTACAGATTTCTGTATGGATTTTCCAAATCTGGATTTTACTCAATCGTCTATTATGCCTGATTTATTTGATTTCTCGCTGGTTGCGGGGGATTCTTTGGTTACCCAAAATGGGATTGAAGCGAATATAGAAGGAAATGTATATGGGGGTGTGAATGGAATCAGTCTTTCCCAGAATGATAAGGTGTCGATTAAAAATTCCAAATTAATCATTACCGACGGTTCTATCTCCCTAAATGGAATAGGAACCGCATCGAATGCAGCAGATTTAAAGATGGGAAGTGTCGATGGAAGTACTCAGATATGGGCAGATTCTGTAAGCCTTGAGGGCGGTAATTGTACACTCACTGGAAAAACCTTTTTATCAGATGATTTAAGCATTGATGGAAGTGGAGGAAAAGCCACATTAGAGGGTGAATTCTATGGATACGGAGATTCTGCTACCAAAGCAGATGATAGTAGTGCGATTTTAATTAATAGCAAAAATGCATCCCTTGATATCTCAGATGTTGATAAGTTTGTAGTGGGTGGTTATGCCTATGTGGGAACAGGAAGTGTTGGGAGTGCATCTTCCAACAATGCGGATATTTTAATGGGGGAATCTATTGCAATTAAGGGAAATCAGATTGCCTATCTTGTCCCATCCAGCTGTATTGGTGTTTTGACGAATGCAGGAGAACAAAAGGTCATTTTTGGTAAAAATCCGCTGACCAAAGTTCAATATGAAGAACTTCAAACTTATGTCAACCAATATAAAAATTATTTAGATCCAACCTTTGATGAGGTAGCACTAAATAAATCTACAACACAGCTAGGAACGACAATCGACCACTATGGAGCTAGTTTTAAAAAAGTATTTGTACCAAGTAATGGGGATACCCTTGTCTATTACTATCTGGCTATAGATCAAAGTAAGGTAAATGATTTTTTTAAAGATTATTATGGAATTGACTTTAATAAAGAAAAATTAGATAAGTATTATAAATTTTACTCGGATGCAATCAAGGTAAAGCCAAACATCAGTGATTATACGAGAATCTATATGGGTGGTAACTGGCTGGTAGATTCCGCGGATCAATCGAATATTATAAGAAATGATCCAGTTTTATCTGGGGATGGTAATATCACGGAGGAAGCGGCAAAATATGGAGATATGTTTGCAGGCTACTGTACGAAACTGGTGCCCGCCTACAATCTTATGAGTAGTGAGGAAAAGAGCAAAAGTGTATTTGAAAACCTGATTCTGACGACGAAGTTTAAAACCGATGTTGGCACTGGAGGAACAAAGAGATTTGTTGATGATTCTGGAATACTAAATGCTGTTTTTAAAGACGGTAACATAACATATCCTACAGATAGTGCAGTAGATGCTAATACAAGATTAATCATTGCTACAGGAGATGTGACCGTAGAAAGTGACTTTACAGGGTTAATTATGGCACAAGGGAAAATCACCCTAAATCATAATGCACAGATTAAACCAAATAAAGATGATTTAGCCATTGTACTCCAGCTACCAGACAGTGTAGATGCTACCAAGAAACCGATCACTTATTTTACGAATAGTGCAGAGTATGTATTAAGTGGAACGAACATAGGGACGGTTAGTGATAATAGTATTTCCGATACGATTGAGTTAAATAAACTCGTAAGATATGAAAATTGGAAGAAAAAATAATGTATAAAAGATTATACAGATAGGAGTAGGTATGAAAGATCATAGAGGACTTACCCTTGTAGAGCTCATTGTAACAGTTGCAATCATAACAGTTCTGACGGGGATTGCGGCAATGTCAATTTCGACGATATCGGGACTCCCTGCAAAGAAATGCGCTCAGCAAATACTTTCTTCTATCTCAAAGGTCAGAATTACAACCATGGGGAAGAAAACTGATGTACTAAGAATTACGATGGAAAGTGACGAATGTATCTATATTCAGGAAATCATTGATGGTGTGAAAGATCAGAAAAAATTAGTAGGGAAAAAGGGTGTAAAAATAGAATATACAATTATTGATAGTGGAGTCCACGGAACAGAACAAGTAATGAATGTGGGAGATGTTTTAGAATTATCCTTTGATCGAAGCTCCGGTGCCTTTAAAGAGATTTCACTAGGGTCTTCCAAATATTATGGCAAGATCGTATCATCTAAGGGCGGAAAAGAATATTCCATAATTATGGTACCCGCTACAGGGAAAATGAGCATTAGTAGAAATAATGCCTGAAGGGAGTAAGTATGAGAAAAGATCACAAAGGATTTACTCTAATTGAATTAGTCGTTGTAATTGCCATTATTGGAATTGTACTTGTTTCTTTAGTGGGCTTTATGGTTACGGGAACGAAGAGCTATGCTGCCGCTAGTACAGAAGTGGATATTCAAAAAGAAGCACAGATTACAATGAACCAAATAGAGGATCTGATCATTGATACGACCAAGGTAGTAACGTATACCTACCAGGCGGATCCGACAGATTCCGAGCATATGGTGATCAAGGATGCGGATATGCCATCCTCTCCTTATAGCAAACGACTCTGCATGTATAATGGAGCTGTTGCCTATGAAATCACATGGAAAAATGATGGCAAGAATCAGCTTTATTATGCAGAATATTCTGTGGTAAGCGGAGCGAAAACGGGAACTGCTACCGAATATCTGATGTCTGATTATGTAACGAATTTTCAGGCGGATTTAACCAATTTGCAAGAAAAACGTGTGGTACAAATGAATGTCGATTTTAATAATCAAGGTCGAAGTTTCCAGTCTTCTAATAATGTAACCATTCGTAATAAAGTGGTCGTTAATAATCTGAGTCATTATGAAAATCCAGTGATTCCAACTGGAACCGTTACGAATATCACAGCACAGGGGCCTGTTTATTTAGCTCCAAATGAAAGCTATACGTTCTTAAAGCCACTAATTATAGGAACAGGTGTACCAAGTCAGGAGGTTACCTGGGAGTTTGAAAACACAGGTGATCACGATGCCAATACAACCGTTGATAGTAATGGCACGATACACATTAGCAGAACAGAGACACACGAGACCTTTCGTGTAAAAGCAACTTCGGTAGCGGACACTTCAAAAAGTGCTTTTATTATTGTCAACTTAATCAGGGTAAATGATGTTACCATTGCAGATACCTCAGTTGGAACATCAAAATATATACCTAGTAAAGCATTTGGATTGAAAACGACTGTCGATAGCTATCATATTGATAAAGATCCAACGGGAAATGGAGATTCCTGTACATGGGAAATCACGGAAGGAAGTGCATATATGGATGACCTGGGAGTAGATTCCTATGGCGTTCATCAATATAGAATTAAGAGTAGTACTGCTGTTGGAACAAAGATTATTGTAAAAGCAACATCAAATCATTCGACTCACTGGAATTATCCAAATGATAGTCATATTTTTGGTATCAAAGAAATTATTGTACAGGCAACACCACCAGAGGTTGGTGTTGATCATTTTACGATTGGAAAAGAGGCAAATCCAGCATTATATATTGATCCTAAGGAACCATCTTTTGCTGCTGGCAATGGTTATTATTTCTATGTCAAAATAGAAAAAAGTGACCCTGGCAAGGAAGAGTGGACTGTTGTAAATCATACGAAATTTAATTATTTGGGTAAAAATGATGTCTATGGAGGAGGTGATCCAAAATATCCTGATTACTACTATTATTGGAATAGTGGAAACCATGTAGATTTTCGAATACCTAATGATTTGTCTTTGGATTATGACTATCTGTTTACATTTTTTTATCATAAAACGAATGGTACGGACAGTTATTACTCAAAGACATGGGCAGAACTGATTCCCAAAACAGAAATAGTATATAATTGTTCCAATAAAATTGGACTCGCTACGGATGCAGATCATATTTCCATGCATTCTTATGCATACGATACAGATTATAGATCAAAAACATATTTACCTCCTAGTGGAGAAAATAATGGTAATGGCGTTTCGATGACGATAACAACCAAAAATAAATCTTTTGATGGATATGAAAATATTCTTGGTCGGTTACAAATGGTAATTCAAGAAAGCAATAATTGTATTTATTTTAAAGAAAAGAATAGATTGTGCTTAAGAAGTTGGATAGAAAAAGGTACTTTGAAATACTATCCGACATTTGAATATAATGGTGATACCTACTTAAGACCTGAAAATTTTGTGGAATGGACGATTGATTATGGGAATATAAAGATTGGTGAAACAGAATTATTTTTACCATATCCAAGTCACCCAACATTTTTAGAAAATTATGCATCTGAGAATGTGGGGGAAACAAAAATTGTAGGGTATCAATATCTCAAATCAGGCACTAATTATTATCGTTTATACATTCTTTCAACGAAACAATCAGATGGAAGCTATATCGTTAAATTGAAAGAGAAATCATATAGCTGGAATTCCTATGGATCTTATAAATGTAGTGCGGATGGTACAGTGTGGGAAGAAATAAAGTAGATGTTGTTAAATAAAAGGAGACGGAAACGATGGAGAAAAATAAGAAACGTTATATTAGAATCATAGCAATAGTCGTAACTGTTGCCATCGTGAGTGTTTCTTTCTTACTATATTCGACAACGGTAGCTGCAGCTAGGTCAACGTTCTCCGGCGTAGAAGAGATTATTTATAATAATAGGGAAGATAATGCCTTTCATATTGTTGAGGTAGTTCCAGACAAGGGAATGGGAAGTATAGGATATTATGTGAGTGGAAATGAGCCCATGCATGAAGTATTAGGGATGCTAGGCTCTGCAAAAGACAGATATACCTATGTTCAGAATCTGAAAACATTGTTAACGACTAAACAACTGTTAGGCAGTGTTAGTTCTACAAACTGCCCACTTGCCATGGCAGATTATGAAGAGTTATACGAAGGCTCCATCAGTGATAATGAACTTCAGACTCTTCTTAGCAGTGGAGAGTGGAAGGAATTTCATAGAAGAGAAACCATCAGTCAGAATGATGTGGTTTCTAAGATTTCAGCAAATACAATTCCTGAGAATACGGTTTCTATCAATTCTCTTTCGACAAATTCTGTTTTAGACTACAAAATGGAAGTTGCGTTTGACAAAGACGGACAGCCCTTGGGAGATTATTTACCTTACTTTGAACCTGCCAGCAAGGATGAGCAGGGGAATCCAATCACAAATCCTGCATGGGATTACTTCTTTTATAATAATAATCAGTGCTTTTCCGCGTCTGCAAATAATGCTGGAATTTTTGATCCACACTTAATCGAAAATGGAGACAAAGATGGAAAACATTATCAGGCAGTCTTTCGTGAAGTAAAGGGAACTGTGGGATACCTTCCTAAAGATGTAAAATCTGTTCAAGTGGGAGGTGATTGGGACCCAGATTATATGATTGGTACTCCATTGTATCAGCAGGAAGATGGAGTATATGTAGCAAAGGGTACTCTTAGTTATAATGAAGCTGATGGAAAAGTAGAAATCAAGGCATTGAATCCGAAAGAGGTATCCCTATGTACCCCCCTAGATGGAGTATCCATAGCAAGTGAAGAAAAAGAAAATAAAGAAATAGAAAAAGATGTTACAACATCATTAGATGGAGAGGAAAGTGTCGGTGATGCGAATACCTATCAGATGATGATGTTTACCTATGATGAGAGCAGAAAAGACGCACCGCATTATCAGGTAGATTCCTTAGTAAACGATAAAGAAAAAAAAGCACCTTACTTTATTGACTTTGAAAAGCCGCTCGTTCCTAACGGAGCTGGAACTGGTTTAATCAATCCTAATTTTGACAAATTGGATTTTATGACAGTTGTTTATCATTATGAACAAGGTAACGGATTATATAAATTAACAAAAGAAGAGGGAAAAGAAACTGCTGTAAGTGGAAGCCGTATTTTTTATAAAGGTGGCTTTACGAATAACGAGTGGTTTAAGCAGTTTGTTTTTGAGCGGGAATACAATACCCAGAATCAATTGGAAAATGTTTATCTTGATGTTACTACAATTACAGCAGCTCAATTAGAAAATTATGATTTGTCAAAGATTGATTTGCTATATTTATCAAATTCAAAGGGAGAGTTTTTGCCCAATCCATATTCTTATCATCCATATGGTGATGTGGATTCAAAGAATGATTTGTCAAATTTAAAAGCAATGGAATTATTAAGGATGGTAGTAGAAGAAAAGCTTCCTGTGATTGTGGATGCGTCCCTTTTAGAAGAAAAACAATCAGTAATTAGCAAGCTTGCAACCATATTAGATCAAAAAGATCCTTCCATTTTTTATGCAGACAATAGTGGAAAATCAGAAATCGAATTATCTTCTGTTACGGTATCCGGTAATTTCTTTGTTGATAGTGATACACACTTTGTAAATGAGAGTGTTTATTTCTTTAAAGACAATACAACAAATGGAACTCAATTATTTAACAATGCGTTTGATGTAAATTATTCGGAGAGTGTAATTAAAGATGGATTTCAGGAGGTGCTGGATGAAATTAAGATTGAAAATAGCTTTATCCAGGAAGAAAATCGTGTTAGTGGAACCAATAAAGCTACGATAGAGGAAGCTGTTTCGCAGGCAGTTGCAATCCAGTATATTTTGTCAGAGATCGCAAGAAGGGGTATTTTAGGAAAAGATGAAATCCGAGTGTTGGAGATACAACCGGTAAACATCTATCCTATAACAACGGATTGTGATGTACAACAAAAGAGAGATGCGAATAATAATGCCTTAAATGATTTAGTAATATCAGGTCAAAAGGTGATAGAGGATTCTACGAAACCAATTATTGTTACAACAATGTCTACATCAGAATTCATCGGGAAAACAGAGGATATTAATTCGAAATATGATTTGATTTATATAGGACTTAATATTGGAACTACCAGCGATGCCTATATGAATACAAAGAATGGGAGAACGGTCTACAACGACTCCACAATGAATGGATTGGTTTATACCGCTGTTGGAGATCAGGTCTATACAAGCGATATGTTAAAAGGATTGCCTATTAATGATAAGAGTAATTTATGTCGATATTCTGGAAATGATATTACGGAAGAAAAAACAAATGATCTGAAGGAGTATCTACAAGCAGGATATCCTGTAATTTTTGCTCAGAATTTTTACAACAGTACATCATCGGGCATTAGCGTTTATACGAAAACAAGTGACACTACAATCAGTGGATATATTGATAACTCATCAAATATGTATCAACTTGCAAACTTTGCATTAACTTATATCAAGGAGGGGCGTAATGCAATGCGCTTTGAAAGTGGTTCTGGTGTGAATCATGATATTTTGAAATTCTACTTAGATTTGGCAAAGCCAGACATTGATTTTGATAGTGAGAAGAGTGGTGTGATTACAGATGATGCAGGGAACCAATATGTCAGCTATTACTTTCAGGTTAATAATAAGGGAATAACGAATAAAAAGAGTACCTTCCATATGAATTTGTATATTGATGTAAATGCAGATGGAAGGTTTTCAGAAAAAACGGAAAAGGTAAGTGATAATACGATTACGATTAAGGATAGCGCGGGGAATGTGGCAGACATTGATTCCCTAAGTGCTGGAGTAAAATATCATTTAACAAGACCAATTTCATCAGGGTATCGTGGAGTCATTACATGGAAACTAGAAGCATCGGATCATGACAAGAACATGAGAAGAGATTCACAATCGGGATATTATAAAGTGATGTCACCTGAAAAGATTAAAATTAATGCTCTTCAGATTAATACAACACCACATCGTAACTATAATACGACGTGGAACATGGAAGAGAGTCTCAAAGACCCAAATAGTTTACTAAGAAAATATGCGAAAGACGATTTGGATATAAAGAATTATGATATCTCGATAAAAACGATTCGATCCGATGATTTTTCAAGTCTATATGATGCAGGACAAATAAATATCTATGATTATGATATGTTAATTATGGGATTTGCTGATTACTATGAAGCACCTAAGAGTACAGCGGCAATGGATGAAATCAAAAAATATATCCAGTCAGGCAGGAGTGTCTTGTTTACTCATGATACCACTTCTTTTTATAATGACTATTCGGATAGTGAAGTATGGGGAGTTTTATTCAATAAAAAAATTCGTGAAGTTGTAGGATTAGATCGATATGGTGCATCAGGAGATACTTCCTTTGTTAAGGAGAAGGCATTTAAACCCAATAGTGGCAGAGGAATAGAAGTAAAGCAGACGCAGGGATATTCCAATCAAATATTAGAAAATAAATGGAAACAAAGCAACTATACAAACAACTACACATATTATAGGAATTTGAACTACTACAAAAATAGTCTTTCTTTTACAAGTATAGATTTGAGAGACAGTAATTCAATCTGCCAGATTAATTCTGGACAGATAACAGATTATCCCTATAAAATATCTACGGAAAGTAGTCCATATATAAATAATATAGCAACAACACATGCTCAATATTATCAGTTAGATTTAGCAGGTGACTTTGATAAGGATAATGAGAATGATATTGTGGTTTGGTATACGATTAATTCACCCCAAGGTAAGAATACATTTTATAAATATTCTCTAAATGATGTGAGAAATAATTATTATATTTATAATCGAGGGAATGTAACTTATTCAGGAGCTGGACACTCGAATATGGAGAATAATAATGATAATGAAGTAAAATTATTTGTAAATACGTTAGTAAGTTCTTATTATGCAGGTGTAAAAGCACCGAAAGTAAGTATTGTTGAAAATTCGAATATTACATCAAATACCATCGAAAATATATATGCTCCTTTTGATGCAGGATTAGCAAATGCTGATGAACTTCAAAATTATGTAGACACGACAGAAACAGTATACTTCCATGCTAGTGATGTCAACCTAATTAAGGAAAGCTCCGTGTTATCAGCGAAAGTATATTATGAGAATGAAGCAGCTACACCAGTTACTATTAATGGGGAAGCCTTGAAAGTAACAGAACTTGATTTATCGGCGTATCCAATTAAAGATGCAAAAACAGGTGAAGTTATGTCAACTAATGGAACGGCTGCAAATAGCAGAGTGATTCAGGATAATGTCGTTTACGCAGTTGAGATACCAAGCTCAATATTAGGAAATAAAAACAGCCGGAAGATCCATGTGGTAGTCAGTGATAATGTAAAATTAAATAGTAATGCTGACTTCAAAGAAATCTCTGGTAATGATGAGTTAGTACTTTCAAAACTTCAATTATTTGATTTAAAATAGGATCTAGCAGAAAGGCAATCTTTAGTTATGATTAATAAGATGAACGATATCAATGTAAGAAAATTCGTCACTTTTCCACTTTGCTTATTGATGGTTCTTCCTGGTATTGCATGTATCAGTACTTTGATTTTGCAGGATACAAAAGCAGCTTATTACTATTTTCTTTATTTTCTACTAGGAGATAGTTGTCTTTTATTAGGTGGTATTTTTGTATGTCAAAGTTTGATGAGAAAAGAATCTATAGAAATTTCAGAAAAGATAGGAGCCCTGTTTTTAACATGGGCTCTTGTTTGTGTCCTATTTGCAAAAGACCAATATTTAGCCTTTTATGGGGCAGACTATCGAATGGAAGGATACCTGGGAATTTTAATATATGCATCCTTCTATTTATGCGGTGCATATCTTACAAATAGTAGGCAAAAAAGAATCTTACTTGATTGGTTTCTATATTCCTCCGTACCAGTGACCTTTGTATTTTGGTGTCAGAAATTAAGAGTATTTAGAGTTTTCTTGAACCTTGAGAAAAATGTTTATTTGATTATGGGACAATATGATTCGGGAGTTTTCCAGCATCATAATCATTACGGCTATTACTTGACGATGGTTATTTTATGTGCAGCAACAACAGCAGTTTTCTCAAAAAAGAAGAAAAGAACAATTGTATATTCTTTCGTGTTTTTGTGTAATGGATTTGCTTTAGCAGCAAATGATACGATGGGTGGGATTTTAGCTGTCGTAGTAGGTCTTCTGGTATTTATTGTTTTAATAGGGAAAAGAAACAGAGAATTATTGATTGTCTCAGTAGTTCCTCTTGTTACGTTTATCTGTATTCTGCTAATCTATAATTCAACGAGTCACAGTATGACGAATAATTACCAATCCATGGTAAAAGATATTGGTCAGATTACAAAAGCAGAGAATATTGATTCCATTGGTACCGGCAGAGGGAGACTGTGGAAACAGGCTGTCATGTATATCAAGGATCATCCGATTGTAGGATATGGTCCAGACGGACTGGGAGAATTATATCAAAGGGATGGATTTGTACAAGACCGCCCGGCAAATGAGTATTTGCAGTATATAGGTTTTTTTGGAATACCAGGTCTGTTTTTGTACCTTGGATTCATCAGTTCCATAGGATTCCCGAGACTAAAGATCTTGAAACAGCTTAGTGATATACAGATGATTGTAGGGGTATGCATAATAGGTTACTTATGCTCTGCTTTTTTTGGAAATTCAGTTTATAATACGACGAGCTACCTGTTCCTTTTTCTCGGATTTTTAAAGTCTGAAGTGTGAAGTGTGAAGTGTGAGAAGTAATTCTAAGAAGTGAAAATACCACTCCTAAGAATTACTAAATCTCACACCTGAAGAAGGCGCAAGCACCTTCTTCTCACTAATTATTTGTGCTGTTTGTAGCAGCATGTTTGAAGTGTGAGAAGTAATTCTAAGAAGTGAAAATACTGCTCCTAAGAATTACTTAAGAATAAGAGTGTTGTATGTGAAAAATGAAGGGTGTATAATGCACAAGTATATGTAATGGACAGATAATGGAACAGAATGAGGTTATTATGTTATTTAATTCAATGGCTTTTGCCATATTTTTACCAATCGTTTTTATTCTATACTGGGTGATTCCTAATAAATTCCGATGGATTATATTATTAATTTCCAGCTATTATTTTTATATGAGCTGGAATCTTAAATTTGTATTTTTAATACTATTTACAACCGTTGCATCCTACTCTGCAGCACTTTTGTTGGAAAAACAGGATGATGAAAAAACCAAGAAACTGATTATTGCAATTGTGTTAATTGTATGTTTGGGAATTTTGTTTGTTTTTAAATATTTCAATTTCTTTTCTGAGTCACTTAGTAGTTTTGCGAAGCTTTTTGCGATAAATCTCAATACGAAAACACTAGATATTATAGTTCCAGTGGGGATTTCATTTTATACCTTTCAGACATTAAGCTATGTCATTGATGTATATCGTGGGGATGTCTCAGCGGAGCATCATTTTGGAAAGTATGCAGCATTTATTTCTTTTTTCCCGCAGCTTGTTGCAGGTCCCATAGAGAGAACAAAAAATCTGCTTCCACAAATAAAGCAAGAACATAAATTTGATTATGAAATGGCTTCCTATGGATTAAAGCTCATGGCATGGGGTTTTTTTAAAAAACTGGTAGTTGCAGATAATCTTTCTGTTCATGTAGATACCGTATACCAGAATATTAATAGTTATACAGGTTTTTCTTTGGTAATGGCAGCATTCTTTTTTGCTCTTCAGATTTATTGTGACTTTTCAGGTTATTCGGATATTGCAATTGGAACCGCAAATTTTTTTGGAATTCGATTAATGACGAACTTTAAAAGTCCTTATTTTTCGGCTTCTATCAAGGAATTCTGGAGTAGATGGCATATTTCCCTATCTACTTGGTTTCGAGATTATGTTTATATCCCAATGGGGGGAAATCGTGTAAGTAAACCAAGACATCTATTTAATGTGCTGGTTACATTTTTAGTAAGCGGTCTATGGCATGGAGCTCAATGGACTTATGTTGCGTGGGGCGGATTTCATGGTGCCGCACAGATAGTGGAAGGTCCGTTTTTAACTTTTGAAAAGAATAAGGAAAGAAAACATACCATATTCTGGTGGATCAGAGTATTGGTTGTGTTCGTATTCTGTTGTCTGGCATGGGTGCTCTTTCGAGCAGACAATTTGTCAACGGCCATTTATGTCTATACCCATATGCTGCAGGGAATTGGTAAGTTTAGTGAATATATAAGCATGGGAACAAAACAGCTAGGAATTGCGAAATTAGAGGGAAATCTTTTAACCCTTGTAATCAGTATGTTAGTAATTTTTGATTATTTGTCACTTAGAAGAGATATGTTTATCGCTGTAAAGAAGCTCCCAATCATTATGCGGGGGATTCTTTATATTGCTGTTTTATTAGTTATTGTTATTTTGAGTCCCCTTGATTCAGCAAAAGAATTTATTTATTTTCAATTTTAAGTGCATGCTAAAGCATGAAGATAGGAATATGGTTAAACAAAAAGCGTGTTTAACCTATTGATTTGAGTGCATGCTAAAGCATGCAGATGGGTGTATATATGAAAAAATTTATTAGAGATATTATACTAATTTCATTATTAACGGTACTTTCTTTATTGGGTATCTTTTTTGCAATACAGTCGATTCCACCACAATTTAGCGATACTTATGATGCAGCGGTTCTTGATAAATATCAAAGACTAATTAGTATCAAATCTCCCAAAATGATTTTGATTGCAGGAAGCAATTTCGCTTTTGGAATTGATTCAGAAAAATTGCAGGATGCTTTTGAGATGCCAGTTGTTAATCTGGGTTTACATGCTGGAATTAAACCTCATTTTACATTGGCCATGGCAAAAGAGAATATTCAAGAAGGCGATATCATTGTAATAGGGATTGAGTACGGAGAATATTACAAACGGCAGATTGATGTACCTACACTTTTAACTACGGTGGAAAATTATAGCGATTTATGGAAATTTGTTTCTATTACGGATTATCCAAGAATATTTAAAGGATACGTTTCTGATTATGGGACATTAAAAATTGACCGATATCTTCACGGCGCAGAGCCTTCACAAGGGGTATATGCAAGAGCTTCATTTAATGAATTTGGTGATATTGAATATGAGAGACCAGCAAATGAACGTACGGACTATGAAGCTACTGTGGAAATATTGTCGGATAAAATCAGTGGCTCATTAATTAAGGAATTAAATCAATTTAATCAATATGCACAGAAGCAAGGGGCGAAAGTGTATCTCACGTTTCCGTCTCTGGATGAAGCCACAGTAATCAGTAATGAAGAGGAGCGAAAGGATTTTGTGGCGACATTAGAAAAACAACTGGATTTTCCAATTATTTCCAATATGGAAGACTATATCATGCCAAGTGAATTATTTTATAATTCTGACTATCATTTAAATGAGGAAGGGCGAGAAATAAGGACTACCAAATTAATCCAAGATTTGAAGGAAATGTTAGACTAAATAAAAGTTTTTTGCTATAATAAACATTATTGGGGCATGTGACATAAGAAGTAATGGGAGGTACGGCTATGTTTAAAAAGAAAAAAGTTTTGGAGCAGCAGGAGAGTGTTTTGCAGGAAGAAACAGAAATGGTGGAGAACATTTCTGATTTAGAATCCATAACGCAGGTAAATGAGAAGAAGGGTCTTAAAAATAAAAAAGAAAAGACTTTGAAGTTGGAATTTAAGAAGAAAAAAGCAGTTGAAGAAAAGGTTGAAAAAAGGAACTCTAATAGCAAAAAAAGTTTTCAATTCAATATAACAGCAATTAAAAAATCTTCTTATGCCTTTTTTAAGAAAATAAATCGTGCAATGGAGAAAATCAATCCAAACGGAAAAGGGATTCAGTTATTTTACAAATTAATTATTGCATTTACGATTCCGATTATCATGATGGTTATATTGGGAACTGTTTCCTATAGAACAGCCGCAAAGAACTCCATGACAAAGTACGAACAGTCTGCAGGAAGTACAATCACATCGGTGGCAGAATATTTTTCTTTATTGACATCAGGAGTAGAGACAAACTCCACAGATTTATTAACTTCCGATATCATAAAAGACTACTTTGGACTAAATGCAGCAAGTTCAGATCAGAATAAAGAGTCTAAATCCTATGAAGCGATGAAGGCTGCTGTTATTAAGATGCAGACAACGACAAAATATATTTGTCAGATACATACATTTGCCGCAGTAGGCAGATCCGTTTCATCGACAACAAAGGATTCTACAAAGATAGTCGCATTTGGCGAAACAGCCTATGATGATTTTCAAAAAGAAGAGGGTACTCCTTTTGTAGAAGACACTAAGATAAAAAGTTTATGGCTGGGATATCATCCTTATGTTAATACGAGTACAAAGATGACAACTAATGATTTTGGCATTAGTTTTATTAAGAAATTTGCAACAGGCAAGGGATTTCTTGTTGTAGATATCAGTGAAGAAAAAATACAGGAAATATTAGAAAAGATTAATTTTGGTACAGGTAGTTATGTAGGATTGATCACACAGGATGGTAGAGAAGTGGTGATGCATAAGGAAGAAATCCTACCTGATGATACAAAGGTGTTTGAAGGACAGAAATTTTTTACGAATACATTGGAGACAGGCGAAAGCTCTTCGGAATATGTTACCTATGATCATCATAAATACCTATACTTAGCAGCACCAGTCGGTGAAACCAAAATGGTAATGTGTGCATTAATTCCTGAATCCAGTATTTTAGGTGAAGTAGTAGGACTTAGGAGAACAACTATTATATTTGTTATCATTGCTTCTATTATAGCAATTATAATTGGTCTTGGTCTATCCTTCAGCATTCGCCAGACACTTGACAGAATTTCGAAATCTGTAGGTCATGCAGCAGAGGGTGATTTAACAGTTTCCTTAGGTACAAAACGTCAGGATGAATTTGGAAAAGTTTCCAATAGCATCAGTAAGATGCTTTCGAATATGAGAGACTTACTGGGAGAGGTTAAACTGTTTGGTGGTAATGTTGGTAATTCAGCAGAGCAGTTGTCAGATACCACAGGTAGAATTCTTTCCTCAATGCAAGAGGTTAATATAGCAATTGGTGGTGTGGAGTCAGATGTTGTAAAACAGGCACAGGATGCAGAAGTTGGTTACCAAAAGATGGTATCTTTTGGTGAAAAGATCAATGAGATTTCTGAAACAACCGAAACTATGGGAGCAATGGCAAAGAGCACGATTGATACCGTAGGAAAAGGCACTACAATGGTTGATGAATTACAAAAAACAGCCAGTATGACGACGGAGATGACTCAGATTCTTGTAGACAATGTTGCGGATGTAAATGCGCAGAGCAGTAATATTAAAAGCATTATTAATACCATTAACGATATTGCAGAAGAAACAAATCTTTTGTCTTTGAACGCCAGCATAGAGGCTGCCAGGGCAGGAGAGAGTGGTAGAGGGTTTGCAGTTGTTGCACAGTCAATAGGAAAATTGGCAGAGCAATCAATGGCAGCAGGAAATCAGATTCGTAAAATTATAGAATCGATTCAGAAAACCACGCAGACAGCTACAGAGTCTGCAATCAGCACAGAGAAGAATGTAAAAGATCAGACAAATGCATTAGCAGATACCGTTTCTGTATTTAATGAAATTAATGAGAATGTACAAAAGCTAGTGGAACGACTAGAATCTGTTACGGGCAAGATGGAAGGATTAGTACATGATAAGGATGAAGTCCTAGATGTGATTAAATCCGTATCAGACCTGTCAGATAATGCAAGTGCAGCTACGGTTGAGGTAACCGCAAGTATTACGGAGCAGGTTGAATTCTTATCTGCACTAACTAATGACGCGGAGCATTTGAGAAAACAAACTCAGAAATTAGATGATGCTATGAAACAATTTACAATTTAATCGAAACGATGATACCAGTGGCATATTTGTGTTGCTGGTATTTTTTTGTATATTTATATATAATTGGATAAAGTGATTAAAAACGGGAATTAATAAAAGCATGAAGTCGCAAGCGCCTTCTTCAAATTAATTATTAGCATATAAAAAAATAATTCAACTAAGCATGCAGATGGGAGCAAAATTGAAAAAAAAATCATATTTCGAGGGATGGTATCTAAAACATCAAAAAGATGATCATGTTATTTGCTTTATTCCTGCCATAAATATAGATAACAAGGGTAAGAGATCAGGATCTATTCAAATAATTACAGAGAACGCAGCTTATCATGTTGATTGCAAGGAAACAAAATTAATTGATGATAATCTTACAGTTATATTTGACGGAAATATATTTTCTTCAAAAGGAATCGTAGTAGATATCCACACGGAGGAGTTAACGGTTAAAGGAAAAATAAAATATGGGGATTTACAACCATTATCACACGATGCAATGGGATGTTTCTCTTACGCACCGTTTATGGAGTGTTGCCATGGAATAGTAAGCTTATGTCACAATTTGATAGGTAGTCTTGTTGTGAATGGTACCGAGATTGACTTTACAGATGGTGTTGGATATATAGAAAAGGATAAGGGAATCTCATTTCCTAAAAAATACTTATGGACGCAGTGCAACTATAAAACAACGTGCAACAATTGTATTGTTGTAGCAGTAGCAGAAATTCCTTTCCTTTTGACAAGATTCCGGGGTACTCTTGCGTTTCTTTATGTAGAAGGGAAAGAATATCGCCTGGCAACTTATTTAGGGGCAAGAGTTCGTAAATATACAAGAGAAGAAGTGATTATCACCCAGGGGCAATTAGTACTTCGTATAAAACTTTATTTAGAAAAAAATTTTAATTACCACAGTTTAAAAGCGCCGATATCTGGAGCCATGATAAGAGATATAAAAGAATGGCCTCAGTGTAAAGTAAGATACACTTTATATCAAAATAAAGACAAAATAATTGATGTCAGAAATTTATTTGCACTTGCAGAATGGGTAGATTAAAATAGAATGTCATACAACCCCTTGTAAATTCATATGATGTAAAAATACATGAATTACAGGGGGATTTTTATTTGAAAGGATATAATCTGCAGAAAAAACTGCAAATAGAGGAGAGAGCGATTGAAGTAGCTACATATATTGTAGAGAACAATGCCACCGTGCGCCAGACAGCTGGAAAATTTGGAATAAGCAAAAGCACCGTACATATGGATGTAACGAAATGGAGAGTTTGTAAGAATAATATATTATCTACTGATTGACGAATTTATGAAAAAGAGATAATATATTATCTATGAACAAATACTATTTAAATCGAAAAACACCAAAAGAAATTGACAAAATAATTGCTGGGCGAATCAAAGATATTCGTAAAAGACGAAAGCTATCACAGGTAAAATTAAGTGAGAAGGCAGGAGTAAGCTTAGGATCTGTGAAAAGATTTGAAACCAGCGGTGAAATATCGTTAATTTCATTAACTAAACTGGCTATGGCACTTGACATAGAAAACAGTATGGAATCTTTATTTGAAGATATTCCCTTCCAATCAATTGAGGAGGTAATTAATGGACAAAGTCAATAAACTAAAAGTATTATACGAAGGCAGAACGGTTGGAACGATGGCTCTTTATAAAAATCTTTTGGCTGCATTTGAATATAGTAAAGAATGGATTGCAGATGGATTTTCTATTAGTCCGCTATCGTTACCTTTAGAACAGAAAGTATTTATGCCAAAAGCAGATCCATTTGATGGATTATTTGGTGTATTTGCAGATAGTCTTCCAGATGGCTGGGGAAGATTGTTAGTGGATAGACTTATGTTAAAAAAAAAGATAAATCCACTTGAAATCGGCAATCTGAATCGTTTAGCAATTGTAGCAAACTCGGGAATGGGTGCATTGACCTATGAACCAGAGTATCACTTTGAATTACCAATACCAGATATTGAATTGGATAGGATAGCCAAAGAATGTGCAGTTATTCTTAAAACGGTTGATTCAGATAATCTGGATGAGTTGTTTCGTCTGGGAGGTTCTTCAGGAGGTGCAAGGCCCAAAATATTGACCAATATAAATGGGGAAGAATGGATTATAAAATTTGCATCTTCACAGGATGATAGTAATATTGGAGAACAGGAATATAAATATTCATTATGTGCCAGAGAATGTGGAATCAAAATGGAAGAAACTAAGCTGTTTCCGTCAAAAATATGTGCAGGATATTTTGGAACCAGGCGATTTGACAGAATGCAATATAAAGACAAAACGGTTAAAAAAAATCACATGATTTCTGTAAGTGGACTTCTTGAAACATCTCATCGAATTCCTAATCTGGATTACAATATTCTCATGAAATTAACCATGGAAATGACCAGGGATTATACGCAAATAGAAGAACTGTATCGACGCATGTGCTTTAATGTATACGCGCATAATAGAGATGATCATTCAAAGAATTTCTCCTATCTGTATGATGAGAGTAGTGAGTTATGGAGACTTTCTCCGGCATATGATTTGACTTATAGCTCGTCTATAGGAGGAGAGCATGCAACGACAATCAATGGAAACGGAGTAGATCCTGGGATTAAGGATTTGCTTGCAGTAGCAGATTGTGTTGGGATGAATAGAAGTAAGGCAAAAGAAATTGCACAGATGGTTGAGGTATGCGTGGAGAAATTTAAAATTAGATATTAAAGAGAAGATTCATCATATTTGAAAAGACGAATGCATAAGCTGAAAAAAAGGACAAGGGAGGTGAGGTCAAGGGGAGGGCCTTGACCTAAGATTTGGGGGAAAAACAAAAACGAAACTATGTATTTCATAACCCGAATACACCGGAAGAAACAGAAAAATTTCTTGTCAAATGGCTGGTTGAAATCAACTTGCCAAAGGTAGAGAGAATGATGAGTGAACAAGCATTAAAGAATGAGAAGTGGGAGGAAAAAGTACTGGTTTTAGAGATTTGAGAAACAAGGCAAGAATTCAGAAGTTTTAAATATATCTCTTTTCTATAATAGAATTCTGGCACTTTGAAGTGTCGTTTGAAAGGAAAGGAGACCTTATGTCGCATCAAGATAAAATTATAATCAGAGGATTGACACAGAACAATTTAAAGAATATTTCATTGGAGATTCCAAAGGAAAAGATTGTGGTATTTACTGGAGTTTCAGGGTCTGGTAAATCCAGCATAGTATTTGACACAATTGCAGCCGAAAGTGGACGGCAGATGAATGAGACCTATCCCGCTTTTATCCGTGGAAGACTACCCAAATACGAGAAGCCGAAATGCGATTTGATTCAGAATTTGTCATCATCTGTTATTGTTGATCAAAGTCGTCTTGGAGGGAATGCACGTTCAACCGTAGGAACAATTACCGATTTATATTCGATGATGCGCGTACTTTTTTCACGTATTGGAACCCCTCATGTTGGCACAGCATCCTGTTTTTCTTTCAATGATCCAGCGGGAATGTGTCCGGAATGTTCTGGACTTGGGAAAGTGACCAAGCTCAATATGGATGTAGTCTTACTGGAAGAGGAAAGTCTAAATAGCGGTATGATTGATCTGACTATGTTTCAGCCAGGTCACTGGTTTTGGAAACAGTATGCAGAGTCAGGACTATTCAATTTAGATAAAAAGTGGAAAGATTACTTGGAACAGGAAAGAAATCTTCTGCTTTATGGCGCCTATGAAAAAGGTGGAGAACAGGTTGACAAGCATGTGGAAGGTATATATAACCAACTAAACAGACTCTTGTTGAAACGAGATCATTCGGATTCTAGTGGAACCCTGCAAAAACGTTTGGAAGCGCTTATCGTACAGAAGGAATGCCCCTCTTGTCATGGGAGTCGCTTAAATGAAGCAGCACTTTCCAGCAAAATCAATGGATATTCGATCGATAAGCTATGTGAAATGGAGTTTTCAAAGCTTCGAGATATTCTACAGACTTTTACAGATAAAAGAGGACAGACCATTGTACAGTCCTTGATATCATCTCTTAGCCGGATGATTGAAATTGGACTTCCATACCTTAGTATGAATCGGGAATCAGAATCTCTGTCTGGTGGTGAAGCACAGCGGCTTAAGCTGGTGCGTTACATGGGAAGCTCTCTAACTGGTATGATTTATATTTTTGATGAACCGAGTACCGGGATGCATCCAAGGGATGTTTATCGTATGACAACCTTGCTCAGGGATTTACGAGATAAAGGAAATACGGTATTAGTGGTAGAGCATGATAAGGATGTGATTGGCATTGCAGATGAGGTGATTGATGTCGGTCCCCTGGCTGGAAAAAATGGCGGACAGATTTTATTTCAGGGAAGTTATGAAAACTTACTCATTTCTGGTACAAAAACTGGTAATGCAATGAAAGATATTATTCCGATTAAGAAAAAACCACGTAAACCAGTAGAATTTCTGCCAATCCGAGATGCGAACCTTCATAATCTCAAAAGTATATCCGTAGATATTCCACTTCATGTGTTGACGGTAGTGACGGGTGTAGCAGGCTCTGGAAAAAGTACTTTAATACGTGATGTATTTGCAGAACAGTATAAAGATTTGGTTGTACTCGTAGACCAGTCTCCAATCACGGCTACCGGACGTTCTACCCCTGCAACCTACTTAGGTTTCTTTGATGAAATTCGTAAGATTCTGGCGAAAGAATGTGGAGCAGATGCTTCTCTTTTTTCTTTTAACAGTAAGGGAGCCTGCCCAGTATGTGCTGGAAAAGGAGTGGTGGTAACGGAGCTTGTTTTTATGGATCCAGTTGTTACGGTATGTGAGGCCTGTGAAGGGAAGCGGTATAGTGAGGAAGCCTTGTCTTATCGCTATCAGGGGAAAAACATCGTAGAAATATTAGAAATGTCAGTGGAGGATGCACTTGAGTTTTTTAAAGATAACCGTAAGATATGTAAGATCTTAGAAGCTATGATAGAGGTGGGATTATCTTATTTGTCCTTGGGACAACCCCTTTCTACCTTGTCTGGTGGGGAACGTCAAAGGGTAAAGCTTGCTAAAAATTTATATAAAAAAGGGAACATCTACGTTCTGGATGAGCCCACTACTGGTTTACACGCTTCGGATGTGGAAAACATCATGACGTTACTGGATAGTCTGGTAAAGCGTGGGAATACAGTGATTGTCATTGAACATAATCTGGATGTGATGAAGCAGGCTGATTATCTGATTGATATTGGGCCGGACGGTGGTAGCGCAGGTGGAGAAATCATGTTTCAAGGTACTCCACAGGAAATGGTAGACATGTCTGATGCGATTACATCCAGGTATCTTAGAAATTCATTGATTCGTTAGAAAGGGTCCACCACATGAATGTCGTAGCCTACTGCCGTGTTTCCACTGACAAATCTGATCAGCTTAATTCCCTTGAAACCCAGAAAAAGTTCTTTCAGGAATATTGTGAGAAATACAACTTGAACCTTGTCCATACCTATGCAGATGAAGGAATCTCTGGGACCAAGATCAGGAACCGTAAGGAATTCCTACGTATGATGAAGGATTCAGAAAAAGGGAACTTTCAACAGGTTTTAGTAAAGGACGTCTCAAGGCTTGCCCGTAATACCGTGGACCTGCTTCAAAGTGTTCGTTCCCTACGTGCTCTGAATATAGATACAACGTTTATTACAGCGAATATGCAGACCATGGGTAACTCTGAATTTGTATTGACTCTTCTGGGGGCAGTAGCCCAGGAAGAGTCTTCTAATACATCCAAACGTATCAAGTTTGGAAAGAAAGAGAATGCAAGCAGAGGAAAAGTGCCGAATCTTGTATATGGATACGATAAAACAAATGGTGATTTTTTTAATCTTGAAATGAATCCAGAAGAAACCAGGATTGTAAAGCAGATTTTCGACTGGTACACCGAAGGGGGGTATGGTGCTGCCCAAATTGCGAATATGCTCAATGACAAAGGAATGAAAACAAAACGTAATTGTCAGTGGTCTCAGAATGCCATTGCCAGGATTCTGAAAAATGAGATTTATGCGGGTAGAATTGTCAATGGAAAAGAAGAGATAGCGGACTTTCTTACAGGGAATCGAAAAGAAAAGGAGGAAAGTGAATGGATGGTAACTGAACGTCCAGACCTTTCTATTATTTCACAAGAACAGTACAGACAGGCGCAAAACATTTTGCAGGGACGACACACGGCATTTCATCTGAGAAAGGAGCGTCAAAGCAACAAGTACCCATTCAGTACCTTAATCAAATGCTCCGACTGCGGATTCTCATTTCGACGTGTAGAAAGAAAGTATAAAAACATCTACATTTCATGGGTATGTAGTGGACGGAATGCAAATGGAACTTCCTCCTGCGAGAATAAGACCAAGGTTCCAGAAGAAGAATTAATGGAGGAAATCAAGTTATATCTGACCAATATTAATCTACAGAAGGACAAGATCATTGCTAACATTGTGAAAGAATTTCATCGTGTTTACAAGGCAAAAGACGATAATACAGCCTATGAAAAAGAATTAACTGCAACGCAGAATAAACTGCGAAAGACCAAGGACAAGCTGACCCAGATGTTTATCGACGATCTCATCAGTAGAGCAGAGTTAAACGAGAAAATCAGCAAACTAAACGAGCAGATTGAAAAGACAGAAAATGAACTAAAAATAGTAGAATATAACATAAGCAAAGGTGACCAGTTAGTGAGTCTGGTGAATCAGACCTTTCAGGATATGGAAGAACTATTGTCCATGGGGGAGATCACCAATGCCCAGCTCAAAAAAGTGATCAAACAGATACGAGTAAAGAAGGATGGAACCATCGATATCTATTTGAGATTGCTAAATGATATTGGATTGGATGAAGAAGTGATTCTTGCAGTTTAATAAACTTATTTCGCAACACAAAAGGCTACAACCATACATAAAGATGTAACAGAACGTTTATCTATAATTAATCCTTCTCTTGCCAGGGATGCCAGAAAGGTTCTTGATGTAAATAAATCGGAACGTCATATACGTGGTGGTCTTGCAACAAGAGAAAAATATCTGCATCAGACAAAATAATGATTCTGTTGGCCTCTGCCTGCTCGAAATAATAAGAGAATATCTAATTGTATTTGTACTAGTTCTCTATAAACATGTTGGTGACATTGACATTTAATATCATTTTGTATATACTTTTTATAGATTTTTAGCACAAATACAGTTGCAGAGGCAATGAATGGTCGTGACATTCTAAAAATACAAAGCAGCTTCAGGAGGAGAACTAATGAATCAGGAAATCGTAATTGTACTTGATTGTGGTGGACAATATAATCAGCTGATAGCCAGGAGAGTCAGAGAATGCAACGTATATTGTGAGGTACATCCCTATGATCTGAGTCTTGAGAAAATAAAAGAAATCAATCCCAAAGGGATTATTATTACTGGTGGACCAAACAGTGTCTATGAAAAGGACTCTGTACTATGTGATAAAGCATTATTTGAAATGGGAATTCCAATATTAGGTATTTGCTACGGATCCCAGCTTATGGCATTTCTATTAGGAGGCAAGGTTGCAACCGCTCCAGTAAGCGAATACGGTAAAACAGAGGTACAAATAGGATTTAAGGAAACAATATTTGATGGAATTTCTGATCAAACAATTTGTTGGATGAGCCATACCGATTATATCGAAGCAGCCCCAACAGGATTTGAGATAACAGCATATACACCGGTATGCCCGGTAGCAGCAATGGAATCAAAAGAAAAGAACTTGTATGCCGTTCAGTTCCATCCTGAGGTCGTTCATACAAAAGAAGGAACGAAAATGCTTTCCAACTTTGTCTACAATGTATGTGGATGCAAGGGTGACTGGAAGATGGATTCCTTTGTAGAGACAAGCATCAGGGAAATTAAAGAAAAAGTCGGAACTGGTAAAGTATTATGTGCTTTATCCGGTGGTGTAGATTCCTCTGTGGCAGCAGTGCTCTTATCAAAAGCAATCGGCTCACAGCTTACCTGTGTATTCGTAGATCACGGACTCTTACGTAAAGATGAAGGAGATGAAGTTGAGGCAGTCTTTGGACCAGACGGCTCCTATAATCTCAACTTTATCCGTGTGAATGCGCAAGAACGTTTCTATGAGAAACTAAAAGGTGTCGAAGAACCGGAAAGTAAACGAAAAATTATCGGAGAAGAATTTATCCGTGTATTTGAAGAAGAAGCAAAGAAAATCGGAGCCGTAGACTTCCTTGTACAAGGAACCATCTATCCCGATGTTATCGAAAGTGGCCTTGGAAAATCAGCAGTCATCAAATCCCATCACAACGTAGGCGGACTTCCTGACTGTGTAGATTTTAAAGAAATTATAGAACCACTTCGTCTCCTCTTCAAGGACGAAGTACGAAAAGCAGGACTAGAGCTTGGCATCCCAGACTATCTGGTATTCCGTCAGCCATTCCCAGGCCCAGGCCTTGGCATCCGTATCATCGGAGATGTCACCCCTGAGAAAGTCAAAATCGTTCAGGACGCAGACTTCATCTACCGTGAGGAAATAGCCAAAGCAGGCATCGACAAAGAAATCGGCCAGTACTTCGCCGCCCTCACCAACATGCGCTCCGTAGGCGTCATGGGAGACGAGAGAACCTACGACTACGCCATCGCCCTCCGTGCCGTCACCACCAGTGATTTCATGACCGCCGAAAGCGCCGATTTACCATGGGAAGTACTAGGTAAAGTGACAAGTAGGATTGTAAATGAAGTAAAAGGGGTTAACAGAGTGCTGTACGATTGCACCGGAAAACCACCAGCAACGATAGAGTTTGAGTGACCTGAAAAAGCCGCAAAGCCTTATAAATCAAGGCTTTGCGGCTTTTTTGTCAGCAAAATGTCAGCAAATAGGAAAAGATAATTGTGGGGGGAGTGGGTGAAATATTTTTTCTATAATGATTTACAGAATGGTTTATGAGAATAGTGATAATGTAATACTATAAGAATACGCAATGTATATTTTTAGTTATAATAACACTTTTGGATAGATTGCATAGCAATCAATATGGATATATTTACATTGAGAAACTATTGAAACAATGGTAAAGTTATAGTATTAGATTTGAAAGAAACTAATGCTAATTGGATTTTATTGGGGTAAGCATAATTAAGATATAAAATAAAATAAGAAAAAATTTAACGTAGCAAAATGGAGGGATGTTATGGAAAAAACACTAACTGAGAATAGATTAAGTGCTCTACTTAAGTATTCAGAAGCTGATATATGTGATTTTAAAGAAAAGATATATGACATAGGCGATGAAAATAGTAAAATAAGTTTTCTAAAAGATATTTTATCAATGGCCAATACTATTAGATATGAATCTGCGTATATTATTATTGGGGTTCGGCAAAAGGATGGACATAATGAATTTTTTGATGTAGATCCAAATATAGATGAGAATAATTTCAAGACTTTTATAAATGGAAATGTTGGACCTGAACATCTAGAATTTATATATTATAGATTTATGTATAAAAAACACTATATAGGAGTTTTTGAGATAGGTATTTCAAAATGTGGACCGTTTATTTCAAAGAAAAGTTATAAGGATAAAGTGATAGCGGGGCAAGTGTATTATAGATCTGGGTCTGTAAACTCTGAAGCTAGTGGCGAAAAAAAGCAGGAAATAGAGCGTTGGATGAAGTCATGTAAGAGTGACAATTTTAAGTTGGTTTCTAAACAATTAGAACTAGAAAACCAGGACAAATATAACTATATACTATTAATCGGAGAAGATTACCAGTATTCTAAACAACAATATGAATTAATTTCGAATATGAAATGGTCGATGGTTGTTGATTATACTAGAAATACAGCTGAGAATGGTTTGCACAGTAATTTTCATAATGAAAGAATTAGTAAACATGATCTTACGGAAATGACTAAAATTCCTAAATTCTACGAAGGAAAGACATTGTTTTGGTATATGGCTCCAAATTCAGATAAAGCCGGGACGAGTACTGTGGATACAAGAGCATGGGGGAGAAAATTCTTTAACACGGTGAATTCGTGTATTAATCAAGTTGTATCATCACTAGAAAAAAAAGTGATTTTTGTTAGTATGTATACTGGAGAATGCAAAAATTCATCTGTAAATAGTTTGGTTTCAGCAAATTCTGGGACACCTTTATTCCATAAACATGTTGATATCTCAAGGGGTCAGGAATTTTATATAAATGATGATTCAGAATATATTGAAATTAGCTGCTTATGTGATGATGTATGTGAAGCGCTTGCTTATAATAGAAAGCTATCTTTAAGTGAGGATGAGTATTGTTTACTTCAAGATGAACATTTTTCAGTAAGTGATCCAATATGGATACATGAAGAAATGGAGCCTTTATATGTAAGTATTGAAAAAATGGAGGGATTCCTTTTAAAAACAGGTTCATCTTATTTTCAAGGACGTAATATACAATGGAATGAACTTAACCCAAGCATTGCTGCAGATAGAAAGAAATATAAGGAATTGATTGAGAGTGTTTCGGATAAAATAAAGAGAAATAGCACTCATTCTGATTTAATTAAAATTGACTATGAGGCAGGTGCTGGAGTTACAACTGTCATTAGAATGCTTGCTTGGTTTTTTCACGATTCAGTTCCAGTTGTTATACTAAATCATTATTCTAAGGAAGGAACAAGAGAAAGATTACGTTCATTGTGTGGTGATGTTAAGAGGAATCGTATTCTTTTAGTGATTGATATACATGATTTTGATATTCAATTGGTTAATGAGTTAATGCGTAATTTAGATGTGGACAATACACCGGTTACAATTTTGTTTTCACGAAGACACATGGGAGGTGGAGTGGAAAACTATTTAGAGGAGCAACTTAAAGGCAATGAAATAAATGCATTTGAGTCAATATATACTAAGCAAATTGATATTTTGAACATTTCAGAAAATGTAAAAGAAAAAAGAAAAGAAGCAATAAGGAATTTACAAAATGGTGATTCGAATGCAATTACTCCTTTTGTATACGCATTATGCGCATTTGAAGATTCTTTTATTAAATTATCGGATTATGTCCGTGATCATCTTAAGGATACAAATGATATTCAAAAGAAAATTTTGCTATTTATAACTTCGGTTCACTATTACACAGGAATTGAAGTTCCAATGGTGATAGTAGAACAGATTATAAAGAAAGAGGGCGTAAAAACATTAGAACGAATTTTATCAAAGAAGCAATTTGCGTTGTTACTTATAAGTGATGAGGGGGTAAGAACATTACATCATAGTGTATCTGGAGAACTACTTAAACAATTATGTTCTTATGGAATGACTAATGAAAAAGCATGGAAAAATAAATTAGAGTCAGCATTGATGTTGGTAATTGAAGACCTTGAATTGTTTAAGAATAATGATAAGGCAATGCGTATTTTGAAAGCTTTATTTTTGAATCAACAATTCTCTAGTAATAATGATACTGTTGAACAAAAACATTTTTCATATGCTATTGAAGATTTACCATCTGATATTGCGAAAAAAAACATATTAACATCACTTTGTAATAAATTTGATAAGAATCCATATGTTTATAGTAATTTGGCACGTTATTATCATTACATTGAGGAGGATGAAATTCCTGCACTAGACTATATACAAAAAGCGATGGATATTGCAGAGGATTATACATTTTATCACCTTAAGGGTATTATACTTGCAAAAAAAATGAGAAATTATATTCAAAAGAATATTGAGGAAATAAATGAAGATTATCAGGCGTTTGTTAGGATGCTACATAATACATTAGAAGAAGTGGAAGCGGCATACGATAGATCTGTAGAATTAAATATCGGAAATATCGCGTCTTTTACGGCGAAAATGAATTATTTACTATCTATTATTCGTGATGTTCAAAAAAATATTTGTTCAAATATAACAGTGTCTCAGATGATAAAAAGCGAAAAACATTCATGGTGTAATGATTATATAGCAAAAGTATATGAGACTCTCGATAATATTCGAGTAATTGATTTATATATGAATATGAACCATGAGGATACAATAATTAATTATGAGAGCCAGATTTTAAAATTGGAAGGAAATATATCTGATGCAATAAGTGCATGGAATAATTTGCTTACAAAAGAGGATGTTTATTATCCGCCAATTAGAAAAAATTTGATATATGGTTATTATCATAAGTGTAATAAGGATTGGGCTTCGCTAGACACTACGAAATATGAATATGTTAGAAAACTAATAACTGATAATATTCAAGAACAATCTGATAATGCAAGTAATATAGTTCTATGGTTTGACTTTGTGAGACATTTTGAAAAGGACTTAAATAAAACTATAGAATATTTTCAACAATATGTAAATAACCCGGATATAGAGTTTTGCTATCGAGCAATGCTAACCTTTTTTGCGTATGGATTAGAAAATGAGGATAAAACATATTTAAGACGAGGTATTGAATTTAGCAATAAATGTGAAGAGATGGCAAGAGAGAAACCTAATAGGCGTTTGTTAGTAGATGTTTATAATTCAAACGGAAAGAATTTGAAGAAAATTGAAAAATTCAAAAATTATCTTATTAAAAGTAATGACTATAATTCAGCATTGGCTCTTGTTACTAAAGTAAAGGGTCGTATAGTAAGGATTGATAAACCAGAGGTAGGTTGGATTAATCTGGAAGAGTTTGATATAAATATTAAGTTTAATCCAAGTTATAATCCGAAACGTATATACCGACAAACAAAAGATGAAGGTGTTAAAGTTGAATTTGTGTTAGGATTTAGAATAGAGGGTGTTTTTGCATTTTCAGTTTTAGATTTCAATTCATAATACTATGAATCGTATAATTGATGTGGTTATTGGATGGCGTTGATGAAATTTATGTTGCAGTCGCTTATTGTATAGTTAAACGTATTTAAAATAGGTTCTAGCACTATAGATATGTAAATTATCTATAGTGCTATTTTTATAAGAGGAAGGGTATTATCTGATATTTACAATCGGCACATTAAATGTCTTTAGCGAATCTTCATACTGCATCTGCATAATCTTATCATCCAACATACCATCTTTGTAAGCCTTAATTATTTCTCGAACTGTATGGTTCAGCGCAGTGGACAACACAGAACTATAAAAGTAAACCCCTAACAGCGTTTCACCATCAAAAGAGTTCGTCTCCCTCTCAATCTCTATTCCGGACTTCTCCAGATAACCTACCATAGAAAGATACTCCGCATAAGCATTGGCTGCGTCTCCCGTAGCTTCTAATAATTCTGAATGTTTAAATATGGCACAGCAAACAAAGGTTCCGATACCGGATCTTTCAGGCGCTGAAGCAATCTGTATATCAAATCCACTTCTGATTAATTTTTCAAATAAAAGAATAAATTCATTAACCTTTTTTATACTATAGGTGTTATTCACAAATGGTTTGTATTTTTCCTGTACTTTAGCCGCATTCGCTTTCTCTATTTCCATAGTATCAAGTGGAAATCTGTATTTCCAAAGTAAATATTCTTTATCATCATATCCCGAATCTTCTGAATTGGATAGAAGTTGTGATTTGGCTCGGTACCAGCTGTCGAGCTTATAATTGGTGTATCGAAATAATGGATGTGACTCGTCAAATGACAATACATACCGACCAGCTTCTTTTTCTATTACCAATCCGTGATTTTCCTCTAATTCAAATAAGATCTGCATCAGATCTAGATCAGAATAGATATCATGATCTTTTAATGCACTTACATCTACATCAAGAGCGGCTGCAATCTCTTTTAACTTATCTTCTTTTGGAATCATTTTATGACTTTCATACTGTCGTATTCGAACATCGGCAGTAGCTGCTGAAAATCCAGCTTTGATACCAAGTTCTTTTTGAGTCATACCTCTTAGATCACGTATGGCTCTTATTTTGTGTCCAACTGACATCTCAAAAATCACCTCATTTTCTTAATGATGAACCCATTTTATCATAGAATAAAAAAAATAGAAAGAACAGAAATAAAAATATTTCTAATCTGTACTTGACAGAAATAAATATATTTCTGTATAATAAAATTCAGATAGTAATAAATTTATTTCTATTCCAAATATTACACGAGAGGAGAGAAACGTATGGAAGTGATGGAAAAACCAGTTTATGTAGATGTAAACGAGGTATGTGCTGATTGGGGAGTTTGCCGAAGCAAAGGATACGCCATTATTAAGGAATTATCGGAACGAATGAAAAAAGAAAATCCGAAGTTGCTTGTAATGAGTGGGAAAATCAACCGTATCTACTACGAAGAAGCATGTATGAAGAGGTAACTGATGATGAAGTTTAGAGAAAAGAAAAAGCTCCTGTTGGCGCAGGAGCTTGGGCACATGACTATGCATGTACGTTACATATAAATGTATTCTAGCATAGTCGCCGCCCCTTTTCAATTGAAAGGAGTGATTTTTTGGCAGTTTTAAAGAATAAAACCCAGGGACTATATGTGAATGTAAGCAAAGATATTTTACTTGATCAAAAGCTTAGTTTGAGAGATCGAGGAATGCTGGTAACGATATTGTCCCTATCAGACAATTGGGATTTTAATTTGAAAGGCTTTTCAAAAATTCTACCAGACGGAGTAGATTGTATCCGTTCTAGTGTGAATGAATTAATGAAAAGAGGATATCTGACTGGTGGACAAGAGAGAATTGGGAGAGGGCGCTTTGGTAAAAATGTGATTGAAGTGCATCAGGTACCAGTTCCACCGCAAGTGGAAAATCCGATTACGGTAAATCCGTTCACGGAGAAATCGAAAACGGTTCCTTCGATTACGGATATACCGCATACGGAACATCCAACACAAGTAATTAATAACAAAGTAAATAACAAAAGAGTAAATAATCATCAATCAATCTTTCAGAGGAATGATGGAGAGATGGAAGTAATACCAACGATATCAAAAAGTCTGCTTCCCATGCAGGAGCTGATTGAAAGATTTGAATATAGAGAGCTGTGTCAAATTTTATCCTATCATCATCTACTACAAGAATGTAGAGAGTGCCAGTTATCACAATATGATATCAAAGCACGTGTCATAGAGGAGCTGAAATACCTGATCAGTTATGAAACTTTGGTTTTTGATGGTGATGGTGCAATGGTAGATGCCTTGCTTGACTATATGAGTGAGATTATTGCCACAGATAGAACCATTACTTTTAATAATGGTGAAACCTATGATGCAAGGTCAATGGGAAATCAATTTTATCGTCTCGACAGTGGAGCCATCCGATATGTTCTTGAAAAATTTGATGATGTTTCTCAGGATACAAGGATTGTGAATAAGAAGAATTATTTGATCCGAATGTTGCTCACAGCAAAAAGCGATTTAGAAACCAGTATCAAGAGTGATGTGAATTATGATATGGCACATTGGCACGAAAGGGGGAATGAATAGTGTCAGTTTTTAAAGATAATTGGAATGGCTATGATGGGAAGCGTTGGAGAGTATCTCTGCGCTATACCGATTGGCAGGGCAAAAAGAAACAACATGATAAACGGGGTTTTGAGACCAAAAAGGATGCATTAGCCTACGAGCGAGATTTTTTGGCAAAGAAAAGTAAGGACATCAATATGGGATTTGGAGTCTTTATTGATGTTTATCTTTCCGACATTAAACCACAGATTAAGCTGAACACCTACAGGACAAAGGTTCATATCATCAATACCCATATTAGACCGTATTTTGAAGAAAAGAGTTTATCAGAAATCTCTCCTACAGATATTTTACAATGGCAGAACGAACTGTTAAGTAAGCGAGATGAAAATGATAAAGGCTATGCCCAGACGTATCTGCGAACCCTTCAAAATCAATTGACAGCAATATTGAATCATGCGGTCCGCTACTACGATTTAGCAAAGAATCCCTGTAGTAAAGGGAAAAAGATGGGGAAAGCAAAGGCAAAGGAAATGTTGTTCTGGACAAAAGACGAATATACAAAATTTGCAGATGTAATAAAAGATAAACCTATCTCTTATTATGCTTTTGAAATTCTATATTGGACAGGAGTACGAATGAGCGAAATGCTTGCACTAGAGCGTGGAGATATAAATTTGGAAAAAAGAACTTTAAAGATTGATAAGCAGGTACAAAGAATTGATGGGATTGAATATACCACCACACCAAAAACAGACAAAGGAAATCGTGTGATTGAACTACCAGAATTTCTTTGCAATGAATTGGAGGATTATTTTGGAATGATATACAAAATCGATGAACATACGAGATTGTTTAACATTACAAAAAGTTATCTGCATCATGAAATGGATCGAGGTTCGAAAGCAGCTGGTGTAAAAAGAATTCGTATTCATGACCTGCGACACAGTGCATGTGCAGCATTGATCGAGCTTGGATTTTCACCAGTTCAGATTGCAGAAAGATTAGGTCATGAGAGCGCCACAATTACCATGCGATATGCACATTTGTATCCATCGGTTCAGCGGACTATGGCTGATAAATTAAATGATATGTTTCATGATGAACCAGATTTCGAAGATGAAGATGAAAGTGAGGAACCAGAAGAATGATGGAAGGACGCTTAGGCTATAACAGTTCCAATAAGCGATATGGACTTTTAGTATCGGACTTGTGGGAAAATGATGGATTTCATTGTGGGGAAGGAATGGAAGTTCTTGTTGATGATAAATGGATTTCTACCAGAATTGAAATGGCTTGGAATGAAAATGGCAATGCGTGGTATCTAGTGGGAACCCCTTATTATGGGGACTTGGAATATGTAAGAGCAAGGATTTAATTCCTTGCTCGGATTGGAGAATGTTATGAGTAAAATATATCGACGTACCACCCTTCTTACTGGTGTAAATGCCACTAAGAAGGATAAGAACCGCAAACGTAATGTCATTATGAATTTTAGAGTTTCACCAGAGGAAAAACAGCTGATTGATGAGCGTATAGCGCTTTCTGGTCTTATGAGATCCGAATTCTTTATCAATAGTTGTTTAGAGCAGGAGATTCATGTGACAGGAAATATCAGAACCTTTGATGCAATAAAGAAACGCATGGAGCAGATTGACAAACATTTATGTAACATTAGCATGTCCGAGGAACTAGATTTTGAGATTTTGGAATCGTTACGGACAGTATTGGAATTATTAGATCATTTGTATGGTAGCAATGAGTAGCTACAGAAAGAGAGGCAATTATGTTTATTAGTGATAGAAGATTACTGGTGGTAGGCATTGATCATGGATTTTCCATGATGAAAACTCCACATGCAACATTTGAAAATGGTGTTGAAAAATTGGGAGGAGAAGCAACCCTCACCAACAACACATTAATTTATCAGAGAAATTATTATAAAGTTGGCGAAGGAAGACTTCCTCTTATGCAGACAAAGACAGAGAACGAGAATTATTTTTTACTAACGCTAGCTGCGATTGCAAAGGAAATGGATATTTATCAGCAACAGAGTGCTGACGTAATTTTAGCAGTTGGTCTACCGTTTAGCAGATTCGGAAAGGAAAAAGATGATTTTTATCGTTATCTGTTACGTAATGAGAAGATTCAATTTAGTTATTCTGGAAGAGAGTATGAGATTCGGATTATAGAGGTTTTTGTATTTCCGCAGTGTTACGCAGCAATAGCAGACAAGCTCCGAGAATATGGAAGAGAAAATCTAATTGTTGATATTGGGTCAAAAACCATTGATGTGATTCATACAAGAAATTATGTACCAGTAGAAAGTGAAAGTACTTCGATTCCAGCGGCATTGATTCAATGTATGGAAGGTATTAAAAGCAATGTGTACCAAAATTGTAACCGCAGGGTTAGTGAAGATATGATTCAGCAGATAATTCTTGAAAAAGACGTAAATATCCCAACAGATTGTAAGGTGATTATCAGAGCGGGACTTGCAGATTTTGCGAAAGGGATGGAGGCAAAGTTAGCTGAATTGGGATTTGATCTGGAAATGTTCACAGTTATTTATGCAGGTGGTGGAGCATTGGTAATGAAGAGCTATGGAAGCTTGAAAGGTACTAATATTCATTACCTTGAAGATATTCGGGCAAATGCAAAAGGATACGAATTCTTGGCAATGCAAAAAGGGAAATTCTAAGAACTGCAATATAATATTATTTTTATTGGAACGTGAGGTGAGACAATGGCAGGAAAAAGTGAGTTGCAGAAATCTTTATCTTTTCGACTCAATGTTTCGAAAGAAGATGAACGAGAATTGTATGAAGCAATTATGGGTCATAACCGTGATAAAGCAAATAATCCTTATGGAAGTAGTGGGGCATATATTAAAGCAGCATTGAAATTTTATCATAGAAATGAAATGCAAATAGAACAGCAAGAGCATTTCAAAAAGGAGATGCATGAGTATTTACGGATGCAGGCAAATGAACAACGAGAGCTGTTTTTAAAGGCATTGGAAATGCATGATCAAAAGATGGTAGCTATGATTGTAGAATCGGTAGCAAGTGCCTTAGCGAGAATGGAATTTCAGCCTTCAGCAAAACTGTCAACGGAAGAAAATAATGCTTCTTCCGTTAAAAGAAATTTGAAAATTAATTCAGATAATTTTCAGGATTCTATAGAGGAGACTATGCCAGAAGAAGCTTTTTCTTATTTGCAGAATTTATAGATTTACGATTTAGGTGTTACAGCTTGTATTTATTGTCTTACATATAGCATGACATATGTTTCGATGAAAAAAGATGTGTTGCATATTGTTAGACAAATATAAGAAATGTTAGACATGCTATTTTGAGTGAAGGGTTATCCTAGGGCGTTTCGTCTACGCTCTAGCCGAGTGATTTTTCTCCAGAATCGGATGCAATGGGGGCAATGAATGGAACTTGCATTGTCTGTTGCATCCAATCCCTACGAAAAATCACAAGACCACTATCATCCTATGTTGGTTATGAAAGATTATTTCGAGTGTGCCATCTGCTAATAGAAATTCTCCACCGGAGACTTTCCATTAGCGCTGTCCCATCTCTTAATAATCTCTGTGTAATGTGTGGCGGATGATAGGCAAGTTTCGCAAATGTGGTACCCACATTCGCACCGGAAGCAGCCTATGGGCTGTTCCTAAACTTGCAAGGGAGTTTTACTCCCTTTGAACCTACAGCAAAGAGTTTCAC
>JAQUUB010000113.1 GCA_028694115.1 Lachnospiraceae bacterium
AGTGCAGTAATGTATGGAGCTGATAGTTACTAATAGGTCTAGGGCTTATCCTAAAGGAACGGATAAAAACAGAGGGTTATTCTAAGAGGATAACATCGGATGATTCAGTATTTGGTTTTGAAGGTATTAGTAAGCAACTATAAAGTAGTTGCTTTTTTTGTTATATTTTATGTAAAAATGTATTTTTTTTTATCAAGATATGTTATAATTCACTTAATAACTGCATTTAGATAGTAGATTAATTCTTATTGAGAGGTGAACTATATGGATACAAACATTTTATTGGAAAATGGTACAAATGAATTGGAGATTCTGGAATTTAAACTAGGAGATAATGCTTACGGAATTAATGTAGCTAAGATTAGAGAAATAATTCCTTATCAACCGGTAACACCAGTACCTAATGCTCATCCAAGCGTGGAAGGAATTTTCATGCCTCGTGATACAATGATAACTGCTATCAATTTGAAAAATTGTTTGCAAAGAGGAGAACAGGAAAATAAGGGTCTCTTTATAGTAACAAATTTTAATAAATTAGATATTGCATTTCATGTTGATCAGGTTGTTGGGATACATAGAGTTTCCTGGACTGAAATCATCAAACCAGATGTTACAATTAATAATTCAGATGATGGGATTTCTACTGGTATTGTGAAATTCAATGATCGTTTAGTTATTATTCTTGATTTTGAAAAGATTGTTTCAGATATTAGTCCTGAAACTGGATTAAAAGTGACGGATATTGATGCGTTAGGAAATAGAAATCGTTCAGAAGTTCCTATATTAATCGCTGAGGATTCTCCATTATTAAATAGATTAATATGCGATTCACTTAAAAAAGCTGGATATGTAAATATTACTCATACAGAAAATGGGCAGGAGGCATGGAACTATATAGATGAAGCCTTGAAAGAGGGGGATTTGAAAAGTAAAGTTCAAATTATTATTACCGATATTGAAATGCCAATTATGGATGGTCATAGATTAACTAAATTAGTTAAATCGAATGACAAAATAAAGAATATTCCTTTGATTATTTTTTCATCATTAGTAAACGATGAGATGAGACGAAAAGGGGAAGAGCTTGGTGCAGATGCTCAGTTATCAAAGCCTGAAATTGGAAATTTGGTTAGAGAAATTGATGATTTATTAAATAGAAAATAAATATAATGGACTAGGAATTTTCCTAGTCCATTGCTTATGCTTATGTATGGTTCTATATAGCAAATTCGCCGTTAAAATCTTCATTAATAACGAAATATGTTATATTGTTTTCTGGTTGTACATAGAGATTGAGTGATTTGATATCACCACTTTTTTTTCCAGCATCAGACCAAATTTTTTTCGCCTGTTTGTAAAGTTCTGCTTCCGAGATTCGTTTTCCATCAAATTCCATAATAACTTCAGATTTCATTAATATCCTCCTTTAAGAAACAAAAATATACTTACATCAAACACTATAGTATAATTTTCCAAAAATTGCAAATAATTTTTATATTTATTTCTATAGGTATGCAAATTGTACAATTAATGATAAAATATAACATTAGTAGAATTAAAAATATATATATTCTCTTGATTCTATTATATAAAATTAAATAAGGAAATGGATTATAAAATGAGCTTTGATGTGAATTTGGAATTATTAAAAAATAAAATAGATGAATCAGATTTAATTCTTATTGGAATTGGTGAGCAATTTGAAATTGGATTTTCAGTTTTAAAAAACAGTGAAATTTATAAGATTTTTCTAAGTAAAATAGAAAAAGAGAAATTGAAAGAAGAAGACTATGCATGGGTATATCCTTTTTTACTTTCAAAAGCAATGAATAATTCTCCCATTGTATCAGAAATTCAAATCGCTTATCAAAATTTAATGCAAATGATAGATAATAAAAATTACTTTATTATAACTATGAATATGGATGATTTAATTTATCAAGTTGGATTTAAGGAAGATAGAATTGTTGCGCCTTTTGGAAATTATCATTTTTTACAATGTGATAATGGGTGTTCGGAGGAATTAAGTGAGAGTAAAAAAATAAGTGAATTTATTATAAATTCAATAGAAAATGATAAATGCAAATTAGTAGAACTTAATCAACCAATCTGCAAAAAATGCAAGGAACATTTTGTTTTTAATAATGTAAATGCAAAGAAATATATAGAATCAGGGTATATAAATCAATGGAAAAAATATACAACATGGATTCAAGGGATTATGAATAAGAAAGTGTGCATTTTAGAATTAGGTGTTATATTAAACTATCCCTCAATGATACGATTTCCATTTGAAAAGATGGCATTTTATAATCAAAAGTCTACGTTTATCAGAGTAAATGGAATTCTACCACAACTAACTGAAGAACTTTCAGGAAAGGGAATTTCTATCCCTGAAAATCCAATAACACTATTGAGAAAAGAAATTGTGAATAAAGAATAAATATGATAAAATTAAGATGTAAAATAATTTACTATGTGTTGTTTATACAACGGGTGGGAGTTTAAATGGGTTCAAATGAAGATTATTTAGATAATTTATTACGCTCTATAGATGAGCGAGAGAATAATGAAAATATGTCTGAAGATATTTCAATAGATGAGTATGATGATGATCCAATAGCGATAGAAGATATTGGTGAACCTGAGGAAGAAAACGATGAGACTCCAATACTGGACATCGACAGAGATCCGAATAAAATGATGTCTACTGAGGACATTGCAAAGTTACTTGAAGCAATTCCTGAATTAGATGAGGAGGAAACAGAATCTTCAAGCAGCGTAGAAAATATAGAAAATGATGATATGATTATGGCTGCTGATATCGATGATGAGTCTGACGTGACAGATTTATTGGACCTGCTTCCTGAGGATGATGAATTATCTGAAATTAGTGATTTACTGAAAAAGAATGACAATAATGAAATGGTTGAGAAGGATGTTCTTTCTATGTTAGAAAATGCAGATGCAGATATGGAAGAACGTAGTGCAGACGCAGATGAACCAATTGATTTGTTTTCTTTTGGAGATGAAAATCAAGAAAGTATTAATAATGAAGAACCATTAGAAGAAGAGTCGCTTAAGAAAACCAAACATAAAAAGAAAGAAAAGAAAGAGAAGAAAAAAGAAAACAGTAACGATCAGGAACAAGAAGATAGTCAGGAAATTGATCAAACTATAAAAAAAGAAAAAAAACCTGGATTTTTACAGAAGCTGTTTCATAAAGCTCCGAAAACTATTGAGGAAGAAGTGCAAGAAAATCCTTTAGAAGATGAGATTTTGAACCCTATTATGGGACCATCGGATTTAGATGGAAATCCATCGCCTGAAAATCTTGCAATTTTACAGGAGTTAGATCAGCAAGAGCCGGAAGGTAAAAAGACTAAGAAGGTTAAAAAGGAAAAGGAAAAGAAAGAATCAAAAAGTAAGGAAAAGAAAAAAAAGGAACCTAGAAATAAAAAAGAAAAGGTTAAAAAAGAACCAGAAGCTCCTGAAAACAAAATTCCGAAAAAGAAAATTATTCATGTTTTTATTATTGTAAGCTCTATGTTTATCTTCTTTATTATTTGTCTTGCAATACTACCTAAATATACATATGTTAATGAAGCAAGAGATTTTTTTGGTCTGGGTGATTATCAATCAGCATATGAAAAACTCTGTGGTTTTGACTTAAATGAAGACGAACAGATTTTGTATAATAAATCAGTTATTCTAATGAAAATGCAAAGAAGCAAACAATCATACAGTCATTGGAAGGAAGCTGGTCAAGACTTAGAGGCTTTGAATGAATTAGTAATGGGTATTAAGATATATGATAAGTATATTGATTATGCAAAGGAATATGGAATTGAGGATAAATTCAATGAATACTATGATCAACTACGTTCCTGTTTTGTAGATTATGAAATTACAGAAGAGCAATTAAGAGAATTTGCAGTTATTAAGGATACAGATGATTATTCGATTGCATTAGAAGATTTCTTATATGGACCAACAGTTGTGGAATTACCAGAAGGGGATCAATCACTTTCAGACAATTCAATAAGTAAAAATGAAATAGCAGAAACTACACAAGAGCCTATGATTAGTGATCAAACAGTGAGTAGCAATGAAATGGTAAGCACAAAAGAACAGAGTACCATGAATGAAGTAAGTGATAATGAAGCATCTTCCGTTGTGGAGAGTGCAGTATCATCGAATACTACTGATAATCAGGAAGCAAATCAAACACAGGAAGATAAATTATTGTATGAGTTTGATGTAAAAAAAGGTTCTGATGGAAATTATAGAGCAGGTGAATAATACAGCAAATGAGATGAGGCAATAAAGTATGGTAGCTATTATTGATTATGATGCAGGAAATATAAAAAGTGTAATGAAAGCCGTAGAACATTTAGGGAAAGAGGCAGTATTAACAAGAGACCGTGATACGATTTTAAAAGCGGATCATGTAATACTTCCAGGCGTAGGATCTTTTGGAATTGCCATGGAAAAAATACGTGGATATGGGTTAGAGAATGTCATTCATGAGGTGATTGAAAAAGGAGTTCCATTTCTCGGGATTTGTCTTGGGTTGCAGTTAATGTTTACGAGTAGTGAGGAATCCAAAGGTTGTAAAGGATTATGTATTTTAGAAGGTGAAATTCTCAAAATTCCAGATAGTGAAGGACTTAAGATTCCGAATATCGGATGGAATTCTTTAAACTTTCCAAATAAAGGTAGATTATTTGAGGGTATTGAAGAAGATTCTTACGTATACTTTGTACATTCTTATTATTTAAAAGCAAAGGAAGAGGGAATCGTAACAGCACAGATTGATTATAGCACCCATATTCATGCATCCGTTGAAAAAGGTAATATATTTGGATGTCAGTTTCATCCTGAAAAGAGTTCTGAAACGGGACTTAAAATTATAGAGAACTTTCTAAAGATTAAGGGAGGAAACTAAATGTATACAAAACGAATGATTCCTTGCCTTGATGTGCATAATGGAAGAGTTGTAAAGGGTGTTAATTTTGTAGATTTAAGAGATGCTGGAGATCCAGTTGAAATTGCAGCAGCTTACGATAAAGCTGGAGCAGATGAATTAGTATTCCTAGATATAACGGCATCATCTGATGCAAGAGAAACTGTGGTAGATATGGTTCGGAAGGTAGCTGAAAAGGTTTTTATTCCGTTTACTGTTGGTGGCGGAATTCGTACGGTAAATGATTTCAAAGCAATTCTTCGTGAGGGAGCAGACAAAGTAGCTATAAATTCTGCAGCGATTATGAATCCTTCCTTAATCAGTGAAGCAGCAGAGAAGTTTGGAAGCCAGTGTGTTGTTGTAGCAATTGATGCAAAAAGGACTGAGAATGGATGGCATATTTTTAAAAATGGTGGTCGTATTGATATGGGAATCGATGCCATTGAATGGGCTATGAAAGTAGATGAACTAGGTGCTGGAGAAATACTTGTAACAAGCATGGATTGTGATGGAACAAAAGCAGGATATGACATTGAGCTTACAAGGAAAATCGCAGAGAATGTTTCAATTCCAGTGATTGCTTCAGGTGGAGCGGGAACAATGGAACATTTCTATGATGCATTAACCGTTGGCAAGGCAGATGCGGCGTTAGCAGCATCTCTATTCCATTACAAAGAACTAGAGATTAATCAGGTAAAAAAATATTTAAAGAGTAGAGGCGTACCTGTAAGATATTAAAATCTATAAGAAAATAGGAAACTGTTGTAAAATAGAGTGTAATACAATCTATTTCACAACAGTTTTTCGAGTGTTATTATGTTCATAATTTGAATGTTAGGAGTGATTATATGGGAATGATTCAAAATGATTGGCTGGATTCGATGAGAGAAGAATTTCAAAAGCCATATTATAAGCAGTTATATCAATTTGTCAGTGAAGAATATTCAAATGAAACAATCTATCCACCAGCAGAAGATATTTTTAATGCATTTCATTTTACGCCACTTAGTGAGGTCAAAATTTTGTTGCTGGGTCAGGATCCGTATCATAATATCAATCAGGCTCATGGACTGTCATTCTCTGTTTTACCTGGGCAAAAGGATATTCCTCCGTCTCTTCAAAATATCTACAAAGAAATTAAGGATGACTGTGAATGCTACATTCCCAATAATGGGTATCTAAAAAAGTGGGCAGATCAAGGGGTTTTATTGCTGAATACTGTTCTTACAGTCAGGGCACATCAGGCGAATTCGCATCAGGGAAAAGGATGGGAACAATTTACGGATGCAATTATTCAGGCTGTAAATGAGCAAGACAGACCGATTGTATATATGTTATGGGGGAGACCTGCTCAGATGAAGAAGAAGATGTTGAACAATTCAAAGCATTTAATTTTAGAAGCACCACATCCAAGTCCATTGTCAGCATATAGAGGATTTATGGGATGTAAACATTTCAGTAAAGCAAATGAGTTTCTGATAAGAAATGGAATGGAACCTATTGACTGGCAGATTGAAAACGTGTAGGATAGAAAAGGAACATTTTTAAAGTCGAAAGACTTACTTTAAGGAGGAGAATTATGAAGAAGAAATTACTTAGCGCGTTACTTTGCGTGAGTATGGTAGCATCCTTATTAGTAGGATGTGGTAGCAATACGAATGAAGCAGTTGACAAGGAAACACAGGACATCGTTGACAAAAGTAATGCAGAGGGTGGTTATGCTCCTGTAGCAGTGGAGAACATTAAAGTTGGTGTTATTCATATTGGTGATCCAGCAGCAGGTTCAGGATATTCTTACACACATGATCAGGGAATCGTTGCAATGCAGAAGAATCTTGGATTAAAAGATGATCAGATTATTAGAAAAAATAATGTTGCTGATGATGATCCAACTGCAATTGAAGCAGCAATGACGGAATGTATTGAAGAAGGTGCGATTATCATTTTTGCAACCAGCTATGGTTATATGGATACTTGTGAAAAATTAGCAGCGGAATATCCAGATGTTATTTTCTCACATGGTACAGGCTATAAATCAAATGGTGCAAACTTTAATAATTACTTTGGTAGAATTTATCAGTCAAGATACTTATCAGGTATTGCAGCTGGTTTAAAAACAGAAACAAATAAACTTGGATATGTAGCAGCATTCGGAAAAACTCTCTCTGAAACAGCTGGTGGTATTAATGCGTTTGCTATGGGAGCTTATTCTGTAAATCCTGATTGTGAAGTATACGTAAAGGTTACAAACAGCTGGTATGATCCAGAAGGTGAAACTCAGGCAGCACAGGCATTAATCGCTGATGGTTGTGATGTGATTGCTCAGCATTGTGATACTCCTAATCCACAGCTTGCAGCAGAAGAAGCTGGAGTATTTGGTGTTGGATATAACTCTGATATGAGTAAAGATGCTCCTGGTGCAGTACTTTGTTCTACTATGTGGGACTGGGGTGCATATTATACATGGGCAGTTCAGCAGTTGATTGATGGAACATGGACTGGTGCGAACTACTATGGTGGTATGCAGGAAGGTCTTGTAACACTTTCTGATTTATCTGATTTAAATAACCCAGAAGCAGCAGCTAAGATCGAAGAAGTAAAAGCTAAAATCATGGATGGAAGCTTTAATGTATTTGATGGTGTTATTGAAACAAATGAAGGAACAACAGTTGGTGTAGAAGGCGGCACATTAGATGATGCAACGATTCAGGGTGGTATTAACTGGTACTTCAAAAACGTAACAGAGAAATAAATAATCATTTAAAACTAATGGGGGGGTAAGGTTTTTACTTACCCCCTATTTAGACGAAAGAATGGAAAATGATATGAGGACATGTTTATGAATCAGGGAAAATATGCAATTGAGTGTAATGGTATTACGAAAACTTTTGGCAGTGTAGTTGCTAATGATCATATTAATTTAAAAGTGAAAAAAGGAGAAATTCTTGCTTTACTTGGTGAGAATGGATCAGGAAAAACTACATTAATGAATATGCTTTCAGGAATTTATCATCCGGATGAGGGCTCCATCTATATTAACGGTGAAGAAGTATCTATCAATTCGCCAACCGATGCTGCTATGCTTGGAATTGGAATGATTCATCAGCATTTCAAACTAATTGAAGTTCATAATGCAATGGATAATATTGTACTTGGTGTGAAGGAAAAAAGAATGAAACCAAGACAATTAAAAGAGAAAATTGGGTCAATCAGCCAAAAATTCGGACTTGAAGTGGATCCAGAAAAGAAAATTTATAATATGTCTGTTAGTGAAAAACAGACAGTTGAAATCATGAAGGTTTTATACCGTGGGGCAGATATTCTAATATTAGATGAGCCTACAGCGGTTTTGACACCTCAGGAAACAGAACGCTTATTTGCGATTTTAAGGAAAATGAAAGAGCAAGGTAGTGCTATTATCATCATTACCCATAAGCTAAATGAAGTATTAGAAATCAGTGATCGTGTAACGATATTACGAAAAGGGAAAAGTATAGAAACGGTTTTGACAAAAGAAACCGATGAGAAGAAATTAACAGAATTAATGGTTGGAAGACCAGTTAGCCTTTCAATTGAAAGACCAGAATGTAAGGGTGCAAAGAAATTACTTGAAGTATTCCATTTGACGGTTGATAGAGAAGACGGCACCAGAGCATTAGATGATGTTAGTTTTGACATGAAATCAGGTGAAATTTTAGGAGTCGCGGGAGTTGCAGGCAGTGGACAAAAAGAGCTGTGTGAAACAATGGCTGGGCTTATGAAAATTTCAGGGGGAGCAATTCTTTATAAAAAAGAAAATATTATTGGAAAATCGCCTTCTGAAATCATTGATTTAGGAATTAGTATGAGCTTTGTTCCAGAGGATAGACTTGGGATGGGATTGGTTGCCTCGATGGGCATGACGGATAACATGCTTTTAAAGAGCTATCATATTGGGAAAAGCCCATTTGTAGATAGAAAACCGGCAAAAGAGTTGGCAGATCGTTTAGTAAAAAAATTAGAAATCGCTACACCAGGAACGGAGACACCAGTTCGTTTGTTATCAGGCGGTAATGTACAAAAAGTACTATTAGGAAGAGAAATTGAATCGAATCCAAATGTGTTAATTACGGCATATCCTGTTCGTGGGCTTGATATTAATTCTTCTTATACGATTTATGATTTATTAAATGAACAAAAAAAGAAGAATGTTGCAGTTATTTTTATTGGAGAAGATCTTGATGTCCTACTTGAGCTTTCTGACCGAATTATGGTGTTGTGTCATGGAGAAGTGACTGGTCTAGTCAATGCGAAGAATACAACAAAGGAAGAAATAGGACTAATGATGACTGGGAAAAAGGAGGAAACGGATCATGAGTAATATTATGGGACATAAAGAGCCAATGATTCGTACGGTTAAGAGAGCAGAAATGTCTCAGAGACAAACGCTTAGCTTACGTTTCGGAGCATTACTTTTAGCATTAGTTGCAGGCGGAATTTTTATATTATGTCTGGGACAAAATCCTTTTGCCATTTATGCAACAATCATTTCCGGTTCTTTTCGTAGTGCAATGGCTATTCAGGCAGTTGTTAAAATCATGGTTCCATTGTTAATTGCTTCATTGTCGGTTACGCTTGCTTTTAAAATGCAGTTTTGGAATATTGGTGCAGAGGGTCAGATTATAATGGGTGCTATTTTTGCATCTTATTTTGCATTATTTCACTATACTTGGCCCAAGCCGGTACTACTAATTGTTATGATTGTTGCCGGTATTATAGGTGGTGGTTTATGGGGACTCATTCCGGCTATCTTTAAGTGCAAATTTGGAACGAATGAAACACTATTTACCTTAATGCTTAATTATATCGCATTCTATTTTATTAACTTCTTTCGTGATGGTCCATGGAGAGATCCAGCAAATCCGGGTTTTGCAAAGATTGCAACATTTAATGCAAATGTTGCATTGCCAAAGGTTTTAGGAGTTCATATCGGATGGATTTTTGGTTTGATTCTAATGATTTTTGTATTGATCTATTTGAAATATTCGAAACATGGTTTTGAAATCAGTGTAATTGGTGAGAGTCAGGCAACTGCCAATTATTGTGGTATGAACGTGAAGAAGGTTATTCTTCGTACGATGTTTATTAGTGGTGGTATTGCTGGTATTGCTGGAATGACACAGGCATGCGGGTCGGACGGAACGCTAGCAGCAGGTGTTGCAGGCGGTGTTGGATTTACTGCTATCATTGTTGCATGGCTTGGCAATTTGAATCCTATTTCTATTTTTATTATCTCTGCTTTGTTCAGTATTTTGGAAAAGGGAAGCAGTGTAGTGCAATCAAACTTTGGTTTATCTACAGACTGTGCAGATGTTCTACAGGGCATTATCCTGTTTTTTGTATTGGGATGTGAATTTTTCATTCGTTACAAGTTTGTATCCAGAGGAAAGGAGGGAGCAAAATCATGAGCCTTTTAGTTAAATTTATTGTAGCGGCAATCCTTGCTGGAACCCCACTTTTATTTGGTACTCTCGGTGAAATTTTAAATGAAAAATCTGGTCATTTAAATCTAGGTGTAGAAGGTATGATGTCCATGGGTGCAACCGCTGGATTTATAGTGGGATACCAAACAGATAACTTTTTACTTGCATTAATTGCTGCTTTTCTGGCTGGAGCTTTTGGAGCGTTCATTTATGCGGTATTAACGGTTACATTTATGGCAAATCAGAATGTTACAGGTTTGACATTGACGATATTCGGAATTGGGCTTGGAAATTTCATAGGTTTTTATTTTATTGAAAAATCGGCAGATGGAACTTTGAAATTACCCGAAGCAATTACAATGCAGATGAGAAGTATTCATATTCCGTTTCTAAGTGATCTAAAAGTGGTTGGAGAATTGGTGTTTTCTTACAATCCATTTGTTTATATTGGAATCATAATTGCAATATTATTAGGTATCTATCTACACCATACAAATATTGGGTTAAATGTCAGAGCAATTGGTGAAAACCCTGCCGCAGCAGATGCGGCTGGTATTCAGGTAACAAAATATAAATACATCAATATAATAGTGGGTGGTGGTATTTGTGGAATCGGTGGTGCATATACCAGCATGATTACAAATGGTGGAGTGTGGATTGCAGACTGTGTGGGTGGTCTTGGATGGATTGCTGTAGCACTTGTTATCTTTGCAACATGGAAACCTATTAATGCTATTTTTGGATCATTTATTTTTGGTGCATTACGTATTTTGAAATTCTATGTAAATAAAGAATTTATTCCAATTCCAGATGCATTTTATGATATGCTTCCATTTGTAATAACTGCTTTAGTATTAATATTGGCATCAGCCCGAAAATCAAGAGAAAATTCACAGCCGGCCAGCTGTGGAGTTAATTATTTTAGAGAAGAGCGTTAAAAAGGTTCTGAGTTGAGAAATCAATTCAGAACCTTTTTTCTTGACATGTGACAAAATTTGCATTATAGTGTTCCTATAAAGAACTACTAAGGCGGTGGTAAAAATCGATAATCACATATTTATAGAAAAATTAATATCATTTGGTTTATCCAGACAGGAAGCTACGATTTATATGAGCCTTTTAATAAAAGGTGAATTAACAGGATATGAAGCAGCAAAGTCAACTGGTATTTCTAGATCGAATGTATATAGTGCACTGGCAGGATTAACAGAGAAAGGTGCAGCTTATGTGATGGAGGGCACAGCTACAAAATATATTCCAGTAGCGGTAGAAGAATTTTGTAAAAATAAAATAAATTCCATGATGGAGGAACAGCAATTCTTAGTTGATAATGTTCCCATTCCAGAGGAACAGATGGAAGGATATATTACAATCGAGGGTGATCGAAATATTCTAAATAAAATGCGAAATATGATGACATCGGCAGAACAAAGAATTTATCTTTCCATGAGTTACCAGAATTTATTATCTTTTGAAGAAGAGATTAAGGAATGTGTGAGCCGCAATATTAAGGTAGTGGTAATTACAGATCAAGAAGCCATATATCAGGGTGTTACCTTATTTATTACAGAAAATAAAGGAAATCAAGTACGTTTAATAGCAGATTCCTCAAAGGTATTAACCGGTGATTATGGAAAAGGTCAATTCGATACTTGTCTTTATTCAGGTCAGAAGGATTTTGTGAATTTATTAAAAGATGCACTAAGGAATGAAATAAAATTAATAGAAATTTTGAAAGGGAAGGAACTATAATGGAAAAGAAAACTTTTGTAACGAAAGAACAAGTAGAGGAAATGGTAAAACAATATCCAACACCATTTCATTTATATGATGAAAAAGGAATAAGAGAGAATGCAAAAGCACTGAAAGAGGCATTTTCATGGAATAAAGGATATAAAGAATTTTTTGCAGTGAAAGCAACTCCTAATCCATTTTTAATTAATATTTTGAGAGAATATGGCTGTGGCTGTGATTGTTCTTCTATGACTGAATTGATGATGTCAAAAGCAATCGGTGCTAAGGGCGAGGATATTATGTTTTCATCAAATGATACACCAGCAGAAGAATTTGTATATGCAGATAAAATAGGTGCCATCATCAATCTAGATGACTTTACCCATATTGATTTTTTAGAGAAAACAATTGGAAAAATACCGGAGACGATCAGCTGTCGCTATAACCCAGGTGGATTATTTAAAATTAGTAATAGTATCATGGACAACCCAGGTGACGCAAAATATGGTTTTACAACAGAGCAGCTTTTTGAAGGCTTCAAAATTCTGAAAGAAAAAGGAGCTAAGAATTTTGGATTACATGCATTTTTAGCAAGTAATACCGTAACAAATGATTATTATCCAACCTTGGCAAAAACAATGTTTGAGGTAGCCGTAAAATTAAAAAAAGAAACGGGTGCAAATATTACCTTTATTAATCTTTCAGGTGGAATTGGTATCCCTTACAGACCAGAGCAGGAGCCAAATGATATTAGAGCCATAGGAGAAGGAGTCCGTAAAGTATTTGAAGAGGTTTTAGTTCCAGCGGGAATGGAAGAAGTGGCAATTTATACAGAGCTTGGTCGCTTTATGATGGGACCTTTCGGATGTTTAGTTACCAAAGCAATCCATGAAAAGCATACACATAAGGAATATATCGGTGTCGATGCATGTGCGGTAAACTTAATGCGTCCTGCAATGTATGGTGCTTATCATCATATTACCGTATTAGGAAAAGAAGATAAAGTTTGTGATCATAAATATGATGTAGTAGGTTCCCTTTGTGAGAATAATGATAAATTTGCAATTGATCGTATGTTACCTGAAATTGATAAGGGAGATTATTTAGTTCTTCATGATACAGGTGCTCATGGATTTGCTATGGGATATAGTTACAATGGTAAATTAAAATCAGCGGAAATCTTACTAAAAGAAGATGGTAGTACGCAGCTCATCCGTCGTGCAGAAACACCAAAGGATTACTTTGCAACATTTGACTGTTTTGATTTGTTTCAG
>JAQUUB010000267.1 GCA_028694115.1 Lachnospiraceae bacterium
GTATGATCACTATAAATCCACCGAGGATTTACAGGAGGTATTGCAGTCTGCGGCAGAGAGAATGGAACGTGCAATGAAAGAAGCTCTTGAGATTGTTCCTGCGCTTGATATGCAGGAGGCAAAGGACAATATTGTTTTTCAGCTCATTAATACAGAACAGAATAGGGATATGCTCTTAGATACACCAAATAGAGAGTTCCAGGATTTATCAGTGATTTACAGATGGGTAGTAAAATCTGATATGGATGGCATTCAGAGTACGGTGGTTCGCAACGCATTAGCAGAAAGACTAGGATTTACAGAAGAGCAGATGTTTAGGCTTGCTGTAGAGAATACCAGAAGAATGTTCCCTCCAACCGTAAAAAGTATGAACGATGTAATTAGAGATATGTTCATGAAGGATGGTATGCCAGCAGAAATTGCAGATATGATGATTGGGGAAATGCCACCGGAACAGACCATGTGGGTCATTAGCAATGACAGAGGTATCAATGGTGCAATTTCTATGCTTTATGAAGATCAGCTTCACAAACTTGCAGAGCAGCTGGAAACAGACCTCTATATTATGCCCTCATCTGTGCACGAAGTAATTGCAGTGTCTTCATCAATGAGTGATCCAAATGAATTGGCACAGATGGTAGCTGAAATCAATATGGATCAGGTGTCAATAGATGAGAGATTATCCAATCAGGTATATCACTATGATAAAGATTTAAGAAAACTGTCTCTTGCTACAGATACTCCTAATAAACGTTTGGATGGAATTGTGGCTGAACCAAAGTTAATTTATGACACAAAAGAACAGTCCCGATAGGAGGTAGCTATGAAACAGGAGATGACAATGAAAGAATTGGTGGCTCTTGTAAATAGCAGAGATGGTGAATTCAGAATTGACATAGAGTTTGGAAAGGAGCATGAAGAAGATGGAAAAGAGCAACAAGAAGACAACGATTCCATTAACCAATCCTTTTGAGCTTGAAGTGGTGTCTATTCGGCTTGTAAAAGATGCTCCGATATGTTCGGGGCATCCAATTACAAAGCCAGAGGATGCTGTAGAACTGGTTGGAAAATATCTCTGTGAAATGGATCGTGAAGTCCTGTGCGTCATAAATTTGAAAACAGATGGAACACCAATTAATTGTAACATTGTAAGTATTGGAGCAATAGATGAAACAGTGGCACATCCAAGAGAAATATTTAAGAGTAGCATACTTTGTAATGCCTCGAGAATTATGCTCGTCCACAACCATCCCAGTTCTAATCTTGAACCTTCAAAGGCAGATGTTAGGCTTACTGACAGGATGATAAAGGTCGGAGATTTAATGGGGATACCATTAATTGACCATGTTATTGTTGGAGGAGATAATAGTAAGTATTTTAGTCTTAGAGCAAGAGAAATGTTAAAAAGTCCGGATATGCTACTACAGAGTAATTACAGACAACTTGATTTTGAATCACAACTGGTTGCAGAAAAAGGAAAGAGTAGGTGAGAGGAGTGGAGCAGAATCATTTTACTGAAGAAGAGCTTGCAATAGCAAAAGGTGTGGATCTTGTATCAGTAGCACAAAGTCTGGGATATACACCGAAAAGAATAGGAAAGTACTACACGTTAAAAGAGATGGATTCCATCCGTATTTATGATAGAACTCATTGGTTTCGTTGGAGTAGACAATTTGATAAAGGCGAGAACGGTGGCTCTCAGCTTGACTTTCTACGAGTATTTGCAGGAATGGATGTAAAGACGGCAGTATTTTGGCTGTTGGAGTTTTCAGGTTATCAGCGAATTTTAACTGCTAAATCTGAACCCGTATTGAAGTATCAAGTGAAAGAAAAAGAACCGGAAAGAAAAAACTTTCAATTACCAGTGGCTTCACTTGATAATTCTTACCTGTATTCCTATCTGGGTAAAGAGAGGGGAATTAGTAAAGAAGTGATTGATTATTTTATAAGTCAAAAACTTATTTACGAAAGCAGACACTATCATAATATTGTTTTTCTGGGAAATGACAAGGAAGGAAATACAAGATTTGCAAGTATGAGGGGAGTTTTTGACAAAGAAGGAAAACCGTTCAAGTGCGATGTTGTGGGTAATGATAAGCGATTTGGATTTAATCTTAGTCACGAAAATAGTAAAAAGATAGTTGTATTTGAAGCAGCAATTGATTTAATGAGCTATGTGGATATTATGAAAGATTATGAAAGTAATCTGATTGCACTTGGTATGTTGGCTGATGCTCCGCTGGCAACCTTTTTAGAAGAACATCCACAGATTACGACGATTCGATTTTGTCTAGATAATGATGAGCCAGGGAAAAAAGCAACAGAAGAATTGTTGAAAAAATATTATGAATTAGGCTTTGAAGTGGAAAACTTTCCTCCGCCAGCAGGATTTAAGGACTTTAATGAGTGGTTGATAGCGAAAAGAATTCCGAATCTGGGTGTGGCTACAAAAAGTATAGCCAAAATCAAATGATGGCTACAAAAAGTACAGCCAGAAACGAAAATTGGCTACAAAAAGTGTAGCCACGTAGAAGGGAATAGCAGGATAAATGGTTTTTACGACAAAGTGTGGCTACAAAAAGTATAGCCATTTTATCAAGTTGGCTACAGAAAGTACAGCCAACAAGCAATATTGGCTACAAAAAGTGCAGCCATATGAAATATATAAGGGGTTTCAGGGGATTTTAGCCCCTGACAAGTTGCGATAGGACGGCGACGTCGCTATTGCGTAACTTGCCGTGCTCGGGTCTGTATTCGGGCACGTGAGCCAGGGTGAAAATGTACAAAACACAGATAAGGAGGTGCACCAATAGCAATGGGAAAAGAAGTGAAACTTTTTACAGAACCAGATGAATTATTGAGGTGGTTG
>JAQUUB010000114.1 GCA_028694115.1 Lachnospiraceae bacterium
ACGCAAAGCATTTTTATTCCACACATCCGTTGCCGGGGCGAATGCAAGTGCAATCATGTACAGCATGATTGAAACAGCAAAAGCAAACAACCTGAACGTGTTCCAGTATCTCTACATGGTACTGCTGCATATGCCGGACTACAAAAATGAGCCCGAAGGTATGGAACAGCTGCTTCCTTGGAGCGATTTCATGAAAGAACACTGCACAGGTCTAATTGATGTAGAAAATATAACAGCGGAGAATCATACTCCCTTGCCAATTTAGATTATAAATCACCAAGGGGAAACTGGGCAATACGGCATGATATTCATCGCTTACGGTTCAAGAACAAGAAATTGCTGTAACCGTCAACAACAAGCGGTTGTGCATTTACTCGGTTCCCTAAAATTTGTTCGAGTGCTTGATATGCTCTTTCTGTTAGTGGAAACTCACGCTTTCCGTTTTTTGTCTTAGGTGTGGAAATATAGTAGCCCACCTCTGTATCACGCAATAGTTGACTCCATTTCCATTGTTGTAACAATAAAGGTATACATGTGGATCATCTGACCGTAAGGCTTTTCAATTTTGAATACCACTCTGCGTGGATGTTTCCATGAGCCAGCTTAATACATAAATTCGCCAAACTCTACAGCATAATCCGCTTGGTAGAATCTGGTGGCAAGATACAGTGCCAGATTTTTATCCTCTGCTGATTCACGGAGTTTTAATTTTCTTTTAAACGGATAGTGTATTTGCAGCTTTTAGATTCAAGAGCTTCATACAGGTCAGGTGATGCAAAACCACTGTCACCACGAAGATACAGGGGCATATCTATTGACACCTAAATTTAACAAATTTGAAGTCCTTTTTCTATAAATTTTTTCACTTGCTAGGTGAAAGCAGAAGTATCAAAAAAGTAAGCAACTATGTGGCATTAGCTGCAGAAGAATGAAATAATAAAATAACATGAATAATTCAGGGTAAATGATTTGAAAATGTAGCTGAAAGGTCAAGGTTTTTTGAGTACTTTTCAATGTATTCACATAAAAACTTGCTAACAAAAGTCAAGTGCTTTTCAGCAGATTTTTATAATTATTTTGTCAATCTATTTTTGCGCATACTAAGAAGATCGGAATTTTGAACCAGCCTATACAAAACCATTAGTAATTGTTCCAGCCACACTTATTACAATCCAGTTTAGTTGGTTATGCGGGAGCGAATACCTACTTGCTTAATCGAATGCTTATAATAAAGGGTTGGTTGACGGTTTTTATGACGGATGCAAAGACCCAAATTACGCTTCGTCAGACCAATTACTCCCCTTATTATAAATAAAATAAGAGCAGGTGTCAGAGATAATTACTATCTAACAACTACACTTTGATGGCACTAAATAACTGACTATTTAATTGAAAAAAATAAAATGTAGAAAAATGCATCAATAAAAAATAAAAAAATAGATTTTAGTATTGACAAGTGTAATGCGGTGTAATATAGTGTATTATATAAAAGGAGAAAGAAAAAAATTGGAGATTTTAATTAGTCACAAAAGTAGTGAACCAATATACGAGCAGATATGTGGTCAGATTAAAGACATGGTTTTAACAGGTGAACTGGTTCCTGGTGATATGATTACTTCTGTAAGAGTTTTAGCAAAGGAACTAGGGATAGGTGTTTTAACAGTGCAAAAAGCATATGATAGATTGCAACAACAGGGAGTTATAGAAACTGTTGTCGGAAAGGGAACCTATATCACAGCCCAAAATACTGCAATATTTGAGGATCAAAAGAATCAGATTGTTGAAAATAAAATTATTGCATTAATCGAAACAGCTAAAAAATATGAAATCAAGGTAGACGATTTAATAAAACTTGTGGAACTATTATACGATGAATAGTAAAAGTGATTGGGGTAAGGGCTTATGGAGAATATACTTGAAGTTATAGATGTTACAAAAAAATACGAGAATTTTATTCTTAATGGTATTAATTTTACCTGTCAAGAAGGAAGTATCATGGGTCTTATTGGTTCGAACGGAGCTGGCAAGACGACACTCATTAATTCCATATTGGATGTTATTAAGTTAGATTCTGGAAACATACGTATTTTTGGAAAAGAACATACACAGCTAACCAAAGATGACAAGGAAAATTTAGCAGTAGTATATGATGAAAATAGTTTACCAGATTATTTGACCCCAAAGGAAGTGGGGAAGATCTTTAAAGAATTATATACTAATTGGAACAACAAGGATTTTATTCAATATCTAGATCGACTAGAAATTTCTCAAAAAGTTGCAATCAGAGACATGTCCAAAGGAAATAAGGTTAAAATTAATTTGGCAGTGGCTTTGGCACATGATCCGAGATTGCTAATTTTAGATGAAATAACAGGCGCATTAGACCCTATTATGAGAGATGAAATATTAAAATTATTTCTAGAATTTATACAGGATGAAAAAAAAAGTATACTATTTTCTTCTCACATTACAAGTGATTTAGAAAAAATTGCGGATTATATTACATTTATAAATGATGGAAATTTGATTTTTAGTAAAGAAAAAGATGATTTGATAGGTACCTATAAATTAGTAAAATGTAGGATGTCAAAGTTTGACGAATTGGATAAACACGGAATTGTAGCATATCATAAAGAAATGAACAGCGTAGCATTTTTACTAGACAGTAGTATTGGAAATATTACTAACCAAAAGGAAGTAATAGAGGAAGATCCTACGATTGAAGAAATTATGTTGATTTTAGCAAAGGGGGTAATTTTATGAGAGGGTTATTAATGAAAGATTTTTATAGTCTGAAAAAGGTTAAAAATATTTATTTGATTTTAACTGGTATTTTAGTGGCCTTTTGTTGTATCAGAGGCTTGTATGACTTTATTGTCCTGGTTCCAATCTTAATTTTTAGTACAACAATCACTTCTACATTTTCGATGGATAAAAATGTAAAATGGGATAAATTAGCAATACCAGCACCTTTAGATAGAAGCGAAATTGTAAAAAGTAAATATATTCTGTTAGTGATTATAATAAGCATTGGAATTATAACTGGAGCAATGTTATCCTTGCCGGGTCTTGTTATGAACAATATAAACTTAAATGTTTTTCTTGAAATGACTCTTTTTGCGACAGGAATTGCATTATGCTCAGGAAGTTTATCAATTAGCTTTATTTATCTTTCAAATAACATGATTGATAAAATGGAATTGTTAACTATATTTTCATATGCTGGATCGGCACTTATTGTAATTGGAATAGGAAAATTGCTTAATTTAATAAACGAATTTCTGGAGTGGGGTAAGCTTAGCCTTTCAGTCGTTAGTCTCTTAATTGTTTTGATTGTATATTTTGTTTCATATGGTATATCGGTTAATGCTTATTACAAAAAAGATGTTTCTTGATGTAAGTGTTAGGGGGGATAATTATGGGAAAGAAACAAAATGATAATTATATGTTTAAAGGCTTTTTTAAACCATATTTAGAAAAAGTAAAAAAAAATATTTTTCATACATTAAAATCCCAGAGTCAACAAATTGATATTGAATACTGTAAAAGATTGATAGATGATATCTATAGTAATCTTTTCAAATTAACAGTAAGAGCACTTATTAGAGAACTGCATATATACAAAGGGAAAGGACTCCTTAAAGGAAAGACAAAAGAAGTTCGTTTTACTTATTTTGAAATGTTGTGTGAAAAAAAAGAATTTAAAGATGCTTTTTTTCAGAAATATCCACAATTAGAACATATGATTGATGACTACGTGAGTTGCTTATCAGAGAATCTTATAAAAATCATTATTGATACTATTGCGGATAAACCTCAATTAGAGGAATCGTTAGGAGTAAAGGTAGACCATATAAAAGATATTTCAATTGGTAAAGGGGATACCCATAATGGTGGAAAGACCGTTGCAATAATTTATTTTAAAACATGTAAGATAGTATATAAACCTCATACCCTTAAAGCAGATGTCATATTTGCAGAGATGGTAAAATGGATTAATATGGAAGCAAATCTGCAACAGCCATTAAAGATTGTTAAAACATTGTCAATGAATGACAGAGGTTGGCAGGAGTGTATAGAACATTTACCATGTAAATCCGATAGTGAATCGCATAGTTATTATTATAAAATGGGATGCTTGTTGGCATTATTCTATGCACTTGGAACGACAGATTTGCATTTTGAAAATGTGATAGCATGTAGAGACAACCCCATGATTATTGATTTGGAGACCATATTAACCAATAATCGTGTTGATAAATTAAATACTGTATTGGATACGGGGCTTCTTCCCCAGGTGACATCAGATTTTCTAATTGATGTAGATATTAGTGGTATTTGTGGAAAAAGTAACAAATCTGAGAAAATGAAGATGATGGTTGTAATTAATCGGAAAACAGACGAGATGATGGTTGATGAAATTCCTGCTATTGTTGCAGATAGACAAAATCTAGTACACGTTAACGGAAAACCCATAAGAATTAATGATTATGCCAATGATTTAATAAATGGGTATCAAACCGTTACAGAATTTCTGATAAATAACAAAGTGCAGTTTTTGAGAAAACTGGATACTCTAATAAGCAGGAACGATATGTTTAGAACCGTATTAAGGCATACGCAAGTATATTCTAAATATTTGTCTGCTGCACTTCATCCAGATTATTTAGTGAATTCAGAAAAACGATTAGAATTATTCCAACGATTAATGTCAAACTGTAAAAATGAACATGAATTTCTTAGGGTTAAAGACGAAATAACAACTTTAATGACGGGTGATGTTCCGTATTATATGTTTGATTATTACAGTAGGAATTTATATTCGGGAAATAGTTTGGTTAGTAGAGATTATTTTGCACATAGTGCTAGAGAAATCTGCATAGAAAGAATGAACTATTTGGAAAAATATAAGATACCAAATATAAGGTTAATTCAAAAATCATTGTTTACAGCATACATCAATGATCCAGAATCAGAAAATAATGTAGTATATAATTATTGTAGAAAAAGCAGTAATTATGAAGACACGATAAAATATGCTGATAATATTATGGATAGCATATTCTGTTTAGATAATCAAGAAGAAAATATATTTTTTATTAATAGCTTATATAATAATCAGGTTTCTTTGGAAACTATAAACTCAAATATGTATGAGGGTGGAGGCTTGATATATTATTTAGCGGCAATTGGTAAAGTTTATAATAGAGAAAAATATTCCCATGCAGCTGATAAGCTTTTGATGACTGCTACCGAGTTATTAAAATATAGAAGCAGAGAGGAAAAGTTTGAATTCGTATTAAGTGCTTTTTCGGGATATGGTTCTTTAATCTACTTAAATTATCTGCTATATTATTTGACAAATAAGATGTGCTATAAAGAGAGTGCTGACGACATCATAAATGATGTTCTTGAACAAGAACAATGGGAAAATATAAAGAAAAGCTGTAAGTTTGATTATTTAGGGGGATTAGCTGGCGTTATTGTTTTCATGGCACATATATTATTGCACGAAGAAAATGCACAAGTTCGTTGTATGTGTATGAAGGCAGTTGAATTGTTGAATGACTATATTTCTAATAATGAGGTTAATCAAATAGGATTAGCGCATGGTCTTTCGGGATTTGCATATGCGTTTACCATGATGTATCGTATTACAGATGAAGAATATTACTTTGAAATGGCAAAACAGCTTCTTATGCGAGAAGATACGTTGTATGAGAGTAAAAGTATTGAAAAAGTATCTTGGTGTAAGGGAGAGACGGGTATGTGTATTGCAAGGTTAAAATATTTGGAAGTACATCCATGTCAAGAGTTGCTGGATAAATTCATTGTTTATTATAGTGTTTTAACTTCTAAGGGATTAACACAAGTAAGAAATGCTTGCTTATGCCATGGAATTTATGGGAACATAGAGGTTATTAGAAGAATTAACCAAGCGAATATTTTGAATGATGATGCTAAAAATAACAGCCTGAATTTGGAAGACTTAGAACACTCATTGTTTGAAAAACAGAATGATTTGTATTTGGGGTTTTGCAAAGATTTTGAAACAGATATATTTATGACGGGGTTAAGTGGAATCTTTTATTCCATCTTAAAAGAAGAGGAAAAGGCATTACCGTCGATTTTGTTTCTTGAGGTATAGAAAATTAGTCTGTAATGTATACGAGGGAGTGAGCTTATGAGAAGAATCAAACCGATTTTGCAACTTACTCGAACTGAATGTGGTATTTGTTGTTTGGCGATGCTTACTTCTTATTATGGCTTTGAAAAACCAATACGGTTTTTTCGAGAAAAAATGGATATTGGCAGAGATGGTGTTTCAGTTTCAATATTAAGTAAAATATTAAAAAAAATAAATTTCAACGTCTTCTATTATAAACTCTGTGAGGTTGATTTTGAAAAAACAACTTTATTGCCTGCAATAGTTCATACAAAAACAAATCATTTTTTATTAATTGAGGGGTATGAGAAGAAAACAAAGACTATTAAAATGATAGATCCTTCATGTGGAAAAAGAAAAATTCCTGTCAAAGAGTTAATTGATTTATCAAATGATTTTCTTCTTTATGCTTTACCAAACAAGAATTTTCAACCGAAGAGAGATAGAGAATCCATTTGGAAACCTTTGCATTTTTTAATAAAAGAAGTGAGCACTAAATTTATCGGTTCATTGGTTTTAAGTATTTGTACATATTTTTTCACTTTGGCAATTCCGCTTCTTATTCAAACATTTATTGATTATTTTAATAATGAAGGGAATATTCAATTTAGTAGTTTGGATTTATGCATGGCATTATCATCAATATTATTGTTTTTGATAGTAAGCTTTTTTAGAAATAAGGTAGTTGTCATTTCCGAGATAATCATAGATAAGAGTTTACTTATGAAGTTAATGAATCATATTTTAAATCTTCCTTATAAATATTTTGAAACAAGAACTACAGGAGAAATACTATTTAGAATTAACTTATTAAATAGTATACGACTATTAATTTCAGAGGGTTTGATAAGGGGAATAATTGATATTGGGAGTATTATCTTTATACTCATGTATATGACATTGATTGCCCCGGAGTTGATTGTAGGAATTCTTATAATGCTTGTCTTGATATTTTTTATCGCAAATACTATTAATAATAGAGTGATATTTTTTAATAAAGAAGAATTGATAGAACAAGCTCATATTAGCAATATTGAAACAGAAATCATAGAAATGATGTTTGATATAAAATGTTTAGGCGTAGAGGGAGTGTTTGCAGATCGTTTAAAATGTCAGTATGAAAAGTTCCAAGAACGGTTTAAAAAAAGAGAAATGCTATCAAGGAGTAATGTATCTCTGTTACAGTTCTTCCAGTTGTTTTTACCGTTTATTCTGTTATTAATCAACATATTACTTATTGGTCATACTGAATTATCATTAGGAATGGTAGTTGCTTTTTACACCCTTAGCAATATGATTATTACTAATTGTATTGCTCTTGTGCAGGAAGTTACAAATTTTAGATTGATGAAAAATTACATTTTACGTATTAATGATATTCTATATGAAAAAGAGGTTGTACAAAAAGACAATTTTAGCATTACCACTTTTGAAGAATTAAGTGTTAATGACTTATCGTTTAGTTACTCTGAAAATTCAAATAGCTTATTAAAAAATATTAATCTTACTATAAAAAAGGGACAGAAAATAGCTATTGTGGGAGGTTCAGGTGAAGGAAAAAGTACATTGGTAAAACTGCTATTGGGCTTATATAGAACTACGTCTGGATACATAAATTATAATGGCATTAACATTGAGGAGTTAGATCAAGATAGTTTAAAAAAAATAGTAGGAATTATGCCCCAAGATGCAAAACTATTCAGTGGAAGTATCAGATATAATATTTCACTGGGGGATGAAAGTGTAAATGATGAAATTGTTGCAAATGCTCTTAAAAAAGCTAATATTTATGATGACGTTATGAAAATGCCATTGAAAGAGAATACCGTTCTAGCTGCCGGAGGGGGAAATTTATCTGGTGGGCAGCGTCAGAGAGTAGCATTGGCGAGAATATTGGTGTCAAATCCACAGCTATTAATTCTTGATGAGGCAACGAGTTCCTTAGATGGAATTAATGAAAAAGAGATTATGAATGTACTGAAAGAATGTAATTGTACTCAAATTATAGTGTCACATAGGTTTTCAACTATATTGCAAGCGGATTATGTTTATCTGATAAAAGATGGCATAATTGCAGAAAAAGGCACTATACGCCAACTAATCGATAAATCAGGATTATTCATGGAACTGTTTGGCAAACAAATTGAAGTGTATAATTCTTTTGCAGGGGAGGGAGTTCGGTGAAGAAAGTAACAGCTATTGTGGGAAGCCCACAAAAATGTAATTCAAGTACCTATAAGACTGTAGTTGATATTATGAATTCTATTACTTCTAATGATCCTCAATACAAAAAAAATATAATATCCTTGTCACATTATAATATTCAGAATTGTAAGGGATGCGCAAGATGTTTTGCCACATGTAGTATATGCCAACAATTTGAAGATGATATAAGGCAGATTGAAGAGGAACTTTTAATGTCAGAAGTGATAATTTTGGCATCTCCAGTTTACGCACATAATATCACTGGAATCATGAAAAATTTTATTGATAGAATCGCTTATGGATTGCATGTTATGCGATTTGCAGGAAAATATGGTGTTACCGTTTCAGTTTCTTATAGTAATGGTAATAGTTTTGTAGATGGTTATCTGAGTAAGATTTTAATGTATTTGGGTGTTAAAGTTATTCAAAATATATCCGTTCAGAGGGTGAAGACTGTAGACCAGAACATTATTTCTGAATGTGGTAAACAAATTGCCAATGTTATTGATGGTACAGGCGGGAGAAAATCCACAGAGTATGAAGAATTAGTATTTCAAACAATGAAAAAAGCACTGCTTAATGTGAGTGAGCGTTTAGAAACAAATGAGACAAGATATTGGAAAGCACGTGGTTTTTTTGAGTGTGATAGCTTTGAAGAAGTTTTTGAAAGGGAAAAAAATAGATTAGATAATAATATTTGAGGTTTCAAATAATATTATAAAAATTCAGAGTGTCAGCATTTGGCTTTGGTTGACATTGCAGGGAAAGGAGGAATTACCATGAAAGACCCAGCAGGAATCGTAAATCTCGAAGAACTTGACTGCATTTCTGGTTTGAGTGGAGCAGGCGAAGGGGACGTGGATCCGCAGTCATCCCCGGTAATCGCAACAATTTTAGTATCAATCATGAGCATTGAAGCCACTGTTACGGCATCTAGCGCTGTTATCGAGTGTTAGAATGGTGGAAAGTGTATCACGGAAATGACAGCATACCAATAATGAAAAGGAGGAATCACTATGAAAGACCCAGCAGGAATCGTAAATCTCGAAGAACTTGACCGTATATCCGGTCTGAGTGGAGCAGGCGAAGGGGACGTGGACCCACAGTCATCCCCGGTGATTGCGACAATTTTGGTATCAATCATGAGCATTGAGGCCACTGTCACGGCATCTAGTGCTGTTATCGAGTGCTAGAATGGGCAAAAAGTGTATCATGGAAACGATAACTAAAAGAAGGAATCACTATGAAAGACCCGGTAGGAATCGCAAATATGGAAGAACTTGACTATATTTCCGTTATAAGTGAAATTGGTGATTGCGATAATTTTGGTATCAATCATGAACACTGAGACTACGGTTACAGCATCCAGTGCTATTATTGAGTACTAGTGTAAAGTCAAAAAGGCAAGGGGAATGAAGCGAATAGCAGAGGCTTCATTTCCCATTGTCAATATTAAGAAATCAGAATATAAGAAAATAACATGAGCTTAGAGAGGAGGACAAGTATGAAGAAAATTAAAAAAATCATGGTAGCTAGTATGGTTTGTTTAGGAATATTTGCAACCAATATTACCGCATATGCAAAACCAGTGGAGACACCCATTGCAGATGCTACAGTAAGCGTTACTGCTACGACTCCGGCATGTCCGCGATGTCATACAAACAAATGGGTAGTTGCTCATGGGTTAGTGTGCTGGTCGTGTTTGAAATGTAAATACGACTTTTGGTAATAACAAAATAGTATCACTTATTTGGGGGCGAAATTGGCTATTAAATAGTATCTGTGGTTTGAAGTGGTGACTGAAAATAATAGGCTTCCTTCTAAGCAAATGATTTAATTTATTTGTTAGGGAGGGAGTTTATTTGTGTTACGTGTAAGGAAGAATATATACGTAAGTGCAAATGGCGATACCCAACGGTTGTACGTGGTAAGATGATTTTACAGCCACACGGTAAGGTGTTTTTTACATAGCCCGGTAAGCACTTTTTTACATACCATGGTAAGCACCTTTTTACACTGGTCGGTAAGCAGTTTTTTACATCTTCCTGTGGCGAGTTTGATCACAGGAGGTGTCAGCAATCGCCAAAAACGGTATACTTGCATTAGTATATACGAAGGAGGCAGCCTATGCTGACGAAATCACAAATGCAAGAGATACAGGATTTAAAACTGCAGGGTCTTAGTAAGACAAAGATTATTGCCTACTACGAAGACAAAGGGTTAAAACCACCGAGTAGACCCACAATCAACAAGTATTATGACATGGATGTTGTACCGGAAGATCCAGGCACCAGGCTTGCAAAGGACAAGTCTTTTGATGTTGAGCCGCTTCGCAGCACGATCATCATGATACTCGAAACCAACAGCGGAAAAAACTTCTGCATGTCATCTGTGTATGACGTTCTCCAGGAAAAATTTGTGGAAAATGGCACCATGGAAAAGCTTCCCGGTAATGAACAGACACTTCGGAATTACATACATTACCTGGAAGATCATGACCTTGTTAACAGAGCGCCGGAACACCGGCGGGTTTACGATTACGTCTTTGACACACCACCCGGAGAACAGATGCTGATCGATTTTGGAGAAGTTACGTTGTCAAAAGCGAAGAGCATCCACTTCATCTGCCTTCTGCTTCGCTACAGCCGCATCCTGTGCGTTTACGCTCAGGATCACAAGTACAATGCCTATGAAGCCTGTCAGGCCATCTATCGCAGCTGCTGTCGCCTTGGCGGTCGTCCACAGTATCTGGTCATTGATCAGGATGCTGTATTTGTGGCAAGCGAGACCTACGGCGAAGTCATTAAGACCCATACCTTTGAGGATTTCTGCACAGAACAGGAACTGAAGCTTTGGGTCTGCAATAAGGCTGATCCAGAAAGCAAGGGACCAATTGAAAATTCCGTTGGCTTCGTGAAAAAGAACTTCTTCAGTGCCCGCAACATCATCTGCATTGATGACGTATGGCGCTCTCTTCCGGGCTGGCTGGAACGAAAGAATAAACGAATTCATCGTTCAACCTTAAGAGTCCCTGAGCTTTTGTTTGAAAGCATCGAGAAAGAAGCTCTCCGCCCGGTATTGCCCTCTGTTTACGAGAAATCACCGAATACCTTCCAGCCATATGAAATCGCAGCACTGCCTTATGTTCTGTACAAGTCCTGCAAATACTCTGTACCTCAGCGGTTTGCATTCCAGACAGTCCAGTTCAAGGTTGTAGGCGCTAAGATCCACATCTATGATAATGATCTGAACTATATCTGTTCACACAGCATCAGCGAGCGGAAAGGCAGCATCAATCAGCTTCCGGAACATAAGAAACAGGAATCCGGAGACTGGATCGATACCATGGAGCGCCTGCGTAAAAAGTGGAACTGTTATGATTTCCAGCACTTTGTCAACGGAGTCAAAAAGGAGAATCCGCGACATGTATCAAAGCAGCTTCGTGCCATTGAACAGTTCCTGGATTCAGAGAATCCGGATCCTGCACTGGTTGCACAGATTATGAAGGAGTGCTGTGCCAACTTCCGCTATCAGTTTTCTCAGTTCAAGGTCGTTTACGGTCTTGCCAAAGCAGGACGTGATCTTGGAAGCAGTGAGAGCCGGGCAGAAGTTCCGACCGGTAATGTGGAGTACAAAGACATGTCGGCTTATGCCAGGGCCTTTCGTGATCGTGTTCAGAGCACGGAGGTGACTGCATGAACAGAGAAATCTTAAAAAGCATGGACACTGGCAGGATCACTGTACAACGCCTGAATGCATTACTTGATACGTTTGCACTCAAACACGCTTCCAAAGCGCTTCCAGACCTTCTGGAGACGGCCGATGCACAGAATACATCCTGCCGTGAATTCCTGCTGGCGCTTCTGGAAACGGAGGTCAAAGGTCGCAATGAACGTCGCAGAAAAAGGAATTACTCTGCTGCTCATTTTCCGCCAAATATCAGATCTTTGGAAGAATTCGAGCCAGATGAACTGGAGTCCGGGATATCTCAGGCTCAGCTCGATAAACTAAAGGATCTGTCATGGCTGGACAACTGCGGGAACCTCGTTCTCGCAGGGCCTCCCGGCCTTGGAAAGACAATGATTGCTTGTGGATTGGGCTTACAGGCTATCAACGATGGTTATACGGTGTGCTTTGAAAAGATGGTCAGTCTCATCAAGATCCTCGATACTGCTGAGATTGAGCGTGCTGCCGGATTCCGGCTTCGGAATCTGAAAAAAGCACAACTCGTTATTGTTGATGAGATTGGATACACACCGATCAGCAGGAGCCAGGCCAATCGATTCTTTACGTTTATCAGTGACACTTACGAATCTTCGTCTATGATTTTTACCACGAACAAAGAGATCGTGGACTGGGCTGAGATGATGGGGGGATCCGGTTCTTACCACAGCCATGTTGGACCGCATCCTGCACCATGCCCGATGCTATTCATTCCGAGGAGAATCCTACCGATTGAAGCACCCGGATCTGTTTAAGCAGGATTGATACTTACCTAAAAAAGTGCTTACCATGTAGTGTAAAAATCTGCTTACCATACCATATAAAAAGTGTTTACCGAAGAATGTAAAAAAGTCCTTTACCCGAATATTCGGGTAAACGGGCCGTACAGATATGAGACGCAGTATTGATGGTCTGATGGCAATCATTCGGGATACCTATGAAATGGATCCTTACGCAAATGCACTCTTTCTCTTCTGTGGTAGAAAGAAAAATACAATCAAAGCACTTCATTTCGACAAGGATGGGTTTGTCTTATATCTGAAAAGACTTGATA
>JAQUUB010000115.1 GCA_028694115.1 Lachnospiraceae bacterium
TTTACTACCCATCTATAGATCACTGATAAATCCTGGAACTTTCTATTTGGTGTATCTAAGAGCATATCCCTATTCTGTTCTGTATTAATTAGCTGAAAAACAATATTGTCCTGTGCCTCCTGCATATTAAGCGCAGGAACAATATCAGGAGCTTCCTTCATTGCGCTTTCCATTCTCTCTGCCGCAGACTGCAATACTTCCTGAAGATCTTCCGTTGATTTATAGTGATCATACATATCGTTAATATAAATTGTAGGAGATATTCCTGCCTCTTCCCCTAATAAATTAATTGCGTCCATTGTCACATTTACTTTTTCTACTGGATGAACATCAACCTTCATACCCTGATACTGCTCTGGCAGATAATCCAGAAATTTCTCTGCTACTACTTCCTTAAAAATCTCATAATTCATCATATAATCTTTCTCCTTAATCTAAATTGTCATAGAGGAATCCTTCATCCTCATTGTTGTCATTGTTACTTTGATCCTTGTCCATCCACGTTTCCGCCAGTGCTTCAAGTGTTTCTGCATAAATTGGTGACTCTAGCTGTGCCTTCTTTGGCTGTTCTGTTCCGATTGTAATTACAATCTCTACGGCACATTCTCCGTTCTGTAACGGAATAGTGCTCACTTTTACTTTATTCAACATTGTGACCTCCTTCCGGGCAAAAAATAAGAAGATATGGGTTTTTGGCTCATATCTCCTAAGTTACATTTCATGTGTATTAAGTTATTATTGCATTGAATTCCACGTTAAGGTGGAACCTTCTGGCATAATCGTATGTTTGTCATAACTACCCCCTTTCCTCCTTAACGGAATTTGAAATTGTCTGGGCAAAGCAAAAGCCGGGGATTCTCCTCGGCTTCTGTTGGGTTTTAGATATATTATTTATTTAATGAAAATTCTTTCTCCTGAAGACTACTTTATCATTTCAATATTGTTGAACGATAATTAAATATACTTAAGTTTCCTGGTTTTCCTTCTTTGCCTCTTCAAACTTCCTTTTTGCTTCGTCCATTGTCTTATCATCTAAATAATATGCAATCGCAGCTTTTCCAATTGCAAGAGTTCCAGATGCTGCAATTGCAGAACTTACTGCTGAACCAGATCCCGGCCAAACAGCATTTAAAAATTTTGTCGCCTGTTGTGCCACAAGTCTAAATACGTATCCCGCTCCAGCAATTCCACCCATACTAAGAATAAATTCTTTAGAAGTTTCAAGCGAAATATCTCTTCCACTTAGTGAAGCTATTAAAGACACTAATACTGACTGAATTATGAGTAGAATATATATATCTGATACTGGTATAGGTGTCAATGCAACTGTTGCAGATATTCCTGAAAAGATTTTGATCAGATGTTTTGCAAGTCTATCTACAACTTCATTTAGTCGAGAAGCCATCCTCAATCCCATCTGCGCCTCAAAATCAAGGATGGCTTCTTCCAATATATCAAGTAATTCCTCAATTCTATATCTGCCATCAAAAGCTATTTGCAAATTATCAATATCATATTGAGGAAGATTATCAATATTTTCTACATCAATTTCCATTCCATCTGGAGTCTGCCAGTCTATCAATGAAGAAACCGCAATAATATTATCTATCTTTAAACCATTCTTCATTATAATACCTTTATAGTATTGAACGACTTCATTAATTTTGTTGACTTTATTCTCAGGATATTCTACAGGATTCTTGTATCGAGTCGGAGCCATTTCATCACATTTGTTTACAACTACAACAACAGGGAGTTTCAATTTATTAATTTCTGAATATGTTTTCGTAACTTTTTTAAGAAATTGAACATCCGAATTTACATCATCACGATGAGTACAATTTAACATTAAAATTGCGACATCAGGTGAAAATTCGTTGATTTGATTAATAAGCATTTCTTCTGCTGTAATTGTGTTGTCTAAACTTTCAGACTCAGCTATTCCTCTTGTATCAAGAATTTCCATTAATACTCTGTCTTTATCTTTGCATTCAAATATTTTGGCATTTTCAGTACAACTCCTAGTATCACTTACATTAGCAACATATGAACCACACAAAGCATTGATTAGGCTGCTTTTACCTACACCAGTTCTTCCTATCAAGAATATTCTTGGAGGTCTATGTGAATCTATTCCCTCCATCAGATTTTTGAGATCTTTGTCACCAAGAATGGTATCTTTAAGTAAAGTTCTTGTTTTTTCTGGAATTGCATCAGGCAACTTATCAATCATTTCACCTGCTTTTATGTAGAACTTCTTCATGTTCTGCAACCTTTGTTCAATTTTCATTTTGTTATCTTTCATTTCCCGTTTCTCCTTTATGCATATTATTAGTCACATACTGATGAAGTACACAAGTAAAAATATCTTTCCTTTGTGTCGACATAAGTTATTGCTCCTTATAAAAGTGCTTGTAAATTTCGCGAATTATCTTGATTATATATTTTTCGTTCTTCTGAACTCACCATTAACACAATTCCTAAAACCTTTTGATATACCATAAATAATTGTCAGAAAACTGCTTATATTATACCACTACATTTCTTATTAACCAAATAGTATTCTTAACTTCAGAACACTATTTGGAGAATTTTCTTATTTGGGCAGCTTCAATAAAATATTACTCTAGTCAATTAAACTCTGAATAGTGAATCTGGATAAAGCATTTTCACTTTTTGAATTCCCCATCCCATTATCCTTCACATACTGCTTCACCTGCTCAATATCCTCCTTAGAAAACTCATAACTCTTCACTACATGTGACCAGTTCCCATCTTCCCCTTTCGCGTTGTTCATTGCCGCTGCTAAAGTATTTCGATAAGTCACATCACTTCTCCACTTAGATGTTTCCTCCAATCCTCCCGAAGAATAGTCTTTCTGGTAATAATCAGCCGCAATAAATCTTACATACTGCTTCTTTCCATCAAAATCCATCGGACCTTCTTTGGTTGCACCTGTATCTACAATCGTTACCTTCGCCTGCTTTTCCGTTATATTATTTCTACTGTCTGTCGTGGTATATGTTATCGTAATCACACCAGAACTAGCTAAGCTTGTAAATGTGTTTGTAGAATAGTTCTTAACCCGGATCTGAGTTGTTCCATCCTCTCGGTCTGTTGATTTTACAGTCCGAAGCAATTCTGTCTCCGTAATCACTCCTGTCTGCGCTTCATACAAAGTAAAATACCGATCTGTGCAAGTCAGATCTGGTGCATAGTCCCAGATAGCATAAAAGTGAAAGGTATATCCATTCACACTTGTAAGATTACGAATCTGCTGTTTTTCTGCATAGGTCGTATAATAAGAATTGGCATCTGTATTCCAGCCAAGATACTTACAGGGGTGGGACGGATATGCAAAACTCATTGTTGGCAGAGTATATGTTTGGTCATACTTACAAGTCAACGTAGTCATTGACCCACTACCGCCATTCGGATGAAACACAATATAATAGGTGTTCGCCTCTGCATTAGCTGTCAACGAAACATTTCCTGATACAGAAAAGGTATAGTTTTTGCTTGTAGACGTATACGTTCCACTCCAGTTCTTCCATGTGTATCCAATCTTGACTACTGCATCAACCGTACAATTGGCTCCATAATAATAACTTCCACTGCCCGAAACACTACTGATTCCTATCCCGGCACTGACACTTACGGAATATTGCTTTCTTGAGATATAGATATAATGATTCTTTGCTCCAGTCACTGTGTACTTACTAACACTTGCCGCATTGTAACAGGCATCTCCATAATAAGACCATTCAAAGCTTGCTCCATAATACAGGTTCTGGCTCCTGGAAAGCGTCCAGTCACTATTGTAATTTCCATACGCATCCTGGTATTTTACATAGACATTCTGTATATATTGCTTACGGTTAACCGATACATAGGAAGTCTTATCCTGCTTTGCTGTGTAAGAAATACTTGCAGCCTCATAACAGGAGTCAGCACCTCTTGACCACGAAACCGTTTCTCCATATACATAATCTTTGTTGATGACAATACTATAACCTCCATAGCCTCCATCTGATTCTTGATATCTTACATACACAATCTGCCTTGATTTAAGCTCCGTTACATAATTAATACTCATATTAAAATAACTGTGTAACGAGCTTGGGTTACTCCAAGGAGCTGCATTTGCGATACCGTTATAGTCTGTGTATACCCTGCCATAAAAGTTTCCATAATCGTCCATAGAACCGCTGTTTGTACGATTTCCATACTTATCAATCTTGATGGTAATCATACAGCTATCAACCACGATATATCCGCCATTAATAATGAATTCATTGTATGCAGTTCGGTTTGTCTGTGCAAGTTTGGATTTTACATAACTAAGATTAATTCTACATAGATCATAAATATATCCACCAGAGGCCACTTCATTAACAGTTTCTACTGTATATCCAGAGAGATTAAAATAAATATAAGCTGACTGTGTGGATGTTGTGACTCTCATTCGATAACCAATCGTTCCCCAGTGAGTTGTGCTTACATTAATGGTTGCCTGTTTTCCTCTTGTCGCATAGTAAAAGTATCCATCCTTAAAAACAATCTGTGACCCATACGTATTATAAAAGGTAACTGCATTGTCAAAGGTAGCTGCATGCGCCTCTTGTGGAGGAACAAGAGCTGTAAATCCAATTACGGACAATAAGAAAAACAGACTGAGTAAGCCTGTTTTCCATGATTTCTTCATATTCAATTCTTCCTTCCTCTAAAATACAAATGCTGACCAGTTATAACATACCGTCTTGTTGGTTCTATCTGGATTCTGTTTTCCAGTACTATAAGTGCCTACAAAAGAATACATATTACCACCATCTCTTAAATCAATTTCTGGAACCTCATCAAATAGTGCATATCCTTTACTGGTAACACTAACTTCCATATAGTCAATCTTTTGCTCCTCTAAATAACTGATGATTTTATCTTTTAGCTCTGCATCCGTAAGAGCGCCTGATTTCCAAGACTGAATCATCAAATCAAGATCTGCCTTCTGTGCAGAAGTAATATCTCCCTTTGCAGACGTCTCCGCTTTCCAGCCTTCTGATATTGGAACATACTTTGTTTCTGTCATCGGTGCTACTGTTGCAATAGGTTCCACTTGAGAAGCTGGTTTTTCTGTTGGTTTTATAACTGATGTGGTTTCTTCCTCTGATTTCGTCTCTGCTTTCTTCGTTACACTAGGCTTCTCTGTTTCTGAATTCCCGGTTTCCACCGTCGGTGTTGTCGTAACAATTGTATTCTCTTTAGAGATTTCCGCTGATTCCTTTGTCGGTTCTTTTGTATCTTCTACTTGAGGCGTTTCTTCTACGATTTGAATTTCTGTCGGTTTCACTTCTTCCTCACTAGTAATTCCAACTTTTTCAGTATCAGATGATGTTTCCACCAGATTCTGATTTGATTTCAAGCTATCGACAAAAAATATTCCAGCAACTAATACTACAATCGTTGACACACTTATGAATAGCTTACAATGCTTTCTTATAAATCTTTTCATCTTCTCTTTCATCTTGCGCCTCCTTAACTAACTGGAACTGTGTATTGTTCCATGATTACGGTTCTCTTTACAGATACCTGACCTTCTGTTCCAATTGGATGCTTATACTTCTCTATGACTTCCACGGATAAGAGTCCTTTTTGATAATCAACATCTAATATTTTGACCTTTATGCTACAATCAGAATTGATCTGAACTAATAAGGCTTCCATAAAATCTGCAATAAATTCATCATTACTGCTCACGGAATAAGTCTTACTATCAAACTGGTTCTCCACAGTATCCTGTAAAGCACTGTCAACTGCACGATTTAGCTCATTCTGTCTCATATTCGTTCCACACAGGGTCATTACAATGACAATCGATATAATCGCACTGATGGTAATGCCAAAGCCTAAAAACACATTCTTCATCCCTAGCTCCTCCTCTCGTCTACAGCAATCGGTATCTTCCAGACACTAGTCAGATTTTCTCTGTCCCTGATCTGAAAATAGACCACATACACCCCTGCACTTGGAAAACGGATACTTCCATCCGTAGCGGAATAGGCACTCATAACACTTGTTCCATCGTCTCTTCTGATATCTAACACTTTACCAAACATGGTATTTGTAAACAACTTTGCAAGGATAACCTTATCCATTGGATAAATCGTTCCTTCCATATCCTTAGCATAATACCTGGAAAGAAAACTGGTATTACTTAAAGCAAAGAACCTACCATAAGATTCTGTGTATGCTGCAACCGGCTTCGTCCTGTTATGCCAAGTGACTACAGAATCAAAGTCATGATAAGAAGTAAAATCTATTTCTTCTTTTTCCACTGATACTCCTGCAATCTTTAATATTCCTGTTTTTCCTGATATCGAGATTCCAAATAATACCCCAAGTATCAAGACAGCTGTAACAATAGCAATGATTGCAGTTCCAAACTCATGAAATATCTCTTTCATCTAAGCACCACCTCCTAACACACTGGTAATGAAAAGATGAATCAGCGTTGTCATAGGCGTACCAAGAAAGAAATATGCCAATATTCCAAGAAAGAGTCCTCCACTGACTGCTTCAATGACAAACTCTCCATACTCTTCAAAAATCTCCTTCATTTAATCCTCCTCAACTGCTGATTACTCTTAAAAAGCCAATCAGTATGGCTGCCATTCCACTTCCAGCAATGGCATAAATAATGCCACTTCCAAATTGTTCTATAATTAACTTCATAATTTCTCCTTATCTTGCAAACGCTCGAATCTGCTGGGTACTGATGACTCCTAAGAAGTCCACATGATAGTTGTATTTCAGAATCACATCCATCAAAGTCGGTTTTCCGTCTTCGTCTTTTACAATACTGCTCTCGTCAATCAAAAGCTCATACCCTGCATTAGCTGCCTGCGTCTTGCACGCATTGATCACACTTGGTGCAAAATTAGAATCCTCGATCTCTGCTACCACAGAAGCATGGAAATCCCTCGCATTGTTCGCGTCAATACAAGCTGACATAACACCTGCCATAGTAAATACAGATAACAGAAGGATAAAGATTCCCACATAGGTCTTAATTGTTGTGCTCATACTTTTCCCTCCTATATTCCAAACGTCAGGTTCTGAAGGAATACCACCAATAGCAATGCCATATCCACCATCAGCTTAAATGAAGCAAGCAGTGATGGTAACAGAATATAAATCTTCATCCCTGTAATCTTATCTTCCTGTGTCAACTTCTCTGCCTTATCCATCATGGCATTATTGCGGTCAATGAGTTCCTCTACCTGCTTTGTGACATCCCCTGCATTTCCACTGGATAACGCATAAAGCATCTTCATGGCTGACTGCACATCCGGGTTTCGATATTCCTTTAAAAATCTGTGATATGGTTCAATTGCATTTGGATCATCTTCCAATTCTAAAATCAATTCATCCAATGCATGAATCAAAACATCCGGGGCACTGTCCATAGATTTACGGATTGCCATCTGCACATTATCGGTCTGTAATAATAATGCTACCTCCATCAACCAGTTAGGAAACTGCTTTTCAATCTCTCTTGCCACCTTTTTCTTGGCAAGGTTATGACCGACCTTATGCTGATTTAAGAAAAACAGTACCACCACAATCCCAGCTACCAAAATAGCGATATTTTGAAAATACACAAATGCACCGATAAAAAGGATTGCTGGAATGACAGCCATCTTCTGACTGCTTTTGGCTTCCTTTGCTTCATCATAGTCTCTTACCTGAAGGTATTTCAGATTCATTCCCGAACTATCCGTTTCCTTTTCAATCCAACTTCTACACAACTTCTTATCAGCTTTCACATAGATGAGCATACAGATACCAATCAATACCACCGCTGATATCTGACATAAAGGAATCGCACTGATATCCAAATCCCCACCTAACAGATAAAGAGGAAGTATACAGATCAGCAACGTTGCCACCAATGCAATCATGATATTTCGTTTTACAATTTGAAATTCCTTTTGCAGATTGATAATTCGCTCTGCCCACATGGCTCTGTTCTTAGAAAGCAATGCAATACTGCCGCCTGCATCACCCCCACGTCTCTGCGCGCCCATTACAAAAGAATGAACGGCATCAACTCTTTCACAATGAAAGAACTCTCCAATCATAGCAAGTGCTTCCTCTTCTGGATCTTCGCTATCTGTGGCATACTGAATGTGTTCGATTGCCTGAAGCAGTATCTCATGAAACTCTCCTTCATCAAAAATTGTTGCCGTCTCTGTCAGTGCATTCAGTATCGTTTTGTTTCTCTTAAAGGAATATAAGAACTGTTCCATATAATTATTTGCCATAGAAAACATGATCGTGTGGTACTTCCCTTTCATGGTCTGTATAAGAACCAGTGGTGAGAACACCACCCCAATAATTCCGATTGCCGCTATATAAGGTAACTGCAACTTATACAACAGTCCAAAGATAGCTGCCAGAAGCACAATCATTCCATAGGAAATCATTGCTTTCTTAGGTGTAAACTCATATCCATATCTTGCAAGCTCCTGTGTCAGATTCTTATATCGCAAAAACCTGAGAGAACCTTTTTTCTTCCTTTCACGTTCTTTCTTCAATCCTCACTACCTCCTTCCTCCAAAAATGGTGTAATGCCCATTCGTTCATACTTCTCAAGGACTGGTTCTGGAAGGCTTTTCTCTGCCAGTTCTCCATTTAATACCACTGGAAACGTAATATTACATCCGTCCTTTCGATAAAAGAAGCAAACCTGATCAATGTATCTTCTGATTTTGCCATCTTCCATCTGTTTCTTACGGATTAAAATACCTACATCAATAAACATGAAAATATCATTCTCCATTCGATCTGCATCGGTTCTGCTTGCCAGCATATTTAAAATACGATCTGGAATCTTTCTTACATCATCCGTATGAATCGTGGTGAATCCACGAATTCCTGTAGATAAGCTCTCAAGCAGATATTTTACTTCCACAGAACGGGCTTCTGATAGCATAAGCCATTTAGGATTTTGTCTAAGACTTGTCTTAATCGCTTTTGTATAGCTGAACCCATCCGATACCATCAATTCCACACAATCCTTCTCTGGATTGACTTCCCTGTAATGAAGCTCTGGTGTATCTTCAATGGTAATAACTCTTTCGTTTGCAGGAATATACTGTGAAAAGAACTTAATTCCTTCCGTCTTTCCCACACCTGGTTCCCCACAGAATACAAAGTTCATACGTGCTTTCACGCAATTTGTTAAAAGCTCTAAAATTTCTTTGCTACAATATCCATCTGTAATCATACTTTCTCTTGTCATACGAACGGTCGGAAGGGTCTTTCTAATACATACCGATCTTCCTGAAATCGCTGATGACTCATGAACAATACTAATACGAAGGGTATCGGTATCTGCCTCTAACAGATTCTCCACCTTGTTAAATGGCTTACTCACGTTATTGGCAATATAATGGCTGAACTTCTCGATAAATTCCTTGGTGACACCATGTTCCTCCACTTTTATTCGTTCATTTGCTGTATTAGTAATCCATAAATCCATACCATTAAAGTCAATATCCGTGATTTCATCATCCTCGACATATGACCATAAGGGTCCAAAATGTGCGGGCACCAGTTCCCACTTTGTACTTCGTTCCATATAACTCCTTTCCAAGAGGGGAGGCTATCCCCTCTTTCTATCATTCTGTTTTTTCCTGATTTCAACTATTAGCCTGTAATGGTTCCAGCTGCTCTGTTAAAGAAGCTGTCAATCAGGTTCTTAAAGGAATTTGCTACTACACCATCTGTTGCCAAAAGCATTACAATAATTGCTACCAATGCACTGATTGCTACTGCTGCTATAATTACTGATCCATACTGTTCAAAAATCTCTTTCATTTGATTTACCTCATTCTTTCTTTATTGTTGTTATTAGTTTCTTTACTGCAATCCATTAGCCGGTGATGGTTCCAGCTGCTCTGTTGAAGAAGCTGTCAATCAGGTTTTTAAAGGAATTCGCTACGACTCCATCTGTTGCTAAAAGCATTACGATAATTGCTACCAATGCGCTGATTGCTACCGCCGCAATAATTACTGATCCATACTGTTCAAAAATCTCTTTCATTTGATTTACCTCATTCTTTCTTTTATTATTCGTAATTGTTTATATAAAAATAGCGGCTCCTTATAGCCGCTAATACCTACCCAATCCAGTGGATAGGCAATACTGTTCTCCGTTACTACCTATCCACATGACTATGTGAAATTATTCAGTTTTGTACACGGAGACAGTAGATGGTTTGTCCCGTATTAAATGCATCTAGTTCTCCTTTTCTTAAACTGCCGTATTTCTTAATTGAAAGAAATACTTCATCAATCTTCGGTTTTCTCTGTACGCTTTATATCCAATAGCCATACAAACAACCTCCTTTCATGGTGTTCCAGCTCTTACGAACGCAAGGAATACTCTGAGAACAAGTCCAAACAATAGAAGTATTACCTTTGCTAGCTCCAATAGCATTCTTAATAAATTCAATATAAGCCAAACGATTCCTTTTAGAAATCCAAGCATTCCATACCCTATTGTTGAAAAAACTTTTCTCATTCACCCATTCCTCCATCTTCTTTCATCCAGCTACTAGCAAGGTCAGCCAGCTGGTCTATAGTTTGTTCATCTTGCATATGATCTTCTTCATCAAATCTTCTTTCCTGACCCTGCGGAACCGGATAATATCCTTTCGGTACTATCTGTTGCATTCCAGCTACAACACCACCAAGTAATCGAATTACTTCATTCCTAGCTTCGGTAATTACACTGGCATGCAACTCCTCTTTAATCTCCTCTATATCATCTTTTGTCACATATTCATTCGATTTTATTTTATCTTGTTCTACCAGATTGGCTTTCCCAACATTATCAACATAGAACTCTAATGCAGCTATAAAAAGTTGGTTTTGCGTTTTGTTCATTTCCTGATTCAGATGCTTTAATATCTTATGAATTTCCAAATGTCTAGGATTCTTTAGATTAAGCCTAAGACTATAATGAACAATGCTATCACGATCTGCTTTTGCCATTTATCTCACCTCTATCTTCTTTTTAGTCCAATATTTGCAAGATATTCAAATCCTTTTGCATTCGCTTTCACGTCTAAAATATAATTGATATTCTTTTGTTTAAACGTACTGAAATTTTTCATAACTACTGCTCCACCACCTACAAATACCAGCTGTGTCGTCTTTAGGTTGTAACCATATTCTCTAAGAGAATTGAAAACACGGTCTGTGTAATCTGTTATTTCTTTCTTGATAATCTTTAGGTACTCTTCATCAATGTCACTTGTACCATTCCTCATAATATGCTGAATTTCGCTTTCATCAATTCCTGCACCGAGCTGTCTTACACATTGATCATTTACTGATCTCATACAGGTAATCAAACCCTGCTGTGTTGTGGTACATCTTGAATTATCTGGTTTTCTATCAACAACAGGCATAATATCAATTGTCCAACTTCCAATATCAATGATTACAACCTTATTCCCAAAGTTTTGAATTCTGTCTGCAATTGCTGCATAACACTGTGGAAATACAGCCGCATTTACAATCTTGATTTGATACATCTCTTTTTCATAGTAGAATCTCACTTCTTTTCGTTTTGTGAGATATTCCAAAAATCCAGACTTCTCAACACCGAATCTCGTAAGTGGTAGACCAGCTGCAATAAATATACTAGCTTCTTTCTTGCCACGTTTTCTTAACTCTCTTGCAATCCCGGCTAAAGTGAGTATGTAGAAATTGTCATTTTCAATCTTTACATCTCTTACCTCTAATCTCACACCGCCAATTTTGTAATACTTTCCATCCAGTTCAAGTACATCATCAAACATCCCTGGTTCGGTAGTTATCTCCTTTACACCAGTAACAAATACCTGGCTTGATGTCTTGACCATTGACCAACCATGATCAATCCCTATGATTTCAAAATCATTATCCATTTGATTTAGTCTCCTTTTCAATAAACTTTTTGCTCTTCCCCACATTCTTTTCTTGTCACTTTCTTTCCAATAATTTTTTCATACACGGAAAACAATACCCATCACCTTGTTTGTAGGAACAATCCGTACATTCACTACGTACTGTCTTTTCTGGTTCCTTTCTCTTCTCCTTAAAGCAATTGCTGTTAATACATCTACTATCATTGCCCCAAAAGAATTTGCATCTCATACAATCTTTTAGATCTTTGTTGAACTTTCGTTCTTCTCTTTCCGCTTTCGTTAATCTGTGCTTGTTATTCTTCTTTTCCTCCATCTTTACATTCCTTCCATCGGATAAATGCATTATGAAGTTCTAATAACTTTTGATTCACAGCTTCTACTAGTTTATCAAGTGAATAGAATGTGGATGTTGGTATTTCTGTTTCTGTTACCGCACTTCCTATCATTCTGCATCCTCCTGCGTATTCATAGCTTTTCGCTATGTATGGTGTACGTCAACTGTTTCAAGTCCCTCTTCGCCCCGTACACAAGGAATGTACTCATTCCCGGGAGTTACAAACGAGCTGCCTACGCATTCATGACGCCTTACCTTGCGGTAACACTATCTCCTCTCTTGCCGTTTCGAGGATAAGGTCGAACCTCTCGACCTCCATGGGTTATTATCCTTCCACCATATTCGACTTCCCTTTACCAGGCTTGTGCCCTGCCTCTCGTTCTTCATCTTTCAATCCATCGAACTACTAATGTGATAACAGTGGTCTTGAGCCCTCCAGGCGAATATCCTGAAATTTTACTCCTTCAAAGATTTCTCTTTGTGTTGCTTTATATTGCAAATCTGTAACTGATATTCAATTGTACTTCCGCGCTTTCGCTTGGAATATGTATATATTAACCTCATATCAGTTATCAGGATAGAAACTAGGCTGGTGTATTTTTTCTTTTTTACACCAGTTTTTGGTGTTTTTCATTTTCTTGCAAATTGTGGCATGTCATGATTCACTTCTGCCTGATAATAACCAGATATTGTTGATGGTGCATTGAACAAGGAAGCAAGTAGATACTTCTTGATATTATTCACCTTTGTTGTATTACTTTGAAGACTGTTCATCACATACT
>JAQUUB010000116.1 GCA_028694115.1 Lachnospiraceae bacterium
CTATAACTCATTCTGCTATACAAGACATGACTCACATGACCTTCTGTGCTGCTTCTTTTTAGGCCTTCTCGATGTCTTAGTCTTAGTTTTGCGGAGGTCCAGTTTGATAGGATATATACTTTGGCATCTGCTATTCTTAAGTTTTCCGTCTTCCGTTTTCTCACATTCTTCAAAAATGTCAAGAATTTTTCTGAAAGCCCCATCTCCTTCTGAATGAATGGTAAATCTCATCCCTTTACTATCTGCTTCCAAAACTTGCTCTTTTAAAATCATGTAATCGACTTGTTTTGCGCACCTACTTTCACTTCCTTCATAGGGTTCAAGCAAATCTCCTTCTCCCAAAACAATCAAGCCATCAGTCATTTGGTTATATCCAGCAAATGCAAAGAATTCAGAGTTATACTTTTCTTTCATCCTAATTCCATATTCAATGTTTGTATGATATTTTACTGGTTGCGACATAAACTCAACTCTTAGTGTTAGCTTGTTCTCCTTTTCAAGTTCTGCTATGAACTTTTAGAATCAAAATATAATATAACGGTTGGTGAGCCTCAGAATTCATATATTGATCTCTCCACCGCAAGTACTGATCTTTCAAATACATTAAAAATCAGTTCTGGAGAACCATTATTCTTACTTAGCACTGAAATTTTTGATACCAATAATAATCTTATTCATCTTGGAAAGCACTATATAGTTGGTTCAAGATACAGATTTTATTTGGATGAATAAAGTAATCTATACATTGTCCGCATTTCTGCTTTATCCAATACCCGGATTTAGTTCGTTGCAAAATGTTCTTTAGTCATTTATTTTTTGTTCATACTTAATGTTTCTCATTTTTCTTTTATAAAATCCGCTATTATGTAACTGAGGATATTATCTCAACAATGCTTATTACTAGATTTCTAAATAATGTTTTTTATTTGTTCAGAAACATGAACAACATTAATTATAGAAGAACTGCATAAAAATGATCAAAAAAAATAGCCAGTCCGCAGACTGACTAAATATATGTTTTTATAGAATAGAACAATATTGTACTCAAAAAGTGACTGAAAAATATGGTGAAAAGCCATATTTTTTGTTGTCTTCGAGCTCTGAAAATTCTTCAAGTTCACGTAACTAAAGTCTATTTCAACTTACTATATTTCGATGCGTAGACTTTTTTACCCAGCATATTTTATACTCCTTCCATAATAATTCTAAAACTACTCTTCATTTTCATACACTGAAATCTTTTATCTATATCACACTCATATTCGAATAAATTTAACCCCCTTCAAAGATAATCATTTGACAAAGAAAATTAGATACATTCTCTCTTCCGTTTCCGTTGTACATGCCGGGCTGCAAAAATGGGGCTGTAGGCTTGGAACAATTATTGACATGGAGTGATTTCATAAAAGAACACTGTTCTGGATTAATAAATGTTGAAACCGTTAAGATTGAAGAGCATTCAAACTAATTGTTTTATTTTTAAAATCGAAAGCGATGAATAATTCAATGTGCTATTCTATTCATCGCTTCCCCTTAAACAGCAATACGGATTCTCTCAAGTATGAAAAATATATTCGTAGTATCACACTGCGTATCCAATGTGAATACTACCTATTTTATGACTGAATGAAATCAATAATGTATTTCATTGCTTCAAATGTTTTTCCATAAGTTCCGTTGATAAAACCATGTACCATACCTTTCATGATATGATATTCAACACTAACTCCACTATCTTCCAGACGTCCCGCATACATCAAGCCTTGATCTAACAGTGGATCACATTCTGCTGATACGAAGCAGGTTATTGGCATATCTGATAAGTCTTCTGCAAGCAATGGTGATGTATAAGGACTTTTCTTATCTTCCTCATGTTCAAAATAGAAATACATAGGATCGTTCATACAGTTATAGTCTAGGAAGTGTCCTGTGCTATAGTTCTTTTCTGATTCTGTCTCTTCGGTTTCAAAATTAGTTGTTAATGGATAGATCAATACTTCTTTTTCGATCTTAGGTCCTTTTTTATCACGAGCCATCATAGATACTACTGTTGCAAAGTTTCCACCAGCGCTATCACCTGCCACATTAATGTGATCTGCCTGTCCTTGGTATTTTTTAATGTTTTCTTTTGTCCATAACAAGGTCTCATAAGCATCTGTTAATCCCTTAGGGAATTTATATTCTGGTGCTAATCGATAATCTGGTGCAATTATCACCATTTTTCCATAGAAAGCTAAGTAGCGATGTATGTATTCATACACTTCAATGTTGTTGAAGGCAAAACCTCCACCATGGTAGTAGATCAATGTTTTGAAATCACCGCTTCCGTCTGGAATAAATACTTTTAATGGAATCTCAACATCTCCATATTTACACACATCTCTCACAGATTTGACACTCATTACATCTTCGTAACAAGCGCATTTCTGATAATCTTTATTCATAGATGCCATAGATTCATAGTTTGTCTTAATTCTCCATTTTTCTGTATTTTTCATATCCATAACCTGTGGTGGTGCCACGTTTGTTTCTGGTGCTACCTTCCCGTATTCTGGCTCCATGTATTTGCGATACATTCCCATATCTAAGACACCTTTCTCATTTTCTTATGGCTTGATAATTGTTTCTGAATACCATCTAAACATACAGCTCCAAGGAAGATACTTCCGCGGATTATTAACTGGTAGTATTCACTGATGTTCATGATTGTCATACCATTTGTAAGAACTCCGATAATTAAAACACCACATACAGCTGTAGAGATTTTACCTTCACCACCTGTTAAGCTAACTCCACCGATTACAGCAGCTGTTAAGCAGTCCATTTCCATGTTCTTACCTGCTGTAGGCTGTCCTGAACTTACACGAGCTAACATGATGATACCTGCAAGTCCTGATAAGAATCCACCAATTGCATATGTTGATACTTTTAATTTTCCTGTGTTAATTCCTGACAATCTAGCTGCTTCTTCGTTACTACCTACTGCATAGAAATGTCTTCCGATGTATGTACGGTTTAATACGATGACTGCCAAAATAATTACTACTATGAAGATGATAACTGGGATTGGAATAATTCCTACATATCCCTGTCCTGCTACTTTTGCTGCTTTAGGGAGATTAGATACTGGCATACCGCCACATACTAGATAAGCAACTCCCTGTAGAATAATCTGTAATGCTAATGTTCCGATCATTGGGAAGATTCCTGTCTTAACAATTACTAATCCTGTGATAAGACCAACTACTGTACTTCCAATTACACCTACTAAATATGCAGGTACTAATCCCCAGCCAAGCTTTGTAAGAAGTACCGCTACAAATACTGATTCAAGAGAAATTACCGATCCAAGAGATAAGTCGATTCCACCTGCAATCATAACGAATAATAAACCAATAGTAGCAACACCCATAATAGATGACTGTCTGATAATTGTGAACATGTTAGGTAATGTTAAGAATGAATCTGGCTGCATTACTCCAAATAACAAAACTAAAAATATTAGTATCAATACAACAAAATATTGTTTTGTAAAATTCTTTACTTTTGACATTTTTCTTATCCTCCTTATGCTGTAATATTTGAAGCATATTTTAATATTTTATCTTGGGAGAATTCTTCTTTTTTCAATTCTCCAACAATTTTTCCTTCTGCCATTACACACATTCGATCGGACATTCCCATTATTTCTTCCATTTCAGAGGAAATCATAATAATTCCAAGTCCTTCTTTCGTTAATCTGTTAATTAGCTCGTAAATCTCTTGTTTTGCACCTACGTCAATACCTCTGGTTGGTTCATCTAAGATTAGCACCTTAGACTCGCTTGCTAACCATTTTGCAACTGCAACTTTCTGTTGGTTACCACCTGACAAGTTACCTACTAACTGGTTTAATGATGGTGCTTTGATTCTAAGTGCATCTTTATATTTTTCTACACACTCTTTTTCATTTTTCTTGCTAATGAATCCAAATTTTGATAATCTTTGCAAGATCGGAAGTGTGATGTTCCAACGAATTGGAAGTTTTAATAATACACCCTGATTCTTACGATCTTCTGATACATATGCGATACCTTTGTTGATTGCATCCTTTGGACTATGGATATTAACCTTCTGTCCATCTACAAATATTTCTCCACTGTAGCGTTTATCTGCACCGATGATTAATCGAGCAATCTCTGTTCTTCCGGCTCCAACAAGACCAGCTAGTCCAACGATTTCACCTTTCTTTACATAGAAAGAAGTTTTCTCATTTGCTGGTCCACTTACATCTTTAATCTCAAGAACTTTATCACCATATTGCGGATCTCTCTTTGGATAAGTCTCTGTTAATTCACGTCCTACCATATCGAAAATCAGTTGATTCTTGTTAGTCTCGCTTGTTTCAACAGTTTTAATTACTTCTCCATCTCGCATAACAGTAACTCGATCTGCTACTTCGAAGATTTCATCCATTCTATGTGAAATATAAATAATTGATACGCCTTCGCTTTTTAGTTTATTAATTAACTGGAAGAGAATTTCTACTTCGTTATCCGTTAACGGAGCAGTTGGTTCATCCATGATTAGTAGTTTTACATCTTTTGCTAATGCTTTAGCAATCTCTACTAATTGCATATATGCAACAGTCAAATCTCGAATCTTAGTATTTGGATTAATATCCACATTGAGTGATTCTAAGATTTTCTTTGTTTTACTTACTAGTGCTTTCTTGTCAGCGAAGACTCCTTTGTTCACTTTTGCTCCCATGTAGACATTTTCTTCTACTGTTAATGGTCCTGCAAGATTGAACTCCTGATAGATTGCTTCAATTCCGATCTGTCCTGATAATATTGGATTTAATTCCCTATATTCTTCACCTCTATATATGATAGTTCCTTCATCGGGAGTAATCGCTCCCGTAATTGTCTTAATCAATGTAGATTTTCCTGCACCATTCTCACCAACTAGTGCATGTACTTCCCCTTCCTCTACTGAGAAGGATACGTTATGTAATGCTAAAACTCCTGGATACTGTTTCGTTACATTTTTTATTTCTAGTATATTTCCCATATTATTCACCACCTGTTTTGTTTTAATAAGAAAGTGGTATGATATTGCCTTCCATACCATACCACTTTGGGCTTAATCTAATTTCTATTCCTGGCCAGAAATATACTCTTCTACATTATCAGCTGTGATTGCCTGTAATGGAAATAATACTTCTCTGTTGTCAAGTTTTCCTTTCTCTGCTAATTCAACAGACATGTTGATAAAGTAGTCTGCGTGAAGTAACATGTTTGTGCTAACTGTTGCTTTGAATGATTCTGCATCCTGGATAGCTTTTAATGCATCATCTGTTGCATCTCCTCCGAACATTCCAAGTTTGTCGCCTTTGATTCCTGCTGAGTTGAATGATTCATAAACACCTAATACACCAGCATCATTGATACCAACGATTACGTTTAAGTCTTTGTTAGACTGTACCCAAGCATCACCTACATCAACACCTTCAGGTGTGTAACCAGCTTTTGCTGATACTTCAACTTTTGCGTTTGGTGCTAATTCTTTTAATGCATCTAAGATACCTTCTTCTCTAGTTACAAGGAATGGATAATCTGGGTAGTTACATACACCAACTTTAACTGTATCTGCTTTATCAAAGTTTGCATTGATCCATTCTGCTGCATTTTTACCAATTGCATAACCATATTCGTGGTTATCGATTCCAATGAATCCTGATGTTCCTTCGATATCTGAATCGTAAGAAACGAATTTAACGCCTGCATCTTCTGCAGCCATAGCTGCATCTTTTAATGCATCTGCATCTGTTACGTGACAGATAATTACGTTACATCCAGCTGATACGAAGTTCTCAATTCCTGAGATCTTATCCCTAATTTCTGGACACTCTTTAACTGTAAGAGTAACGCCCTGTTGTTTAGCTGAATCTTCCATTTTCTGAACAAGATGTGCAAAGAATGCATCTGACATATCACTTACTACAAATCCAATCTTTACATCTTTGCTTGCTTCTGTAGATCCTGAAGCTTCTTCTTTGCTTCCACATGCTGCTAACGATGCTACCATTGAAAGTGCTAACGCTGCAACAACAATCTTTCTAAAAACCTTTTTCATGATTCCTTCCTCCTTGAGAATTTTGTTATACTTATTGTATCAACCGATTTTCAAGCAAACAACGTGGTGGATTTTGGAATAAGTGTATTATTTTTAGAAATAGTATTCATAATCCTCACGACGCACCTCTTCTACAATCTTGTGATTCTCTATTAACAGGATTCGATCACATACTGGAAGTAACGTAGACACATCCGCGCTACTCAGTACTAACCCGGTTTTTCGTCTGGCGAATTGCTCCAAAATCTTCTCCTGCTGCTGCCTTGATACCACGTCCAATCGTAGAAATGGCTGGAAGCAAAACAATACCTTCGGATTGATTAAATACCAACGATTGTAAATCAACTGCATGGTATTTTTCCGATTCATATGAATCATGCCTTCTTCAATATCTTCATCAGAAGTAAACTCTAATCCCATATTACTAAGATATTTTCCAACTCGTGTGTTAATGAAGAACTTCCAGGATGCCACCTTGCGATAGGCTGGCATTTCTATATTTTCAACTGCGGATAATTCATTGAACATTAATTTCTGGTATTTTGTTCCATCAATAACACCAATCTTATTCTTGGCTAATTTATAATCAGCATCTGCTTTATAAAGGACTCCATTCACATACATCTCACCCTCATATTCTCTTCGTCCAAGGAGGAGGCGTCTTAACTCTCGACTAAATTTATTTTCAATATCATAGATTCCCAGGATTTCTCCCTGATGGCATTTAAAGGACATTTTGTCAAAATAACCATTGCTAATATCATGCATTGCAAATGCAATTCCCTTTTCACGATAGGACTTCCAGTCATTACGTGGTGGTTTATTTTTCCCAATTAAGCAATCCATTAATCTGGCTTTGTCCAGATCTTTATGATAGAAGGTTGAGATATTCTTTCCCTGTCGAATTGCCACCACTCGGTCTGCAATCTCTGTAATCGCATCTGGATAACTGTTCATCCATAAAATAGAAATTCCTTCTGTCTTAAATTGATTCAGCAATTCAATCAGCTGATTTGTTCTATCATAAGAAGCGTCGTCTAGGATATCATTTATGACGATGAGTCGTGCACGCTTTGCATAGGCACGAATCAATCTTAAAATACCATGATCAAATACCTTTAATGTCTTGGCTTTTTGTACCGGTGAGATGTCTAGATTGAACTTTGCCAACAGCTGCTTTGCCTGTTGTTCCATTTTCTTTTTGGGAACACTCATTTGGAAGTAATTTTTCTTTTCTACTATATAGAGATTTTCTGCAACGCTTAGTTCAGGAATCATCAACTCATTATTATCAATAAAAAAAATGCCGTTTGTTTTCTCAATCGGCAATTTTTCATTTTGACCATATTTTTTGTTCATAAACCATACTTCACCTGAATCAATCTTTTCCTCACCAAAAAGAATGGAAAAGATATCTTCCTTTCCACTTCCTTCTAATCCAATTAAATTCACAATTTCCGCATCTTGGATATCAAGAAAAAACTGATTCAGCTGCTGATTCTGCTGGTATTTTTTTGATATTTTCTTCAATAACAATACGTTCTTCTTCATTAGCGTTCCATATAGTCCTTCTTCTCAAATAATAATGGCATCATAAGATGTACTTCTGTCCCATATCCCAGATCACTTGTTGTAACCATATAGGCCTTATCACCCCAATATAACTTCAAACGTTTCTTAATGTTGGTCATTGCCACTCCATTATGTTTTGTAGTCGACTCTTCTATCTGATCATCTTCTACCTCTTTATTTAACTCATCCAATTTTTCCTGAGACATACCTAGTCCATCATCGCCAACGTATATGTACAGATTATTATCTGCTATAGAAATATGAATGGAGATCTTACCTTCTCCAATCTTCATCTCAAGTCCATGGTAAATACAATTTTCAATTATAGGCTGTAAAATCAGCTTTGGAATATAACAGTGCTCTACCTCTGCTTGTTCTACATCATCATATAGAACTTCACATGATATCTTCTTACCAAATCGATTTTTCTGAATCGTAAAATAGTTTTTAATGTTCTTCAGCTCGTCTTGAAGACTCACAAAAGTTTCTTTTCTACTAATATTATATCTAAAGTAATTTGCCAGTGACTCTGTCATCTCTGCAATTTTCTTTTCACCTTTTAACATGGCTTCCCCACGAATAACCTCTAATGTGTTATACAGGAAGTGGGGGTTGATCTGATCCTGCAGATTATTAATCTCTGCAACCTTCATCAGAATCTCAGCATTTTTCTGTTTAATAGCAATTGTCTCCAATGAGGAAATAATTTCCTTTGTTTCATTAATCAAGTCATAATGTTCTGAATCACTTACTGGTTCAAGGCCTTCGCTATTACGATACTGTTCGATTAACTCCTCTAATTGCGTGCTTGGTTTATATACTTGATAATAAGCCAGTCGAAAGAACACTATAATCGCTATAATATCAATGATAACCAAGCCAATCTGTATTGAAGTGGTCGATTTTGGTCCCAATATACAGAACAGCAAAATGAGAATGGTTCCAATCGATAGATGCGAAAACCATCTCATAATACGTTTGATTTCCAGCTTTGAATACGCTCTATTTTTCATATATTTTATCATTCCTTTCGCTTCGCTCAAGGCACAAACAATATTGGAATATCCGAATATAATCAGAGATTTTTTTTACCCTAAATTCTGATATTAAGAAATTTCACGACTGTTTAATTGAAAATGATTATTATTATACTTGCACGGAATTCCAACAACGAATCTGCCGGGAAGAAGAAATCTGTTCGTATTGCAAAAGCTGGTTCTTATCTAAAACCAATGATGGTTCAATGTGCTCTTGCTGCAATTAAAAGTAAAAAACAGCCTTATTTTGCAATCAAATATGATCGAATCAAGAAACTTCGCGGTCATAAGAAAGCAATTATCTCCATTGCAAGATTGATGATGGTATGCTTTTTCACATCGTTTCTGAAAAGCATCCTTTCAATTCAACTGATTATACGGAATTGATGGATCCGCACTTCAATCAGCCAAAGGTAAGTCTTAGTGATTCAAATGTTTTTGCCTACCTTGAATCTTAAGGTTATAGGACTTCTTTATTGGTTAAATGTAACGATAACTAATACCGATTAAATTAATACTTTCAAAGTGGGTTTTTAGGAACCCTTAGTTAAAGTTATCTCAAAATCCACGTTATTTTTCACTCTTCTCATCCCTATGAATACAGTTTTCGATACTCAGATGGTTTCAGTCCCACTTGCTTTGCAAACTGCTTACTAAAATATCTTGAATCCTGATATCCTGCTTTTTCCGCTACTTCTGCAATACTGTCAGCAGACTCAGCAAGCATCTTCTTCGCCTGTTCCATTCTGCAGAATGTCAAATATTCAGAATATAACATTCCTGTCTCTTTCTTAAATACAGAACTCAAATAAGAAGAATTCATGTTTACCAATTCTGCTAACTGAATTAATGAAATTTCTTCCATATAGTTCGCTTCGATATATTCTTTTACCTTACGTACCGGCTTAATGTCCTTCTCACGTTTCACTGTGGAAATATATTCTAATGTTTCATGGAAGAATTTCTTTGTAATTCCAATAAGAGTCACTTCCGATCTTGCATTGTCTACCAACATATTCCATTGCTTATAGCGCTCTACTAACTTTTCATCTGTAATCTCTTTCTTTTCACAGTATTCCATAAAAACACTTGCGTAGATTACGATATAATCAAACAATAAGACTGGTGAGTGTTTCTCCGTATTGCTGCGAATTACACGAATCTCATCCATTACATATTGTTCTGCCTGTTCATAGTCTTCACATTCTACATTAGCGATAAATCCCTGTCTTTTGCTTGGAGTTATAAACAAGTTAATATCATAAGAATCAAACTCATACTTATCAAAATAAATAATTGGAACATCGCGATACTTAATTCGATATTTTACTGCATCAATAGCCGTCTTTAAACATGTACTTGTCTGGAAAAAGTCTGATGTCTTTGCACCTACACCAATAACAACTGAGAACCCTTTAAAATACTCAATGTAATTTTTAATATTGGTATATAAGTCTTCAATCTGCTGTTCAATTTCGTCTTTTTGATTCTCCGAATAATTAAGAAGGGTAATAATACCAGAATGACTAGAGGAAGTGATATATTCTTTACATGATTCTCCAAGCTCCGCAATGTACTTGTCTATTTCATCAATCAAGGAATTAATATTCACTTCAATCTCTTCATTGGTATCTAACTTAATAAAAATAGCCTGATATACACCATCTTGAAATTCTGTACTATATTCAAGGTTGATATTATTCACATCCTCCAGATCCATCTCCATACCATTTTGATTAGAGAATAGCATAGACGTCAAAAACCTTTTCTTCATTTTATCCTTCGTGGCTTTTACTTCGATTTCAAGCTTGTTTTTGTAAATACTGTCTTTATGCTTCTCAACAATACCTTCTTTAATTTCCAAAACAATCTCTCGTAACTTATCTTCTTCAATCGGTTTAAGCAAATAATACTTAACCCCGAATTTCATAGCTTTCTGTGCATATTCGAATTGCTTAAATCCGCTAATCATTATGAACTCAGAATTAATTCCTGACTCTACAGTTCGTTTAATCAGTTCGATTCCATCATAACCAGGCATGCGAATATCAGAAATGATAACATTTGGCTTATGTTCTTGAATCAGTTCAAATGCGTCAATCCCTGTATGCGCAATACCAACAATTTCAAATCCTAGCTCGTTCCAGTCAATTAACTGCGAAATCAAGGAACATATCATACTCTCGTCGTCCGCTATTAGTACTTTTAACATATCATACCCTTTACCTTTCATGCTGAAAACTCTATTTTCCCATTATACATTAATTTTATAGTTTATAAAAGTCACAGACTTATTGTCCTTGATTGTGGTAGTGGTAGTGCTGGTGTTCCTGGCTTGCTTAATTCTTGCTGGGTGTTCTTGGTCTGCTTGGACATATAGGCTTGCTCCGAAGTGACATCCACTGGTTCTTCGACAAACAGAGAAACAACTTCTTGGATGCTAGTTCTTCAAGCATGATTTATCTTAACTAATGACGGTCGTATGCTCTGAACAGACCTTCGGGAAGAAAGTTCTTTCAGCTTGGATTTAAACTTCTTCCATGACTTCGGATAAACAAGGACATATATGCCGTTTCCGTTCCTTCCCAATGCGAAGCCAAGGAATTTAAAATTTCGGATTGCAAACACGCCGACCACACGACTTTTATCTTTGTTTACGGTCAACTTAAGTTTACCTTCAAGATAATTCGTGCTTGTATCCAAGAGTCTCTTTGCGGCTCTTTCGCTCTTTGCTAACAGAACGATATCATCTGCATAACGTACGAACGGAACGCCTCTCTTTTGGAATTCTTGGTCAAACTCGTTGAGATAAACATTTGCCAGTAACGGAGACAGATTTCCTCCCTGTGGAGACCCTTCCTCCGTGTCCACGACTACTTCATCTTCCATGACTCCGCTCTTAAGATACCGCTTAATCCACTGTATTACCCTTTCATCCTTCACATTTCTGCGAAGTATGTTCAGGAGTAATTCGTGATTCAAGGTGTCGAAGTATTTCGAGAGGTCGATTGATACCGCATAGCGATATCCCTCTTCTGCATACTCTTTTACCTTAATGATGGCTTCTTTTGCACTTCTTCCCGGGCGGTATCCAAAGCTTTTATCTGAGAATTGTGCTTCGTACACCGGCATCAGTTGTTGTGCAATGGCTTGTTGTAAAATACGGTCTTTGACTGCTGGAATACCAAGCTTTCGTACTCCACCATCCGCTTTTGGGATTTCTTTTCGTCTTGCCGGGTCGGGGGTATATTTCCCCTTGTATATCTTCTCGATAATGACTTCTTGATTATCCCTTAGGTATGCACCAATCTCATCAATGGTCATTCCGTCAATCCCTAGTGCTCCCTTGTTTGTCTTCACTCTTTTATAGGCTCTGTTTAGATTATCCTTATACAGTATCTTGTCCAAGAGTTCTGGCTGTGCACTGTCCTTTTCTTTCCATGCTCTTATTAAAACAATACCACAGAATGATCTTGTTTATATGTTTCTTGATAAGAAACGGGCTCAGGGCAAACCTTATTATGTTTACATGACTGCTGGAGCAAATAAATTTCTTCGTATCTACTATGGGCGAGTGAAAAAATACCTTTCAACTCTTTCAGAATCAAACTAATCTAAGACTCTGCTTTTCGACCAGTACTTTGTGGTGGTCTTTTTTGATAACTACTTTTCAACCTGTATAAATTTTTCAATATTCATCAATTTAGCCTTAACTTTTTATTTGCAGGCTAATTTGGGATATAAAAAGACCGTCTACTTTTTTATGGTAAACGGTCTATGTATAACAATATTTAGTTAAAATATAAAAATGTTGTAGCTCCTGTATCACAAATCTGAACTTAATTATCTAATTGTTCTTTCTTATGTCGCTCAACTGCATTATGATATGCAAGTTTAAAATATTTCTCCGGTGCTGGTGGTGTTCCTTTTCCAGATTTTTGTGTTTTTATTACACCATTGTAACCTCGTTCATATTTTTCATATTCATTCAAAAATTGATTTTTGTATTCTTGAATAAACTCCGATTCTGAACAATTAAATCCCAAATCTGATAAAACTTTATCCGCATGTTGTTTTAATTTTGGTATAGCGATATTAACTTTCGCTCTTGACATCTTACAACCTCCAATACTTTCATTTGTTTTCAATCAACATAGTATCTATGATATTTGGAACAGATTACGTAAACACCATACCCACCGGAGATAGGTGCAAAGCACCGCAAGAGGGTGTATTCCTCTTGACCAGAACTTTAGTTCCGCAACCTTTCAATATTGACAAGAAC
>JAQUUB010000268.1 GCA_028694115.1 Lachnospiraceae bacterium
ATCTAATTATGAGTTTATAGAACTTCTGATAAAGGTAATTGAGAAACAGCCAACCGCCTATGACGTGGACAAGGTTGTGGATATCCTTACAAGCAAAGGAATTGACAGAATACGAAAAAGCACATCACCATTTGATAACTTTGCTGGGATGGCAGTTGCTTATAAGGATGCAGTAGCGGTTGTGAAAGATGGTTGGAACGACTGCATAGATGCGATAGGAGGAAATTGATATGGGAAGAATGACAGACGTAGCAGTACTTGCTTGTCCAATATGCGGAAAGAAACCATTTCTGCATATATACGGTGTAAATACAGCATGGATAGAATGCAAGGGATATGGTATGCACAGACATAAGAAAGTAAGCGTTTGCATACAGCATGAACGTCCATCGAAATTATTAAAAGAAATCATCAACAAATGGAATGATTTACAATTCGATGAGATTAGATTCATTTATGACGAAAATGGAAATCCATTTAAAAACAATGTGGTAGGAGGTAGTGAGGATGAATAGAATAATAAATTACACTAGAAAAAACGGAAAACAGATTTATGTAAACTGCAAAGGTGTAAAAGGCAGTATATTATATGGACTTATCAAATTTTGCAATTGGCTGGAAAGTAAGGTGATTGAGGATGAGCGATGATTTTTACAGGGCATTAACACCAAGTTTCAGAGCAGAAATAAACAAATCGATAGATGATAATATATCAGAACTTAAAACTTGTCAGAACAATGCATTTGTAAATATGCAGATGGCAGGACAGGAAGCACTGAAAAATCTTATAAATGCACTGCCAGACGGATATCTGGTGCCGATGAAAAGGAGAGAACGATGAGTGATGTAATAGAGAGAATTAAAGATAGAATGATAAAAAGGCAAGAAGCGATGGAACAGGATTCCTATAGCACCGAAAATAAAGCTAGAATATTAGAAAGTAAGGCAACACTAATTATAATTGACCAAGAGATGGCAAAAGAGCCACATGCACAGCCGATTGTAAGGACTGCGGAAGAAATAGTCAAAAGACAGGTGTGTGATAGCTGTTCTGCTTGTACAGGATGCTATGAAGAAGATAAGCAATTATGCGAATATGCAAAATAATTTTATGACTGGCTGACAGGAAAGGATGAGTGAAATGGGATATTATCAGATAGAAATTGATGAAACAGAAATACAGAAGCAGATAGAGAAGATTCTAACAACTATACTTAATGCGGAATTAAAAGGTAGATATTCAGATAGTGGAAAAGTTATGAGCGAAGCAGTTAAAGACCTAGTATATTCGCATAAAGACGAAATAATAGACAAGGTTGTAGACAGGTCTGTTGCTGAAATCACTAGAAAAGGAATGAAAAAGTTTCTTGATGCCATGACAAAAGAATGAGGTGTTTCCGATATAAACAGGCAACAGGCGAGCAGGTAAAACTGAAATTATCATAATTTCATAAGGAAGGGAGGGACGGAGTTGGTCGACCATAAAACACGTGTTTCTCCCTATTAATGAATGCAAAAGATATATTGAATTACGCTTTGGAAAATGGTATGTTAGATGTGTCTAGTATACAAAAAAGTATAGAGATGAAAGAGCGATATAAATATCTTGATATGCACCCATATGACATATGGCATGGAAAAGACGGAAAATATCACACTTATCTTCCAGATAAAGAGAAGGGTCGTGTTCCAAGAAAGCGCAACACAATGAAAGAAATAGAAGATGTGGTTGTCGATTACTGGAAGGAGCAGGAAACCAATCCGACGATTGAAGAAATATTTAATCTATGGGCGGATGAAAAACTGCGATACAAAGAAATCGGGAAAGGTACATATGACCGATATAAAAGGGACTATGACCATTTGTTTTCCGAAACAAGTCTTTCCAAATGCAGAGTGAAGAATGTGGTGGAAGATGATCTGGAACGATTTATCCGAAAAACGATTGCGGAAAAGGAACTGACACAAAAGGCATATTCAAACATGAGAACACTGATTATAGGTATTTTCAAATATGCAAAGAAACATAAGTTCACGGAAATCAGTATTTCTTATTTTCTGAAAGACCTTGATATATCCAGGCGGGTATTTAAAAAAACGGTAAAGGATAAAGAGGGCGAAGTATTTTCAGAAGATGAAGTAAAACTGGTTATCCAGCATTTGAAAGATCATCCAACCATTGAACATTTAGGTTTGCTTCTTGCATTTCAGACAGGTGTACGCGTCGGAGAACTGGCAACACTGAAATTTTCCGATGTTATAGGCAAGTCCATTCATGTGCAGCGTACCGAGGTAAAATATCAAGACGAAGTGACAAATAAGAATATACGTGTTGTCAAAGAATTTCCGAAATCAGACGCAGGAGATCGGTATATCATCATCAATGATAGCGCACTGGATACGATAGAAAAAATCAAAGCAGAGAATCCGACAGGGATTTATATGCTAGAGAAAAACGGTAAGCGTATCATTGAAAGTATGTATAATGAAAGAATTTACCGAATCTGCGATATCCTAGGGATAAGACGCAGGTCCATGCATAAAATCCGTAAGACATACGGAACCATGTTGATTGATGGAGATGTGGATGAAAGTATCGTGATGGAACAGATGGGCCATGCTGATATAACTACCACGAAGAAATATTACTACTTTAGTAATAAGAGCAGACAACACAAAGAGGATCAGATTGCTAAAGCAGTTACGGTTTAATTGTGCCCAAAGGTATCAAAAAGGTATCAAAAGGTATCAAACGAAAATCGAAAAAACCTTGAAAAATCAAGGAAAAGTAGGGTTCGTTCCATCGTTCGATTCCCCTACGGACTGTTAAAA
>JAQUUB010000117.1 GCA_028694115.1 Lachnospiraceae bacterium
TTTGATAAGCATGATCAATTTCAAAAGGACTGTTCTTATCCGTGATTTCTACATTTTTAACAAACATTCCATATTGTGGGTTTTGTGTTATCACGGTAAATGTCTGTTGTGCAACTGGAGCTGCTTTGTATAATGTGAAATTATTTTTTACTAAAAGATCCGATGTATCACAGATACTATTTGTAACTTTACCTTTTTTTACCTTAACTGTAATATCCTGGTATACAACCTCTCCAATTTCATTTTCTCCCTTTAGTCTCAGCTGATAGGAACCACCTGGTACGATTGCTCCATTATATAAAGCCGCCTCTAATGGCTGAATCATTACATTCTTTGCAGACTGTGAACAAACTACAAACAACGCAGAACTTTCTGCTGTAAATTTCCAATTTCCTACTCCTGCTGTCTTGATTGGAACATTGGTAGCCATCTTATACAAAGCAGTATCAATATACTCACCCTCTGCAGTATTTACATCCATAGTAACTTCTTTTTTTGTGAATTTCAGAGAAGATTCTTTAATAAGATTGATTGTTACCTTCATCTTCTTTCCAAGTTCTTTCCCATCATTTCCGTAGCGGGTAACATAGCAGTCAAGCTTCTTTGTCTGGTCCACAATATCTTTATTTGCATACACCCTGAAATAATAATTACCAGCAAAAAATTTTCTAACCTTGCTAATACTTACACCCTTCACTTCTGTTCCATCCAGATTTGATACCGTAAAGTATCCACCCTTATAATTGGTTGGTGTCGTTGTAAATTCAATATCACTTTCTCCATACTGCTGAATACCTGCATTATTTACACTTACTTTTGTTAAAAGTGTTGGTTTCGTTGTAAGCTTCATAGTGAAATTCTTCTTATTCACAGGGTTTATCTTTATCTTTAGATTGGTAGAGTACTCTTTTCCTTTCACTGCTACGGTTCCAGTATAAGTAACTTTCAAATTCACCGTCTGTGCTTTTGTGATATTCTGTTTTGGCTGAAGATAAAAGTAGGGGCCATAAAAACTATTTTTATTATCCCATACTCCTGGTTTAGTTAATCCACAGATATTAAACTTACTATTTTTATCTGTAATCTCTATTTTTTTAATTGTACTCAGGCTGAAGTCATTCTTTGCTTCAAGGCCTACAATGATATCAGTCATTTCTGCTACATCTTCTGCAATCGTAATCTTCTTTTCAACAAGTGTTACAACAGGGTAAGACTTTGCTATTTTAACTGGAATATCTGTCTCAAAGGTACCGTTATAGCCATCTATTTCTGCTTTAACGTGAACATTTCCCTTCTTAATGCTTCCATTACCTGAATAGTAGATGTAATTATCATCAAAATCACTCCACTCATCATAATCATTAACACTAATTCCTTCTGAAGCATAAAGATTCATTCTCGTAAAATCACCTGAGGTTTTTTCTAAATAATCTAAAATATACTTTCTATTGAAATCATAATTATCTGATCCTTGATAAGCACTATTCAACGTAATCGGTTTAACAGTCATGGTAGGCTTTTTATTCTGCATAACAATATTAAAGCTTCCAATTGTTTTTACAGATGTAACACCATTACCATTTGTTACCTGGATTTTCACTTCAACATCATCAATGCTTGATACTTCATCTTCTATTAATTTCGCACTGTTTTCTTCATCTAGTAATATATTAAAGTAATACTTCTTGTCTTTTTCATCATAAAAAATACTACTAAAATCCTCAATTTCAAAATATTTTTTGAAAGTTTGATCCTCAATAATCACATGGTCTGGCTGTATTTTCATGTAACTATTCGAATTATCTTTACCAACAGAAGTCTCTTCTGAACTGGCTAAATGCCATTCCATTGCTACCTTATGTTCCGTTTTATATGCATTTACATATTCCACCTTATTAATTAAGGATGCATTATAATCATTTGCACTAATAGTTGCTCTTTTACCATTTTCAACAACCTCAATACGAACAGAGTCTGTTACACCAGAGTCCTTCCACTGGAAGGTTAATCTTGCATAACCTACACCCTTAGCAGTAATTGCCAGGTTGTTTTCCGATACCTTTACAACACTAGGATTATTGGAAGAAAGGGTATAATCATTGTATGTTAAATAATTTTGCTGAATGGTTCCACTAGCCTTCATAGCAGCAACCATATCTGTAATGGTCTCTCCATTTTCCATTAATAGATAGGATATCCCACTCGTTGCCTTTGCATCAGTCTTAATCTTACCATCCTGAATATAGATTGAATCTTTGCTGTTAACTGTATCTCCATTTCCATTGATAAAAGAACCTGTCTTTATTTTACCATCCTTGAAGCAGACAACTGCACTTCCACGGGCTGGTTCATTTTCTGATACTGAATAACCATTGTTTACAGCAGCATCGCTTGCAGCTGCACCTTTTACACTTCCCCCGATTAATACTGGCAATTGTTTTTCATCTGTATAAACAATTGCATGGGAGGAAGAAGCATTAGAATTTGTTCCAATTCTTCCACCTTGTAAACGTACTTTTCCGCCCTCAATATAGACTGCTGAATTGGAGCTTGCACTATCATTATTTTGCCACACATTTCCATCTTCTATTTCAAAAGTTCCTGACTTATTCCACAATGCGGTACTATAAAAACCGTTTACATCAACATCCTCACCTGCTTGTCTATAGTTTCCTTCGTTATAGATAGATACTGCATAATCTCCAATCATTTGATTCGTTATACTGCCATCTGTTTTTATCGTTCCGTAATTTTTCAAACCATAAGTTAATCCATTTTTAGTATTACTATTAGAATAGGCAAGTATTCTACCAGTATTACTCTGAATAATACTACCCTTATCCGTATTTTGAACCAAGGTATAGCCATCTGTTGTTCCTTCACCCTGAATAAATATATCTTCAAGATATAGTTCTCCACTATTTAATAATGCCGCACGATTACTTGAAACAATATCAAATCGAATTACTTCAGATGAAGGGTACTCTACGTTAACATAATAATTACCAATAAAATTAACTTTCTTCCCTTCATTAATGGTAATAGTACCTTTCGTATCTGGTGCAAACAAGCTATAACCATTAAGCTTAATGGTAAAGTCCTTATCAAATATCAGATTCTCACTGATTGTAATATTACTGCCCAATTTTACACCATTTGCAGAAGGGGTGTTCAGGACATCTTGTAATTCTTTAAATGACTTCACTTCTTTATAATCAAGATACTTATTATTAGAAGAACCATTTAATCCATATAGTCCATCCTCAATATATGTAAGCGCTTCATATTTATCTCCATTTTTCTTATATGCATTGATACTTACGTCATCACGATTCTTGAATTGATAAGTCTCATCTTTATCAGGAGCGCCATTACCTGAAACTTTCATAACAGCTGCTTCGCTACCACGTACCTCTCCATTTTTTAGAACTGGCATGTTATCTTTATATACAATTCCATATTTGGATACACCATTATTTCCAATTTTCCCATCACTCATGATAAATGTACCATCTGTACCACTATTACCACTCATTGGAGTCAAACGTACTGCTTCCCCATTACTATTAGTATAAATAGTACCACTATACATTTCTGTTATTGCACCATCATAGGTATATACGGTCGGATAGGTTGAATTATTATTATAAACTGTTAAATCTTCTATACCATTCTCAACCGCTCTATTCATGATGAATTTTGCGCCGTCCCTATTGACAACTGCACTTGCATAATCAGAATATATTCTAGTTGTACCACGTACCGTAGCAACTGCATTATTTCCACTGATATAGATAGCATTTCCTGATGTCGTAGTATTGTAAATTTCTCCACCATTGATGGATACCGAACCACCGAGACTATAAATTGCTGCATTTTCCTTGTTATCATTATAATTATTTTTATTATAAATTATACTTCCACTATATACGATCACTCTTCCCGTATTTGTAATAATATTTTTTCCTTTTGAGGTATCATCATTACCCCTAATAGTAGAATTATTAATTTCTAAAAATCCCTGATTCGTAACTGCACTTGCATACCCTGCACATAAATAATCATCGTCAAGTACTAAATGGCCCTGATTTTCAATCATCCATGGTAACCCGAGTGCTCCCTTTAAGGTAATCTCTGCTTCTTTTGGTATCACAAGTTTTAAATAATCTGTTTCACTTTTGCTTTCGATACTATTATCAAGTGAAAGCTGTTTGCGCTGGATATCAATTTCACTAATACGTTTATCTAATGTGATTGTCCTCGCTTCATTTCCAGATAATTTCCATGGTTCATAAGGAGTTCCACCATCCTGCAAATCCACAAACTGAGCTACTTTAATCTTATAATTTCCTCTCTTGATTCTTTCCTGGTCTTCTTTACTACTGCCTTTTCCATTTAATGCAGACACTAGTTCACTTGCATTATAGACATAAACTGTGTCGAGGTTATCACCAAGTTCAACTTCTGGCTCCTCTGTTGTCTCTGTTTCTGTTACTTCTGCTGTTTCTACGGATATCCTATCATCCGTAAATTCTTCTGCAAAGACAGGCATTTGAAAGCTTGTAGCAATCATGGCCACTGAAAGTAAGGCCGCCATTCCCTTCTTGAATCTAATCATAATAATACTTCTCCTTTTCCTTTATGAAACTAATCATTGTATTACTCTGCACTGTTAAATTTTACCTTTTTTTCCGGAGTTTGTATAGATATAATTCATTTTTTAACGTAAAGACAGAGTCAAAATTCTTGGCTCTGTCTTAGTTTTTATCTATTGGTTAATCCACTATTTAACGTTAACTTTAATTGTCCTATTTACCGTCTGTCCATTTTCATACGTGATTCTGATTTTTACAGAATTCGTTTTCTTGATTTTGGGGTCAACCTTTCCATTCTTAAAGCATAAGCGGAATTCGCCATTTGCATCGTGTTGATGTTCTTTGCAGTGATAGTATTCATAACCATAATAATCATCATAAAAATAATTATAATAGGAATCTAAATTCTTAATATAGGCATGATCAAGTTCAAAAGGACTGTTCTTATCCATAATCTCTACATTTTTTACAAACATTCCATAGAATGGGTTTTGTGTTATCACGGTAAATGTCTGTTGTGCAACTGGAGCTGCTTTGTATAATGTAAAATTATTTATTGCAGAATAATTATTTGATATATCACAGATACTATTTGTAACTTTTCCTTTTTTCACCTTAACTGTGATATCTTGATACACAACCTCTCCAATTTCATTCGTTCCCTTTAGTTTTAACTGATATGAACCACCCGGTACGATTGCACCATTACATAAAGCCTCTTTTACGGGCTTAATCCATACATTCTGTGCATTCGTGCTATAAACCTCAAACAATGCAGAACCTTCTGCTGTAAATCCCCAATTTCCTGCTCCTGATGTCTTAATCGGAACATTGACAGACATCTTTCTCAGTGTAGTATCAATATCCTTACTCTCTGTAGTATTTACATCCATAGTAACTTCTTTTTTTGTAAATTTTAAAGATGAATCTTTAATAAGCTTGATTGTTACCTTCATCTTCTTTCCAAGTTCTTTCCCATCATTTCCATAGCGGGTAACATAGAGATCAAGCTTCTTTGTCTGGTTCACAATATCTTTGTTTGCATACACATTGAAATGGCAGTTACCACCTGAATAGCTTACAACCTTGCTAATGCTTACACCATTTACTTCTGTACCATCCAGATTTGATACCGTAAAATATCCACCCTTATAATTGGTTGGAGTAGTTGTGAATTGAATTAGAGTTTTACCATACTGCTGATAGCTTGCATTATTTACACTTACTTTTGTTAAAAGAGTTGGGTTTTTGGTTGTAAGCTTCATAGTAAAATCTTTCTTTTTCACAGGGTTTATCTTTATCTTTAGATTGGTAGAGTATTCTTTCCCTTTCACTGCTACGGTTCCTTGATAAGTAACTTTCATATTCACCGTCTGTGCTTTTGTGATATTCTGCTTTGGCTGAAGATAAAAGTAGGGTCCATAAAAATTCTTTTTAATTTTGTTTTCCCATACTCCTGGTTCACTTAATCCACAGATATTAAACTTACTATTTTTATCTGTAATCTCTATATTTTTAATAGTACTCAGGCTGAACTCATTCTTTGCTTCAAGTGCTACCATGATATCTGTCATTTCTGCTACATCTTCTGCAATCGTAATGCTCTTTTCAGCAGGGGTTACGACAGGAAGCGATTTTGCTATTGTAACTGGAATATCTGTCTCATAGGTACCGTTATAGCCATCTATTTCTGCTTCAACGTGAACATTTCCCTTTTTAATGCTTCCATCACCGGAATAGTAAATGTAAGCATCCTGAAAATCCCACTCATCAAAATTAGAAACATTGATTCCTTCGGAACAAGATAATTTTGCCATTCTCACTATATAAGCTGAAGTTTTTAAATCACTTAAAACTTTAGTCCTATTGAAATCCATATGAGCTGATCCTTGATAGGCACTATTAAATGTAATCGGTTTAATAAAGGTCATGGTAGGCTTCTTATTCTGCATAACAATATTAAAGCTTCCAATTGTTTTTACGGATTTAACTCCATTACCATTTGTTACCTGGATTTTTACCTCAATATTATCAATGCTTGATACTTCATCTTCTATTAGTTTGACACTGTCATTTTCAAGTATTGGTTTTATTGTAAAGTGATACTTTTTGTCCTTATTATCATAAAAAATTGTCATATTATTATAAGAATCAATTTCAAAATATTTTTTAAAGGTCTCATCCTCAATAATCACATGGTTTGGCTGGATTTCCTGGGCCCTTTCAAGATCACAAACACCACCAGTAGAAGTCTCTGAGTTGGCTAAATGCCATTCCATTGCTACCTCATGTAAAGTTTTATAAGCATTTACATATTCCACCTTATTAATTAAGGATCCATTATAATCATTTGCACTAATGGTTGCTCTTTTACCCTTTTCAACAACCTCAATACGAACAGAGTCTGTTACACCAGAGCCTTTCCACTGGAAGGTTAGTCTTGCTTCACCTACACCATTAGCAGAAATTGCTAGTTTGTTTTCCGATACCTTTACAACACTAGGATTATTGGAAGAAAGGGTATACTCATCCTTATTTGCTAAGTGGTTTTGCCAGATAGTCAGACCATTCTCTGTTTTACTCATTGCTTCGACGATATTGTTAATCGTCTCATCTCTTTCCATTAACAGATAGTAAATATTACTCTCTGCCCTTGCCTCTGTCTTAATCTTACCATCCTGAATATAGATTGCATCTTGGCCGTTAACCGTAGCTCCATTTCCATTGACAAAAGAACCTGTCGTTATTTTACCACCCTTTAAGCAGACAACTGCGCTTCCGCGGGCTGGTTCATTTTTTGATACCGTATAATCATCTTTATTCGCAGCTGCACCTGTTACACTTCCTCCGATTAATACTGGTAATTGTTTTTCATCTGTATATACAATTGCATGAGAGGAAGAAGCGTAAGAATCTGTTCCTATTCTTCCACCTTGTAAACGTACGGTTCCACCTACAATATAGACAGCCGAATTGGAGCTTACACTAGAATTGTTCCACACATTACCATTTTCTATCTCAAAGGTTCCTGACTGATTCCATAGCGCGGTACTACTAAAACCGTCTGCATCAACATCGCCAGTATATAGGTCATAGCCCCCATTACTGCTGTTATACACTCGTTTACCTGCTTGGAGATAGTTTCCTTCGTTATAGATGGATACTGCATAATTTCCAATCGTTTGATTAAGTATTCTACCTTCCGTACTTACTGTCCCATAATTTTTCAAACCATATGTCAATCCATTTTTAGAAATGCTTTTAGAATTGGCGTATATTCTACCTGTAATACTTTGAAGAATACTACCTTTTTTTGCATTTTGAACCAGGGTATAGCCATCTGTTGTTCCATTACCCTCAATGTAAATATTCTCAAGATATAGTTCTCCACTATTAAATAATGCAGCACGATTACTTGAAACACAATCAAATTGAATTCCTTCTAAAAAAGGTTTATATATATCAACCAGATATTTACCAATAAAATTTACTTTTTTCCCTTCATCAACGGTAATGATATCTTTCATGTCTGATGCAATTAATTTATGATTATTAAACTGAATGGTAAAGTCCTTATTAAATGTCAGATTTCCACTAATTGTAATATCATCACTCAATTTTACACCATTTACGGAAGCGGTTGTAAGTGCTTGTTTTAGTTCATCAAATGTTTTCACTTCTTTATAATCAAGATACTTATTATTAGAACTTCCATTTAGTCCATAAAGTCCATCTATAATACTTGGAAGAGCTTCATATATCTCTCCTTTTTTCTCATATGCATTGACACTAACGCCATCGCGATTCTCAAATTGATAAGTCGTAACTTTATCAGGCGCACCATTATCAGATACCTTCATAACAGCTGCGCTGCTACCAACTACCATTCCATACTTTAGAACTGGCTTGTTCTCTTTATATACAATTCCATATTGGGAAGAATAACCAATTCGACCATCACTCATGATCAATTTACCATCAGTGTTTCCACTTACGCTCTTCGGAGTTGTACGTACTACTTGGCCATCAGAATAACTGTTGTAAATAGTACCACTATACATTTCTGTTGTAGCACCATTGTAGGTATATACGGTTGGATTGGTTGAACTAGCATTATAAATATTTATATTCTGCCTTCCATCCTCAACTGCTCTATTCATGATAAATTTTGCGCCATCCCTATTGACTACTGCACTTCCATTATTAGAACGAATGATCGTTGTACCACGTACCGTAGCAACTGCATTGTTTCCACTGATATAGATGGCATTTCCAGATGTGGTAGTATTGTAAATGGTTCCACCATTGATGGATACCGAACCACTACTATAGATTGCTGCATTTACCTTATCATCATCATTACTATTATAAATTTCACTTCCACTATATACAATCATACTTCCCGTATTTGTAATAATATTTTTTCCATTTGAGGTAGTATTATTACCAGAAATAGTGGAGCCCTTAATTTCCAAAAATCCCTGATTTGTAACTGCACTCGCATATCTTGCACATAGATTAACACTGTCAAGTACTAACTGACCCTGATTTTCAATCATCCAAGGTAACCCCTTGTAAACATTCCTTAAGGTAATCTCTGACTCTTTTGGTATTACAAGTTTAAAATATTTTGTTTCATTTTCACTTATGCTACTATCAATTTCTATCTGGGAAGGTAAGTTTTCAAAATCAACTTCTTTAATTTCTTTATTTAGTGTTACCACTTCATTTCCAGATAATAACCAAGGATTGACAGAAGTCTTTCCAGTCACCAATTCTTTATACTGACCTATTTTAATTCTATAATTTCCCCTTTTGATTCTTTCTTGGTCTTCTTTACTACTGCTTTTTCCATTTAACGCAGACACTAGTTCACTTGCATTATATACATAAACTGTGTCCAGGTTTTCACCAAGTTCAACTTCTGGCTCCTCTGTTGTTTCTGTTTCTGTTACTTCTGCTGATTCTGTTGCTTCTACAGATACACTATCATCCGTAAATTCTTCTGCAAAGACAGGCATTTGAAAGCTTGTAGCAATCATGGCCACGGAAAGCAAGGCCGCCATTCCCTTCTTGAATCTACTCATAATAAAACTTCTCCTTTTCCTTTTCTCTCCAATTTTCTATTTTGGGGGATTTTTATACTTTTAAACAATACCATAATTATGAAAATATGTAAATATTTATCAATTTATTCATTATGAATATATTAAGAGAATATTAAGAAAATATTAAGATATTTTATAAATATTTTATTTCATTTAAAGAAAAAGCCACTAACTCATGTTTGATAATGAGTAGCGACTTCTTTATATTTTCTCTTAATTTCTAATCTTTTTCATAATAGAAGGAATTCCTTCTAAGGTAACCCATTTCTTTAAAATTCATGATTTGCTCGGTACTTCCAATGAAAAGAATTCCACCTTTTGCTAGAGATTTACTAAATTTACTGAACACCTCATTTTTTGCATCTTCCGTAAAGTATATTAATACATTTCTACAAACAATCAGGTGGCATCCCGAAGGATATGCGTCCTTCAATAAATTATGTTCATGAAATTCCACTCTCTTCTTGATTTCATCGGAAATCTGGTAGGATGGACCTATTTTAGTAAAATACTTATTTAACAAATCCTTAGGAACTCCAGCAACACTCTTGTCATTATAAAGTCCAATCTTTGCCTTTTCAATTACTCTTTTGTCTAAATCAGTTGCAATAACTGAAATTTGATTTAATGGTAAATGCTTAGATAATGCCATTACTAAGGAATAAGGCTCATCTCCAGTAGAACAAGCAGAGCTCCAGATTTTAAGGTTCTTTCCGAATTTCTTAATAAGCTCTGGAATAAATTCTTTGTCCATTAGTTCCCATTGATCTGGATTACGGTAGAACTCTGATACATTAATTGTAAGATAACTTACAAATTCATCAAATATAATTTTATTTGTTTTAATTGTATTGATATAATTATCATACCCTACGACACCATTTTTGCTGATCTGAGTATCAATTCTACGCTTCATTTGCTTTTCTTTGTATGCATTTAAATCAATTTTTGTCAGCTCGTAAACTGCTCTTTTAAAATACTCATAATCATATACCATTTGGCACCTCACCAATCACATATTTTAATCGCGTATATAACAGTAACTCGACTATCGCCGAGTTACCATAAGTATCTATTGTTATATTTTTTTGTTACTATTCAGCATCCTTAGAAATTTCTGCTTCAATATCAACGGAAACAACATCTGCATCATCATCATAAGCTTCTTCTGATACTTCTGGAGCATACAGTGCTTTTACACTCAAACTGATTTTTTTATCAGCTTCGTTAAAGTCAACAACCTTTGCTGTTACTTCATCGCCAACTTTTAATACATCAGAAGGTTTTTCAATGTGATCCTTTGATATCTGAGAAACATGAAGTAATGCATCAATGCCTGCTTCTAATTCAATAAAAGCACCAAAGTCAGTCATTCTTGCAACACGACCTGTTACTTCATTTCCAACTGCATATTTTTCTGTTGCATTCATCCAAGGATTTTCATTATCAAATTTTAAGCTTAATGCAATCTTGGTTCCAGAAATTTCTTTAATTAATACTTTGACTGTATCTCCAACTTTGAAAACTTTCTTAGGATTTTCAACTCTTCCCCAAGACATTTCAGAAATATGAAGTAAACCATCTACTCCGCCAAGATCAATAAATGCACCAAAATCAGTAACATTCTTTACGGTTCCTTCGCAAATATCGCCTGCTTTGATTTTTGCAAATAATTCCTTTTGCATCTCTGCTTTTTTAACCATTAAGAGACATTTTCTATCGCCAATAACTCTTCTTCTCTTAGGATTAAATTCACTGATCACAAAGTCGATTTCCATACCATTGTATTTGTTTAAATCTTTTTCATAAACATCGGAAACTAAGCTAGCTGGAATAAATACTCTGGCTTCATCAACTACTACACTTAATCCACCATCTAAAACTTTCGCAACTTTCGCTCTTAATACTTCTTTGTTATTGAAAGCTTCTTCTAATTTCTTATTTCCTTTGTCTGCTGCAAGTCTCTTATAAGTTAAAAGAACTTGTCCTTCTCCATCGTTTACCTTTAAAACTTTGGCTTCCATTGTATCTCCTACACTTACACAGGTAGTAAGATCTACATTAGTTTCATTTGTATATTCGCTTTTTGTAATAATACCGTCTGCTTTATATCCGATATTTAAAATGATCTCTTCTGGCTTAACAGATATAACTGAACCTTCGACTACCTCTCCTGCATGTATAGTTTTAAATGAATCCTCCAACATTTGTTCAAAAGTTAATTCTGACATAATTTTGAACCTCCTCAATAATATTGTTTGGGGTGGATGCCCCCGCGGTGATACCTACACATGGAATGGATTTAGGTAGAACTAAATTCAAGTCATCAAGTGTCTGTATAAAATGAGTGTTTTCACACTCTTCCGAGCATATTTCATATAGCTTTCTCGTGTTAGAACTCTGTTTGCCACCTATGACAATCATTGTTTCAACTTCCTTTGCTATCTGCCTGGCTTCGGTCTGTCTTTCTTCTGTCGCATTACAAATTGTATTCACAGTACTTACACTATAACCTTTTTCAGAAAAAATTTCAACTAAATCTTTAAATTTGTTGTAGTTAAATGTCGTTTGCGATACAATACAGATTTCTCCATCCGTGTTAGGAACATATTTTTGTGCTTCTTCCACGGATTCCACAACAATTGCTCTTGTCGTAGACCATCCTTTGATTCCTTCGACCTCTGGATGTTTATCATTCCCAATAATAACAATTTCTTTCCCTTTTTTACTTTCTTCCTCAACAATACGATGTATTTTTTTAACAAAAGGGCAGGTTGCATCCACACATTCCAAGCCTCTTTCTTCTATTAAAGTATAAATTTCTTTCGGAACTCCATGAGAACGGATAATCACAGTACCCTCTGTCAATTTTTTTAAATCTTCTATCGAATTTAAAACCTGAACTCCCTTTTGCTCCAAATCCTTTACCACCTCATCATTGTGGATGATCGGTCCATAGGTATAAATTTTTTTATGTTTTTCTATTTGTTCATATACCTTATCTACCGCACGTTTCACTCCAAAGCAAAACCCTGCGCTCTTGGCTCTCTTAATTTCCATGTAAAACCACTTGCTCCATTTCTTCCGTGTGAGATTTAGTAATTCTTAGGAGCAGTATTTTGCTCCTTAGAATTACTTCTCACACTTTCAAACATGCCGATGCGGCATGCTCTCCTTCGTCGTGCCTTTCGGCACAAATAATTAATGAAATCAAGTAAAAAATCTTGATTTTTTATTTCCATTT
>JAQUUB010000269.1 GCA_028694115.1 Lachnospiraceae bacterium
GTGTAAATAATGAAGTGGAAAAATTTAATGATTATGTATTTAGTCTGGAGTGTAATGAATCAATAGTTGAAAAAATATCTGGAACTAAAGATGGTGTGAGAAATGGAAAAGGAAATCAGATAATTATACCCAATGATTATATTCCTAAGCAAAAGTTTGAAAGAATTAAGAATAGATTAGGAATTTATATTTCAGCAGTTAAGAAAGAGGGCTTATCTGATTACATCCGTTTTTATGATAATAGACCATATCTTTTTGAAGAGAATATAGATATAGAAGTTGAAGATCCAGAGGAGCAAAATAAACGTCTTTTTAGATATTGGATGGAATTGCAGGTTAAGCCAGAAGGTGATTCTGACGCTGGTAATCCATATAGCAGTACATCTATAGATCAGTATGTAAGCAATATTGCAAATACTCCGTTACCATCGGATGGTGAGAAGAGTTTGTTTTACACCTCAAAGATGGATGATGTGCAAGTTACAATAGAATTACTTGATAATTCAGAAAAGAAAAATAGTACACAAAGAAGTGCAGTGAGAAAATATATGGATTACCTTCTGGATAAACAACTAGAGAAAGAAGGAGATGAGGTATTTAAACATAACTTATATGGAATTCATATCAAAGAAAAGAATGATGCACTTTCGGAAATAAATCCACATGTATGTATTGGTTGGTCTTCTCTAGGTAACTTAGAAACCATCAGTGATAAAGATGGGTTATCAAAACTTTATGATGAGCATTTTGAAAAAAATAATAGAGGAAGAGGACAAGACATAGGGCAGATATGGAGATTCCTGAATGATGTCCAAGTAGGAGATTATATAATATTTGCCGAAAGTTCTGTATTTCATATAGGGCAAGTAGAATCAGACTATTATTATGACGATTCTGATAATCCAAATCAAAGTGCAGATTATACAAATAATCGAAAGGTTAGATGGATAAAGAAAAACATTAGTAGAAGTGTTTTATCAGCGAATTTGCACAATTCATTGAAGACAGCAATGTCAATATGGGCACTGAATGATTACAAATCAGCTGTAGCAGATTTGATTAGTGGGAAATATCAAAAAGGTGATAGTGCGGAGGTGACTGAATACATGGATTTAACATATAATACAAATACTCAATCAAAGTTCAAGAGAAACAGAATAATATTTGGTGCACCTGGAACTGGAAAAAGTTTTACCTTAAATCAAGAGCGTGAGGAATTACTTGGGAAAGATAATGAAGATGATTATGAAAGAGTAACTTTCCATCCTGATTATTCATATGCTAATTTTGTCGGCACTTATAAGCCAACTATGGTTGAGAGTGGAATTGTTGGAGCAGATCTTGATGAGGACAAGAAAAAAGTTCTAGCTGTTCTTCGTGATAAGACTATGACAGCCCAAGAGAAATATGATACTCTCTATGATCAGTTCAAAGAAGAAGGATTAACAAGACTTCCTTTGCTTTTAGGAATTTACACAGATGAAAATTTCAAGACCCGTAAGGTGGATGGATCAGATGCTGTAGGAGATAATAGTGTAGAAAGAAATCACGGCAGGGCAGTAAGACCATATGTAAATATCAATTCTAGTAGTAAAGATAGTAAGGAAATTGCATATGAATTTGTGCCAGGTCCATTCATGAGAGTTCTTGTAAAGGCATTAAAGAGTGCAATGTCTGAAAATCCTAAGCCATATCTTCTTATAGTGGAAGAAATTAACAGAGCTAATGTAGCTGCTGTTTTTGGAGATGTATTCCAATTGCTTGACAGAGATAAGGATGGTGTCAGCGAGTACTCGATTTCTACAAGTAATGATATGAAAGCTTATTTGGCAGAAGCACTTGATGTAGATGAAAAAAGTGTTGAAACGATAAAGGTTCCAGATAATATGTTTATTTGGGCTACAATGAATAGTGCAGATCAGGGAGTATTCCCTATGGATACCGCATTTAAACGTAGATGGGATTTTGCATATTTGGGAATTGATGATGCTGTGGATACTTTCTCATCAAAGATTGCTGATAACAAGTACACATTAGGAAAAGGCGAATTTGCCAGATTAGTTGGTTGGAATGATTTAAGAATGGCAATCAATGATGTGCTTACATCTGAAAGTTTTAATATCAACGAGGACAAACTTATAGGACCATATTTTGTTTCGAAGAATGTGCTCGAAAGCGATGATGAAGCAGATTTTACAGATGTATTTAAAAATAAGGTTTTAATGTACTTATTTGATGACGCAGTTAAACAGAAAAAGAAAAGTTTTTTTGAAGAGTGTGCGACTGATGGAAGAGGAGTAAGGTATTCGGAAATATGCAAGGCGTTTGATGAAAAAGGTGTATTTATTTTCCCAACAGAATTCTCGGATAAATTTGAAGAAAAACCAGACAATTCACAGGAGGCGAATGACTAGTGGTATCAGAGTTTGTACAGGAACAAAAAAGATATACTAGAGAAAATTTAAAAAAAATATTTTCTTCGCCGGAATTACTTTGTACAGATGCTGATATTACACGTATCTTAAAGAAACTGAAAGGATACGGAATTTTAAAGACGGTGAAGCAGTCAGATGAACAACTTAATATGACTGATCTCATTGAAGAGGATGTCGAAGTTGTAGATGAAGATGATCCACAAAGAAAAAGACTATATGTATTTTCATTTGTGGGGCTCATTATCATTGAGGGACGTATTTTGAAATGCTATCCAAAGTATTTGTTTAATGCTGATGAACCTACAGAGGAATTAAGACAGATTATTAAAGTGTTACGAAAGTATAATTCCAAAAATCAGATTGTCAATATGTATAATG
>JAQUUB010000118.1 GCA_028694115.1 Lachnospiraceae bacterium
GTTGGTTCTGATGCTGTTTCTGTACTTGCTTCTGTTGTAGCTGCTTCCTCTGCAGGTGCTGCTTCTTCTGTTGTTGCATCTGCTGCTGGTGCTTCTTCTGCTTTGCTACCACAACCTACTAATAAAGTAGATACCATAGCTACACAAAGTAATGCACTCACTAATTTCTTCTTCATAATACTTTCCTCCTGAAATATGTATAAGTGACCGTACTATATGGTAAATTGCCACATATTACTATCAGATTAATATAGCACACTATCTATCCTAGTTCAAGTAAAAATGCGTCATTAAGCAAAATGATACGGCGGATAAAAAATCCCTTTATCCGTAATAATTGCCGTAATTAACTCATGATCTGTTACATCAAAAGCCGGGTTATAACACTTTACTTCATTAAGTGCCATTGGTTCTTTATAAAACTTTTCCTTAATTTCTTCTGGATTTCTAAGCTCAATTGTGATATCTTTTCCCGTTTTACAATTGCAATCAATTGTTGATGTTGGACCAAGTACATAGAACGGAATGTGATAGTGCTTTGCTAAAATTGCTACGCCGCTCGTTCCTATCTTATTTGCTGCATCCCCATTCGCAGCAATACGGTCGCAGCCAACAAAACATGCCTGAATCCATCCGTTTTTCATAACAATGCTTGCCATGTTGTCACAAATCAAAGTCACATCAACCGAAGCCTTTTTTAATTCGTAACTGGTGAGTCTGGCACCTTGTAATAGAGGCCTGGTTTCATCAGAAAAAACCTTAAGATTAATTCCTTTTTCTTTTCCTAAGAGGATTGGACCTAACGCAGTCCCATACCTTGATGTTGCAAGTGGTCCGGCATTACAATGTGTTAAAATCCCGTCTCCATCCTTTACCAATTTCAGTCCGTTTTCAGCAATTGCCAAACACATTTTGATATCTTCTTCATGTATTGTAACTGCTTCCTCCTCCAAGAGCTTTATAATCTCATCAAGACTTTGATTTTCATTTGTAGTTACCACTTTTTCCATACGGTTTAATGCCCAGCTCAAATTAACAGCTGTTGGCCTGGAAGAATTTAAATAGTCTTTCGCTTTTCGAAATTTATTATAAAAGCTATGATATTGTTCCTTCTCCCCGGTTTCCGTAATGGAAGTTTTCATTTGCTTTGCCAGACAGGCGATTGCATAACCCGCAAAAATTCCAATGCATGGAGCCCCTCGCACCTTTAGTTTATAGATGGCATCATACATGTCTTCCTCTTTCGAGAGTTCCAGGTATTCTACACGATTCGGCAATGCTGCCTGGTCTAAAATAATTACTTTATCTTTCGTTTCATTAAATTTTACATGATCCGTAGTTAAATATTGCATCATAATTGCCTTTTCCCTTAAATTAGAGATTTAAAATTAGTAATTGCTTCTGTTACAAGTGCCTTGAATTTTGGTGCTGCATCATTAGCCGCCTGCTGTACCTCATCATGGGTTAATGGATTTTTTGATAACCCTGCTGCCAAATTACATACACATGAAATACCACAAATCTTCATTCCCATATGGTTCGCTGCAATTGCCTCAACCACCGTACTCATGCCAACAGCATCTACTCCTAATTTACTAAGAATTTGAATTTCTGCTGGGGATTCAAAAGATGGACCTGTTAACTGTGCATAAATACCTTCCTTTAAATTGATAGATAATTTCTTTGCGCTATCTCTAATAATATTCTGCAAATCCTCATCATATACATGACTCATATCTGGAAATCTGGTGCCAAGTTCATCCACATTTGCACCTACTAATGGATTAGGTGCAAAGCAAGAGAAATGATCTGTTAACATCATAAAATCTCCTGCCCCAAATGAGGTGTTAATTCCACCTGAAGCATTTGTTAAAAACAAGACTTTTGCTCCCATCAGTTTCATTAATCTTGTAGGAAGGACAACGTCAGAAATTGGATATCCTTCATAAAAGTGCACACGTCCTTTCATACACACTACTTTTACGCCATTTACAAATCCAAAAATAAATTTACCTGCATGTCCAGGAACTGTTGAAATTGGGAATCCCTCAATTTCTTTATAATCAAGTTCTGCTACGATTTCTATATCCTGCGCATAATCCCCAAGACCTGATCCAAGTACCAATGCCACCTCAGGCACAAAATCCACTTTACTTCTTACGCTTTCTAAGCACTTATTTAATTTATCATATACCTCATTCATCTGTTTTTCCTCTTTCTTTAAAATTAGATTCAATACCTATATTATTATTTTCATTATATAGGTTTTCACTCTTTCTGCCAATAGGGTAAATCATAAATAAGAGGGCTGTTATACACAGCCCCCCAGACAATCTAAATAATAATACAGACAATTCCGCCATTTGTGTCATTTACTATTTTTTGCATGGTATCTTGCAATTTTACTTGACTTTCTTCCCCAATCATTGATATTTTGCTGGAAATTCCGTCATTTACCAACTGTTCCACTGTCTTTCCAAAAATATTGGTATCCCAGATTCCACTACTTTCTTTCTCATCTTTGGCTATATATTGTATCAAATCTTTTGCTTGTTCCTCTGTACCTACAATAGGTGCTATTTCCGTCTCAATATTTGCACGAATCATATGGATGGAAGGGCTCTCTGCTTTGATTTTAACACCAAATTTATTTCCATGTCGTATTATTTCCGGTTCTGCAAGACTAATTTCTTGCCTTTCCGGCATAACAACACCATAGCCTTTGTATCGAACGGCTTCCATTGCATTTTGCACTTTGCCATATTCGCTCTTCATCTTAGACATTTCTTTTAGAACCTGCATCAGTCGATAATCACAGTCAATCATTTCACCTGTAATCTCACTTAACATATCATAGTAAAACGAATCATCAAGATCTAACGAAATTTTAACCCCGCCGTTTGACATATTAATATCATCAATTTTCATATTGCGAATGTAATCACTCTCAATTGAAATCTTTGGAGAATCCTTTATTACCTGAATATCTTGAATCATTGTTTTTATGCGTTCGCATAATTCCTTCTTTAATTCATGATTCTCAGGTAACATTTCTACCCATCCTGGCATATAAAATTCTACTTTGGTCAATGGGAATTCCATTAGTATATTCTGCATAATCCTATGAATATCTTCTTTTTTTAGCTGTTCACAGTTTACAGTTGTTGCAGTCACATGATATTTTGCACTAATCTCATCCGCTGCTTTCTTTGCTTCATCAGAATAAGGCTTTTCAGAATTAACCAGTACAACAAATGGTTTATGTAATTTTTTGAGTTCATTGATTGTTTTTTCTTCTGGTGCCATGTATGCCGATCGGTTAATATCTCCAAAGCTGCCATCTGTAGTTATCACAATGCCAATCGTTGAATGATCATTGATAACCTTTTTGGTCCCAACTTCTGCAGCCTTTGTAAATGGAATCTCATAGTCATACCATGGTGTCTTTACCATTCTTTCCTCATCATCTTCCATATGACCACTTGCGCCCTCTACCATATAGCCCACACAATCAATAAGACGTACTTTGCTCTTAATACCTTCGGACAGTTCAATTTCAACAGCTTCTTTCGGAATAAACTTAGGCTCCGTTGTCGTTATTGTTTTGCCTCCGGAACTCTGAGGTAACTCATCCCTGGCACGTACTGCTTCATTTTCATCTGTAATTTCTGGGATTACCATTAAATCCATAAACCGCTTAATAAATGTAGACTTTCCTGTTCTAACAGGACCTACAACGCCTATGTAGATTTCGCCCCCTGTTCTTTGCTGTATATCTTTGTAGATATTAAACTCATTACCCGAATTCATGCTATCCATAAAAAATACCCCTTCCATATGTAGTTACCTTTATGAGTGAATTTTCGTCCATCTCATCCTCGGTTTATTCCGAAGTTATTTTGTAACATTGTATGAAAGAGGTATCACGAATATACTAGTTTTATTTATCATTTACATTAATAATTGCTTTCAAATGCTCTTTTAGAATCGAAATTGCAACTTTGTTCTTACCACCACGTGGAATAATAATATCTGCATATTTTTTATATGGTTCAATAAATTGTTCATGCATTGGTTTTACAGTTTCTCTATATTGCTTTAAGACAGAGTCAATACTCCTGCCACGCTCATTCATATCTCGCATGATGCGCCTCATTAGTCTCTCATCAGCATCGGTATCAACAAAGATGATCAAATCCATCAAATCTCTAAGTCGTTCATCTTCTAGTACCATAATACCTTCTATCATGAGGATTTTTTTAGGATACACTTTAACCGTTTTATCTGACCGGTTGTGTATGCTGTAATCATAAACTGGACGCTCTATTATCTGTCCTTTTTTTAATTGTTTAATATCTTCTATCATTCGATCCGTGTCAAACGAACATGGATGGTCATAATTTAATTTTTCTCTTTCTTCAAAAGGCATATCGTAATGAGCCTTATAATAGCAATCATGGCCAATTAACTCCAGTTCATCCTTAAAATAATCCTGAATTATTTTTACAATTGTTGTTTTCCCCGAAGCAGTTCCACCCGCTACACCTATTACATATGTCTCACTCATAATGTCTCCTGTATACTTTCTATTTTTCTAAATTTCCGATTTCTCCACTAATGAGCATAAAAATTTGCACTAAATCAGGATCAAAATATGTCCGATTCCATAATTGGATACGATTTAGAGCATCTTCGTGACTCAGTAAATTACTACGACCATAATTATTCATACGGAATTCATCATAACAATCCACAATTGCAAGCATTCTTGCTTCAATAGGGATATTAGTCCCTGCTAAATGATCTGGATATCCCTTTCCGTCCCAGCGTTCGTGATGGAATCTAACCATGTTATATGCATAAGTAAAAAAATTGTTATGATTGAAGTAGGAAGACATTTTTTTAATAACATCTCCGCCCAAAATTGTATGCCTTTGAAATTCTAAAACATCACTGTACTGCATTTCCCCCTGTTTTTTCAAACAAATATCAGGTAGAAAAAGCTTACCAATATCATGTATTCTGGAAGCAAAAATCATCACTTCTCCCTCATCTGCGGATAAATCATACTTACCTGTCCTTATCACTGCTGATAAGAACAAACCAAAATATCTCTCTACCCTCCTGACATGTTCTGCCGACCATATATCTCTTTTTTCAAGCATATCTGCCAGAACATTAACCTGTCCATACTGTAATTCTGCAAGGTCATGTACTTTATCCTGTACTGTTTTACTAAGATTCTGATTACATTTTTCCAGCTGTCTTTGCTGTTCCAATAACTTGATATGTACATCTAAACGTTTTCTCAAAAGTGTAGTTGTATAAGGCTTTTTGATATAATCAACAGCTCCTAAAAAGAGTCCCTCAATCTCGGTTGTATCATCTCCCTGCGCAGTTAAGAAAATGACCGGTATTTTATTCAGTTTTTCATTACACTTTATTTCACTGATTACCTGAAAACCATTTACCTTAGGCATATCTACATCCAACAAAATGAGATCTGGCTTTTCAGGTACATCTGAAAGATATTCTAATGCTGTTTCACCCGAAGAAATAGGCACAATTTCATATTCATTTTCTAGAGCCTTTTTTGCCATGATCAAATTTGTCATATTATCATCAACAATCATTACTTTATGCATATAATACCTCCTACAATTTCCATCCCCTAAATTTCCTTTTAAAATTATATCTTATCCTGCCTAAATAAGCAACTTTTCTATCATTCTTTCTCTTCGATTTTCTTTCTATTCTTTCAAAAATGATTGCCATGTTTTTCATATGATTTTTGACATATTTCTTTAATATTTGACATATTGTTCCAATCATACTATGATGATTTTGTTTAGTAAATATTTGTAAATTAATTTACCAGTTTACTGATAATTAGATTGAGGTATCTTATGAAAAAATTAAAACAAAAAACAATTCTATTCATTGTAATACTTTTTACTACCATTTTACTAGTGTTGTCTTTATTAATTATGTGTTCTTCCAATACCGATTCCATAGAGTTTCAAAAAAGCACTTTAAATAAACTCGAATTTAATAAACTATGTAATGATTTTCATTCCTCCGTTGAGCTTTTAACTACTAACGCTCGTCTTTTTGTTGTTACCCAAAATTCACAGTATCTATTCGACTATTTTGATGAATATGAGACCAGCCAGAAAAAAATTGAAGAAGTCGAAACCTATTTATCCAACTATTCTGATGATATTAAATCCTTTAATTTTAGTAGAATGAAAGAAAAACTAGACCATATCCATCAAATAGACCTATACGGCATGAAATTAGTAATCTCAGAAACAAAAAATACATCTTTAAATTATCCAAAAGAACTAACTAATTATAAACTTTCTTTAAAAGATCAGTCTGCTTCCAAAAAGCAACGGAAAAATATAGCTTTAGGATTACTATATAGTAAAGACTATTCCATTGATCGTACTTCCTTCCATCATTTATTATCCCTCATAGAAAATGATATTTCAAATATTCTTTTAAACGATTTATTAATTCAAAAGAAGAAAATGATAACCAATAAAATAACGATACTTTTGATTGTATTAATCATTTATATATTAATAATCGCCTGCTTCCTTTTTGTTTATTTATATTCTTTGCTACCGATTAGGACATACACCCATATGATTCAAAATTTTTCACTGGATCATCCCGGTGACTTTGAGTTATCCCCTAATGGTTCCTATGAAACCACCGTATTAGCCAATAAATTCAATGAAATTTCAAATGTTTTATCTACTGTTATTGATGATTCTCATGACAAAACAGAATTTCTAAGTAATATGTCCCACGAAATCCGTACCTCCATGAATACAATTCTTGGAATCAGTGAACTTATGAATTCTGAAGACTCTGAAGCTAAGCTAAAAGAATATACCGTTGATATCAATCATGCCTCTCACTATTTACTATCCGTTATCAATGATATTTTAGATATTACCCGTATCGATTCGGGACATGCAAAGATTGTTGAGCGAACCTATTCTTCTTATGACTTATTTAGTGGAATTGTACATATGTCTTGTTTGTCGTCACAGAAGGAAAAAATAAAGTTTATTGCAGAGCTTTCTGATACGATACCTTCTATCTGTATTGGGGATGATGTTCGCATAAGGCAGATTCTGATGAATCTTATTTCAAATGCCATAAAGTATACAAAGGAAGGATATGTTAAGTTTAAAGTAGAGTGTGAATATAGCCTCAAAAATTATGTGAACTACACGTTTTCAATCGAAGACACTGGAATTGGCATTGACAAAAAAGACATTCCAAAACTTTTTCATTCTTATGTACGATTAGATAATTCTGAGACTCAAAGAACGGAAGGTACTGGACTCGGTCTTTTTCTTACAAAAAAATATGTAAATCTTATGGGTGGAAATATTACATTTACAAGTGAACTCTCAAAAGGTTCTATTTTTGTGATTACTTTAACACAAAAAGTAGTAGATTCTACTTTTATGCGTAACATTGAAAATAAGCTGAAAAGTTATCATAAGGAGCCCTCGTTCCTTGCACCTACAGCAAAAATCTTAGTTGTAGATGATCATCCAATCAATATAAAGGTAGCTTCCGGTTTATTACAAAAATACCAAATTGTTGCTGATTTTGCTACAAATGGAGAGGAAGCCCTCTTTCATACAGAAATTCTACCTTACGACATTATTTTTCTTGATCAAATGATGCCTGATTTATCAGGAATTGAAACTGCTGACTTAATGAAAGAACAATTTTCCAAAAATAAAAATGGTAAAACTCCTATAATTATTGCATTAACTGCCTCCGTTTCGCCAGAAAGTAAACAAGATTTTTATAGTCATGGTTTTGTTGATATTCTTAATAAACCTCTGAACCAAAAGGAACTAGAACAGACTCTGCTAAAACACCTTCCTAAAGAGAAGATTGAACATACGAAAGAATTACATCTGAAAACTGAACGATTGAAAGATTCTCTACCGTGTATTGAAGGAATCGATAGGAATGTATCGCTCGAATACTGCGACCATAATTTAAAAATATTTCAGAGTCTTTTGCATACTTTTCAAACTACTGGTGAGATTAAGATTCCCATAATTAAAAATTACCTAAGTACAGAAGAATATACAAAATTAAAAATTGAAATACACGGTTTGAAAAGTAGTAGTTTTTCTATTGGCGCTATTAATCTATCAAACCAGGCAGATATACTAGAAAAGATATTAAAAAAAGAATATCATTCTCTTATCAATAATTATGTAGTTTCTTTGCTTGATTCCTACGAGAAGTTACTTTATAATATCAGCAAATATCTAGATTCTATTAGTATAGAAACAAAAAAAATCCCCCTAGAAAGAGAGGATTTTTCACAAAGAATCCATGCATTGAAAACACTAATATCTAACTATCATATTAATCAGGCTTATGAAGAATTAGAAACAATCAATTCCTATGAGGCGAATGAAAATATAAATTTTACCAAAGAATTGAAGGTTCTTTATAACTGCCTAAATAATTGTAACTATGATACTTGTATTAAAATATGTGAAGAAATGATTCACAATTTAGAGATCCTTTGATTTTATTAGTTTACGGTACTCTGCAAGCTCCAATTGCATGTTGAGTCTTGCAAACATAATTTCATGAGTAAAAGGCTTACGTATAAAATCCGCTGCACCCAAGCTGAATCCCTTCGCTTCACTCACAATTGTGGAATCTGTTGTAATAATAATAACAGGAATTTCTTTTGTTTCAGGATTCGCTTTAATTCTTTCTAAGCATTCATAACCATCCATATCAAGCATATAAATGTCTAATAAAATGATATCTGGTTTTACTGTTTTTAGGATTTCTAAAGCCTGTGCTCCTGATATCGCTGGAATCACAAAGTATTTATCTCCAATTACATATCTTGCCTGCTCTAAAATTGTCGGCATATCATCTACTACCATAATCTTCTTTTTGTCAATTTTCATAAATTGTCCTCCAGTAAATTCCGGCCATTATCTTACATCATCAACTGACTCATTGCAGATTTCAAACCATCTACACTAAGTTTATACATCGGAAGCAATCCCTTAATTACAGTTTCTGCTTCTCTCCATGGAGCATTTCCCGGCGCCATCTTGGGATTAAGCCACACGATTTTCTTGTAATGCCTTTTCATCAGATTTAACCATTTTAAACCTGACAATCCATTATTAGGCCCTCTGTAATTACCTGTGTCGGAATATAATTCTTCTGGAGCCATAGCCGCATCACCAACTATGATAACCTTATAATTATTATCTAAATTTCGGAATAACCAATCGGTCTCCACCCAATCACCATTTTCACATTCAGGGGATTTGTAAACATGAGAATAAATACAATTATGAAAATAATAAGTTTTGACATCCTTATAATGATTTGACTTATTGACTGATTGAAATAACTCATTTAATAAATCGCAATAAGGAATCATTGTTCCGCCAGAATCCATTAACAATAATAATTTAACTGTATTCTTCCTCGGACGGTCAAATACGATTTTTAAGTAGCCACCATTATTACAGGTCGCATCAATCGTTTGTTCCAAATCGAACTCATTTTTTGGAATATCCAGTCTTGTTGAAAACTGACGTAGTCTTCGCAAAGCTACTTGGAACTGGCGATTATCTAAAATCCTATCGTTTCTAAAATCCCTGAATTTCCTCTCACCAATGACTTCAAAAGCTGATTGATACCCAGTCGTACCACCGATCCTTATACCACCTAAATTGCCACCCATATTTCCAAAGGAAGTTTTCCCCATCGTTCCGATCCAGGTTGCCCCACCATTGTGTTCCGAATCCTGTTGTTTCTTTTTTTCCTGATATGCTTCTTTTGTCTTATCAGCATCCATATGTTCTTCTACCTGATTTAGATAATTTCTTTTTTCTTCCATTTCAGCTGCATACAAATCTGCCATATCTGTTTTATCTAACCATCGTAACATACGGTCTGTAATATCATCGGTATCACCTTTAATTCCTTTAAAATACTCATCAAAGATCATATCGAATTTATCAAATTCCGTCTCTGACTTTACCAATATCATTTTGGATATATAATAAAAGTCAGTCAAGCTGCTATTGCAAAGACCCTTGTCCAATGCTTCAATTAATGTAAGCCACTCCCCTAATGATACTTTTAACCCCTTTTCTCTTAAAAAATAAAAGAAACCTGAGAACATATTTCCTCCGTTCTGCCTAATCCATTAAATCCTATGTTTTAATATTTCTAAATCTTCATCCTTTTTAACAATGACTCCTACAAAAGGTAACTCTTTTTGAATTTCCTCTACTGTAATTCCACCCACCATTAATGCCTGAATCCAATCAATTAATTCTGATGTACTTGGTTTCTTTCTAATATCCCGAATCTCTCTAATACGATAAAAAGAATCCATCGCAGCTTTTAATAAATTTTCTTCGACATGATCAAAATGGGTCTTAACAATCTCTTCCATTAATGCTGCTTCTGGAAAGTCGATATAATGAAAAATACATCTTCTTAAAAATGCATCTGGCAATTCTTTTTCTGCATTCGAAGTAATAATCACAATCGGTCTATATTTGGTCTTAATCGTCTTTTGAGTTTCATGAATATAAAATTCCATTTGGTCAAGTTCCCATAATAAATCATTTGGGAATTCCAAATCTGCCTTATCAATTTCATCAATCAAAAGAATTACCTGTTCGTCTGAATTAAAAGCTTCTCCCAGCTTTCCGAACTTAATATATCTTGCAATATCTTCAACTCCCTCTTCACCGAACTGGCTGTCATACAATCGTTGAACCGTATCATACACATATAACCCGTCCTGCGCTTTTGTTGTTGATTTTATATTCCATATTAAAATCTTTTTGTTTAAGGATTCTGCAACTGCTCTTGCAAGCATTGTTTTTCCTGTTCCTGGTTCTCCTTTTATTAAAAGAGGCTTTTGAAGTGTAATCGCTACATTTACAGAAGCCATTAATTCTTTCGATGCTACATACTGATTGGTACTTTTAAAAGTCTGCTCCATGTGTTTTTCCTTCCACTTACTTCTCTATAAAATTTACTTGCTTAATCTTCTAACCTTATGTTACGATATTCTCATTGTAAAAGCAAGCAAATCATATGGGAAAGAGGATGTATTTATATGATAAAAGATATCTTTAAGAATAAAAAACCTGTTTTTTCTTTTGAAGTTTTTCCGCCTAAAAAGGATGATGAATTTGAAGCAGTTTATGATATATTAGACCAGCTTGTATTATTGTCTCCAGACTTTATAAGTGTAACCTATGGAGCAGGTGGTAGTAATTCAAAAAAGAATTTAGAAATAGCATCTTACATTCAAAATAAGTGCCACATAGAAGCACTTGCTCATCTTACATCCGTAGGACTTAATAGAGAAGAATTGACAAAGAGCTACGAGGATTTATTAGAACATCATGTGCAGAATATTTTAGCACTTAGAGGTGACCGTCCTGCACTGATGACAGATGAACAGTTTCATAACCGCTCTTTTATTCATGCTTCCGAAATGATAGAATATCTAAAATCAAATACTGATTTTACGGTAGCTGGTGCCTGTTATCCCGAAAAGCATTTTGAATCTCCTTCTCTTGAAAAAGATTTAGACTATTTGCAAGAAAAAGTGAGTGCAGGAACTGATTTTCTAATATCACAGCTTTTCTTTGATAATGAACATTTCTTCCGTTTCCAGGATTTATGTGCAAAGAAAAATATACAGGTACCTATTTCTGCCGGAATCATGCCTATTACCTCCGCAAAGCAATTAGGTACTACGGTTTCACTTTCTGGTTCTTCTGTTCCAAAATCACTTGCCGATATCATTGCTAATCATGGGGATCATCCATCTGATATGAAAAAAGCAGGAATCGATTTTGCCATCTGTCAAATACAGGATTTATTATCTCATGGAGTAGATGGAATTCACATTTATACCATGAACAAACCAGATATTGCTTCAAAAATTATAGATGCTGTAAGATAATTACAAAATTGAAAACCCCTCCATCATATTATTCCAAGATACTGTACTTGAATAATATAATAGAGGGGTTCCTTATTTGTTAATTTTATTCTATTCTTCTTACTTGAATTTTACTGCTGTTCCATATGCCATCACTTCTGCTGCCCCTTGCATAACAGCTGCGGATGCATATCTTATATTTACAATGGCATCTGCGGATAGTGCTTCTGCTTCCTCTGCCATCCTCTTAGTAGCAAGAGCTCTGGCATCATTCATCATTTCATTATAGGCACTTAATTCTCCACCTACTAAGGTTTTAAATCCCTGCGTAATATCTTTTCCGATGTTCTTTGACTGTATGGTACTTCCCTTTACCAGCCCAATCATTTCAAGTTCTTTTCCTGTAATATAATCAGTATTTACTAATATCATCTTCTTCACCACTCCTTATCTCTTTCAATCTTTCCACTAAAACAAATGCAACTACGCCTGTAGATAATATGGAAACTATCAATGCTACTATTTCCACGATCAATGGAATTTCCAATGTAAAAGCAAAAATAAAGAAAATAGAATAATAGACCACCAAAAATATGGAAATAACAATTGGCGCTATCATTTTCTTCTTGTGTTGATCCATGTTGTGCCTCCTATGCATCTCTGTCTTTCTGTATTACATATATAATACAGTAATACAATAAAGATGTCAACCTAATTTTTACAGTTGCTGCATGTAATTTTCATATTCCTTCTCAATACAACATAAATCGAGTAGGAGAAAATTTCTCTGTTTGAGAAATTTTCGACCTCTCACACCACCGTGCGTACCGTCCGGTACACGGCGGTTCAATCAACTTAACATTTAACACCTTTCGGTGTAGTAATCTAGCAT
>JAQUUB010000119.1 GCA_028694115.1 Lachnospiraceae bacterium
ACAAACTTTATTAAGTGCACCCTTTTTACCAATATATGCTTTTTCATATTAGAATTGCTGCAATGCAGCAATTCTTCCTTGTTTTGAATCAGTATTGCGAACTCGTTTCGCAATTACCTATTTTCTTAAGTATAGAGGCTTCCAGAAGAGATGTCGTGTAAGGTTATGTGGGAGTTAGAAACAGAATATTTGGAGTTCTTTTTATCTGCATGAACTGACGGCTGAAAAGTGAAAAGCATGATCGGATAAAGGAAGGTGAAGTGGAAATGGAGAGACTGGTAGAAAGGATTCGCTGCAGCCAGTGACGGACATAGCGCCGGATAATGGAATGAATACAGTTCTCGTCGATGGAGGGGGTATTCTCCATGATATCAGAGTAGGTTTCATTGCTCTCATAACAGAAAATGATATCCAGCTGATCAGGCAGTGAGACTTGAGAATAAGGAACAATACAAGCTGGGAGCAAAGCATGTGTAGCACCACAATAGCTGCACTTTACACGGCAGATGTGCAGACGGACAGACCCTTCCTCTGATTTGACGCTTCTGTCATAGTAAGCATGGATGGTCAGACAGGCAGAATGACCACAGCCGCAGGTCAGCTGGTGTAACTGTAGGTTGCTTATTGTTATATCATAGGAATCCTGCGAAATTGGATTGCAAAAATCAGTCATAAAGGTTATCATAGGCATGTAGCAAGGCTGTGTTACGCACAGAACTTGTAGGCATGCGGCAGAAATCAAGCTTTCGACGGGGAGATTTCTGCTGCATTATTTATTAGGAACAAAGTCATGATAACACAAGAAGATACTGAATAAAACAATCTGCCGCATAATGCATCAGAATAGTTTATCCAGTACCTTCTTTTAATTTGCATGAAAAAAGAAATATCTGAGGCAAGTAAAATGCCAAATAACAGGATGTGGGAACCGGCATATTTATGAGGAGATACTGATTGAGATTTACCTGATGGCGTGGAACAGGTTGCTGGAGTGTAGGGAGATGCTGATGCCAGAGTGGGAGGAGAAGATACAGGGGGTGGATTTGCTGGCGAAGTTTCGGGCGATGGATTTTTTGAATATTACCAAGGAGGCAGAGCCGATAAAGGAATTGGATATTAATCTGATGCTTCGGACAGTGGACTATATCAAGGCATATGAGAGCGGTGTGGTGGTGACGGTGTTTCTGGATGGGACGGAGATTGTGAACAACAGTATATAGACGGTTACTCAGTGCGAGTGTTGCAAGTTAGTAGAGGAATGTTGATTATTGTTGAATAAAGATATAGCGTTTGCTATAATGTATGCTATGAGGTGAGAATATGGAATTTTCTGGGTTAGTAAGAAAAATAAGAATGGACTTGGGATATAGTCAAGAACAGCTAGCACGCGCACTGAACATCAGTTTTTGTACGGTTAATAGATGGGAAAATGCTAAGGCTAAACCTAGTCCAATGGCTAAAAAACTATTGTTTGAATTTTGCCAAAAACAAGGACTGGAAATCCAAATATGTCAGGGGGATACTTATGATTTACGTAAATAAAACATTAGATTTGGATTTTGATAATATTGATATTGATCCTTTCTGGAATGTGGGAAATGAGCGTGAGCATAAGAACCATAGGATACATGCCTATCCAGCAAAGTTTCCAGCTTTCATTACGCAAAAGGCCTTGGAATATGCGAGGCAAGAAGAAATAGATGTTAAACAAATTGTTGATATATTCTGTGGATGTGGGACAGTTGCATTTGAAGCAAAACGAAATGGAATTGATTTCTGGGGTTGTGATATTAATCCAGTTGCAGTTTTGATAGCTAAAGCAAAAAGTCATTCTTATAAAATAGAAAAAATAGAGAAATATTATGAGGAGATTCTCTCTTTTTTTGATAACAATAGAGACATATATGAAGTTTCAGGAAACATAAACGAACGAATCAAATATTGGTTTTTCGAGTCAACTATAAAGGAGTTATCTTTATTAAAACATGCAATTTTAGAGACAATTCCAAAAAGCAGCAAATACAGATTTTTTTATTTATGTGCCTTTTCAAATATATTGAAACCAACTTCAAAATGGCTCACAAAATCAATAAAACCTCAATTGGATCCACAAAAGGAACCAACTGAGGTAAGAGATGCTTTTGTGAAACAATGTACTTTTATGAAGAATGCAATTAAGGATTTAAATTTTACAAAAAATTCAAAAGTAATTATACAGAAAAGCAATGCATTAAAAACAAAAAAAGAGCAGTTTGCGGATTTGATTATAACAAGTCCTCCGTATGTGACGTCATATGAATATGCGGATTTGCATCAACTTTCATCATTATGGTTAGATTTTGCGGATGATTATAGGACACTTAGGAAAGATTCGGTTGGATCTAATTATAATGTTTCTAATATAGTGGAATTGAAAAACAATTTGTTTCCAGTTGGGAGAAAGATAGTAGAAAAACTTGAAGAAGTGGATAAATCAAAGGCTGATGCAGTTGCAAAATATTTCTATGATATGCAACAAGCAGCAGTTGTCTGCTATAGGCTCTTACATGATAAAGGTGCAGCTTTAATGGTTATAGGTAATACGGAGTACAAGGGAGTTAAAATTAATAATGCAAAACATTTAGTTGAATCCTTATATCAAGCTGGATTTGAAAATGTATTTATAACTAAGAGAAAAATAACTAATAAAATTTTAACACCATATAGAGATAAGGCTGGAAAGTTTTCATCTGATGAAAATAATCGTAAAGTATATAGCGAAGAGTTTATAGTAGTAGGGAGGAAAGAATAGTGAATTTATTGGATGCAGGGAAAAAGATTGATGACATACAAGTTAAAATTAGCTATAAAATTATAGAATTATTTTCAGCGGGTTTATATTCCAGCCCTAATAAAGCATTTGAAGAATTGGTATGCAATTCCTATGATGCTTTCGCTACAAATGTTTCTGTATATGTTGCTCCTGACTTATCTGCTAATGATGCATATATTTGGGTGTGTGATAATGGAGAGGGATTGAATGCACAAGAATTAAAAGATTTATGGAGAATAGGAGAATCTTCAAAAAGAGATGATTTAAATCGTGATCAGAAAAGATTGCAGATAGGACAATTTGGAATAGGTAAATTGGCTACATATATTTTAGCAAGGAAACTTACATATATTTCCAAGAAGAATGATAGATATATTCTTGCAACAATGGATTATGATTTAATCCAAAACAATAAGGAAAAAGAAAGTCTGGTTATTGATGAAAGAGAGATAAGTGAAAAAGAGGCTGAACAGTTATTAAGTTTATACCTGAAAGGCAAGTCAAGTTTTGAACTTTTTGGTAAAAAGGCAGTGCAGACTTGGACTATTTCAATATTAACTGATTTAAAGCCAAAAGCAGCAGAAATTTCAGAAGGCAGGTTAAAATGGATTTTAAGGACAGCTTTGCCATTAAATCCAAACTTTAAACTGTTTTATAATGGTGTTTTAATAGAATCTTCAAAAGTAAAAGTTCCCATTATGAAAGAGTGGGTATTTGGTAAAGAGGATAAAACAGCCAATGAATTAGATTTTGCGCAATGTAGAGAAGAAAATGAACAATACTTTGTGGATTTTGAAAATCTAAAAGGTGTAAAAGGTACAATTACATTATACACAGATTCTTTAGTTGATGGAAAATCTTCTTCATTAGGTAGAAGTCATGGGATTTTTTTAAGTATTAGAGGTCGTTTGATTAACTTAGATGATCCACTTTTAGGAATGGAGGCTTTTTCCCATGGAGTGTTTAATAGAACTAGGATTGTAGTAGATGCAGACGAACTGGATAATAATTTGACTTCAACACGTGAGGCAGTTAAAGAATCATTGCCTTTTAAACAATTAAAAGAATATATTAAAAAGAAATTTAATAATGAAGTTAGAAAATTCTATTTTGAACAAGAGCAAAAAGCATCTGAGAAAAAAACTGTTTCATATAGATTAGCACAGACATCATATACAACTTCTAAACGCCCAATATATAATTTTATAAAAAATTACTATGATTCTGAAATAGTGAATCCTTTTTTAATTGAAAAGCCAACGATAGACGAAAAGGATATACTAATAAGGGCATATGAAAATGATTTGGAAACGGGAGAACAAGTTATTGAAGAAATAAAATGGGATATTCTAGGAAGTGAAGAACCTATTGCAAAGTTAAATTTAAAATCCAGAACATTAACTATCAATGAATTGCATCCATATATAGCGAATTATAATGATGCATATACCAGTAATATCCCACTAGAAAGTATGGCTATAACTGAAGTATTAACGGAAGCACATTTATATGAAATAGGAATACCAGAAGAAACAGTTAACGAAATAATGAAGAAAAGGGATATAACTTTAAGACAATTAGCACTAGCTGACAGAGTTGGTATTCCGGCTGTTGCAATGCTTGTTAAAGATTCTCTTGCAAATCCAACAGGTCTTGAAGAAGCAGTATATAGGGCCTTGTCGGCATTAGGATTTGAAACAAGCCGAATCGGTGGAAACGGGGAACCTGATGGCAAGGCTAATGCAATCTTAGGATATGATGAAAATAGTAAAAGTAAAAATTATTCCCTAACTTTTGATGCAAAGAGTACAAAAACAAAAGCTATAGCGGCTGGTACGGCACATTTATCGGCTTTGAAGCGGCATCAAAAAAAATACAATGCAGAGTATTGTATAGAAGTAGCTATTGGATATCAAGGGGAGGACGATCCAGAGAGTGCTATATCAGTTGAAGCCAGAATGCAAAAAGTGACAATAATTACAGCTAAAGACTTAGTGAAGTTATTATTTTTAGCGACCCCTAAACAGATTGGTTTAGATAAATTGAGAAGTTTATTTGATACATGCTATTCACCTTTGGAAGTCCATGACTGGATTGAAAAAATAGAAAAAGCAGAAGTCTATAAGCCGCCATATTATGACATTATTGATGTGATTTATGAACTGCAGAAAGAGGACAATGAACCGCCAACAATTCGTGTGGTTAGAAAAGAGCTTAATCGTAAATTAAATGAAAAATACCTTACTCCACAAGTAATAGAATGGGTGAAGGTGTTGTGTGCATTGGTTCCAGGGTGTGTAACAATAGAGAATGAGTTTGTGGGGGTGCAGGCAACACCTGAAAGTATTAAGTCGAGGATTGCTAAAGCCATTCATTCTACAGTTCCTGATGAAATGCAGAAAGTTTATAAAGAAATTTTTAAGGGTTAGAAACTAATTGTCGTGCTCAGAGGTAATTAGATTTAAGAGTTCAAAGTTTACTAAAACACTTTGTGCTAATTCAACAGACATGATTTGTTTTTCGTCAAAAGAATTATTTTTCATATATGTTAAAAGACTATCTAGATAATTGAATGCCTCAGCATAACTCATAGTTGGTTTGCTTTTCATATATGTCACCTACCTATCTTATATATTATAAGAGAAGTATTACCATTATGACATGATTTATTTCATAAATTATAATCTTGACAAATTTGTAATTCAGAGCAATTGCTGGATTACTAAATTTGTTTAGATGTTGATGTCAAATGATAGAGGAACAGAAGCAAATTATAAAAATATTTTGAAATGTAGGTTTAGATTATCGGAAATTTGGTGCTATTTTGGACTTGTTGCGTGATAAAGTGAGAAATTATTGCAAGGCTAATAATGTGGGCGGTTATGCTGGGAACCTTATACAGTCCAATGAAGACATGCACATAGAGAAGGTATGCTCTGATTCTATATACAGCCAGTGTAGCAAATCGCTTGCTAATAGACCTACTGGGCGTAAGAGAGTTTTTTGCTCTGATGAATGTCGTAAAGTGTTGATAAAAGAGCATCCTGTACCTTATAAGTATGAATGCATGTTTTGTGGAAAAGAGTTTGAAATTTAGGACAAAGAACAGAAATTTTGTAGCCACGAGTGCTATATCCGTAACGGCTTCTGGTGGGAAGAAGGTATGGCAGAACTTGTGAGTGTGCTGCTTGCCAAAAAGTAAGTACCAAAGGGGCCTAAATGGATAAAAGATTTGCCGAAAACATAATGAAGCACGCCTATTTGTTATTTTAGGTGGGGTAAAAAGTCATTAAAAGGGGTAAAAAACGAAATTAGGCATTCTATAACGAAACAAAGGGGCGAACCTTTTGCCATGTAGTATAAACGATAACTTTCACCGCAGATAGTATTAGAAAACATATTTCTATGGACGACAAAAACCAGTATCTGATTATTGGAAGAAATCCTAAAAACCTCTTTGCTACGAAGGAGAATCTATTTATAGTAGAGAAAATAGTGGCGAATAATCAGACGGTAATGAAGCTGAAGCCAGCATTTTAATATTGGAGGAGGTACCAATGCTACAGACAAAACCAACAGAGCATCTTATGGGAATAACAATACAAGGAGATTATAATGATTTCTCAGAGCTTGTGGACAGTATATATAGCGTCACAGGTTTGGATGAGAATTCTGAAGATATTTATTATGGAGTGAAGAACAGACTTCTTGGAATCTGTTATGATATCAGGCATGCATATCAGGGTGACCGAAATGTTGTTCTTGTAGATAACAACATGAACAGGGATAAAATGAAGTGGCATGAGATGATTACTCCGGAACAGAATGTTTATTATAGTGTAGAGGTATTGTTTCCAGAAGCAATATTTGTTGCGGCAGCAGTTCCTCATATGTATATGTTTTCAGATAAATATTATGGAAGCCGTGCGAATAAATCAGAAATGAGTATTCCGCCTGTTCCATATTCGAATATGATGAGAGATAAAGCGAATTTAGATGTTTTATGCGGTGGTATCTGGCAGGCTTTAGGACAGGTAATTGGTGATGATGAACTTGAGAGAATCATTCACTCCTACCAATTGGCAAGGGAAGATTATATGGATTATGCAACTCATTATATTGATAAATGCAATATAGAATTATATAAGACGCCAGTGGATAAAAGAAAAGATAAACTGCGGAATATTGCAAAAAGAATTGTGAAAAAACCACAGGCATATTTCTCTATGGAACAAAACTTGAAATATTGGGCGAAGGAACATAAGACAACCATTTATGAATTAAAAGATCCTAAATTAGAGTATCCAGAGAAAATTGAATGGTAGTTTCCCGAAAGGAGAAATTTTATGAAGGTAAAATTAGAAGATGTGATTGAGGCATTGGATTCAGCCAGTCCAGAGATGGAATTCTATTACAGTACAAAAACAGAGGAAGTTCTTATGGTTTTTGATGGAATGGTCAACGGTGACGATAACAAGGAACTGATTGAAGAAATAGAAGAAAGTTGGATTGAAGATTACATCCCGTTGCCAGATCAATATGAAATCCATGAATATAGTATGATGGAAGATTTTGTGTATGAACATACATCAGGAAAGGTGCAGGAATTGCTGGAGCATGCAATGCAGGGAAGAGGGGCTTTTCGTAGATTTAAGGATAAGTTATATGATTTAGATTTAGAGAAGCAATGGTACAAGTTCCGTGATGAAGCATATGAAAAAGTTGCTCGTGATTGGTGCGAAAAATACAATATAGATATTGTGGAATAGAGGGAAAGAGGCAGGTAGGATTATCAGCAGTAGTACAAAAGAGAGTGAAGAATAAAGAATTACAGCCTTTAGAAAATGAAGATCTAGCATTTTGTTGGGATACACATTTAATAAAGCATAAAAATCGAAATGTTTTATTGGTCGTTAATGTTAGTAGCAGATATACAATTGCAATGACGGATATAGAGCCAAGAAACTGGAATTATTATGGAGTATATATCGGAAATGTAATATATATGGCAATGAAATCGGAAGGTTATTCTGATAATCAGATAAGCAGATACTTTCAATTGGCTGGACAGATGAAACTCACAAAAACACATGGGAAAAAATCTGTTGGCGGAATCAGTCGTGTAATGGCAACTGCGGTTGTGTATGATGATCCTTTAATTAGGGATGCAAAGTATCAAGCTGAATTGTGTGAATTCCTGAATAGGGATATCTGTACTCCACCAGGGTTTGATGCATATGGTTATCCAGTGGAACTATTTCATTTAGATGTGGAACGATTGGGAATAGGGGCAAAGAGGAAACCTGCAAAAATTATAGAATTTCCAAATAAGAATTGAAAAATAAGAAAGTCTCATCAGTCTCCAATATAAATGAGACTGATGAGACTTACATGAGACGAACATCAATTGAACCAATTCATAGCATCCACATAATCCTGCAATCCAGTATTAGACAATGCAAAGTTAACATATGTAAGTAGCTGTTCTTCCGCAAACCGATACAGATAAACAATATCATCGAGATTATCGAGTGTAACAGCAGAATTAAATTCATTAGAATGGATAACAAGAACAGATCCAGGACCAGCAGATATTGTAATTGTATCTGAATCTGGATTGTACATAGCAAATTAATAATCATTCATGAGATTTATCTCCTTCTCAGAGGTACTTTGCACTGTCAAGCATATCAATGATGGCAGATAGCATATTGGCATAGCCGGTTTGAAGTTCTGTAATTTCATTGCTAGTTGGTAAATCGGAAGCAGTGTTGCTAAGAAACTCATCCTGCATTACCTGTAATTGTCGATACCGATTATAGATTGTCTCGACAAGTGGATAAATGGTTTCTTTCTCGCCAACCATGCATATGCGGTTGTAGATACAGGAGCGGATGAAGTAATCTTTCTTCTTCATACCGCTGACAAGTATACGTGCTTCAATTTGTTTGCGTTCTGCATCGGAAATACGGAAACTGATGGTTGGGTTTTTATGCTGACTGCTCATAACAGACTCCTTTCAAGTAGATGGCAGCAGGTGACTTGGAGGTCATTAGGAACAACTGCAAGGTGAATAGTAAACGTAGATTATATCAGCCTTTAGAGTCTTTTGTTTCTACTACTATTTTGCTACTAGAAAAAACAAAAATTTTGTGGAATGTGCGCCATTTTATGAATAAGATGTGCGTAAAACCACCATTTATAGCCATTCATTTTTCGGTGATAATTTCCTCGGGACGAGCTTGAATGATTGACTAAATCCCGAGATGCCCTAAATACAAGGGCTCTCGGGACTTTTTTGTGTTCTGTGATGTTAATGTGATGTTAAAAATCTGCTTTCAAGCTAAAACCCCATACATTTCTTGAAATTTCGCATATATAATTGTCCAAATCAAGGATGTATATTCCGATAACACTGCACCATTTGCACGGGATTTTAGGAATCTACAGATTTGTTTACAATTTTATTTAACACTGAATATAATGTACTAAAAATGCTAAGAAAGCATATAATTTTGTTGGAAGCACTATTGACTTTCCTCTTTGTACTTGATAAGATATCAATATAAAGAAAGTTTGCCACTGACCGATAGGTGGGATATAAGTGGTCGGGTTGTAAGTTTACCGCTGACCGATATGCGGTATATAAATGGTTGGGTCGAAAGTTTAGTCCTTCGCCGAAAGGCGAGAGACTTTTTACATAGTGGGGACAATGAATGAAAGAAACAGGATTTTATGTTATTAAAGACAAATTTTTTGAGGATATGCCGGATCCATATCTTAAGGGGAATAAGTTGGGAAATAAACCTCACTATTATTGCTTTGAGGATACCACAATGGGTATTTTTTGGATGATTCCATTATCAAGTAGGATAGAAAAGTATAAAAGGCTTGTTGATAAAAAACAGAGTGCTGGAAAGCCTTGTGATATTATTCATATTGTGAAGCTAGATGATAGCCGGGAAAGTGCTTTTCTTATACAGGATATGTTTCCGATAACAGCAGAATACATAGAATTTGAATAGAGTGTGATTCATTATGACAATAGGCGAAAGAGTTTTTGCAATAATGGAACGCAATAATTTATCTCAATATGAATTTTCAAGGCTTACTGGAATTGCACAAAGTACAATCAGTGATTGGAAACGTAAAAAAACAAATCCAGCATCTGATAAACTTATGGTGATTTGCGATGTCTTGTATGTTAGTTTATATGAACTATTATCAGGAACCGAAGAATCTAAATATAAACAGCTGGATTATATAGTAATTGATAAAAAAACAGAAGAGTATAGCTTAATAGAAGATTATCAAACATTAGATGAGAAAAATAAAGCTCGTTTAAAGGGATATTTAGAGGCGTTGGTGAAGAAGTAAGGTTAAGGGATACATGCCAAATACAGTTGACATGTATTTTTTTTATGATTATATAACGTATATACGATATCAAAATGAAAAAACGATACAGGAGGAAGCCTGATTATGGGAGACATAAGTATAATTGCCAGAAGATTAAAGGGAGGGTATGTACAATATGGATGGAGTGGAAACGGAGGTTATTTTGTTAAAAAAGTATGGCAGTCTATCAAAAGATAGGGTAGTGTAAAATAAGTTGTGTCTTTGGTGTTGGGGTCGGGTGGTTTCAACCACCCACAGTCGCTTAGAAATAACCAATTAGAGTCGGCGACAGACAACCAAATATAGTCAGTTAGAAAAAGCCATCGTATTTTCCATTTCGTGGTCTAAACTGATATATGCCAGTACATCAGTAGAAATCACAATGGGAGAAAAACACAATGACTTAACTGAAATAATAGCACAAATGCTCAATGAAATGAAGAAGGAACAGGGTGAAAAGTTCGATCTTAAAAAAATCAATCTAGCTGAGTTGGAACGACGAACCGGAATCACCCGTGCAAAGCTTCGTAGATTGAAATCTACAGGCTTTGTAGATCAGCCACATGCACTTCCCGGAAGAAAAGCAGAATCAACTCTTATAACTGGATTCACAGGTATTATTGATGACCTGCTTCAAAAAGGTATCACGAATTCTGCAGCATGCTTTGATCGTATCAAGGAAAATGGCTTTAAAGGTGGTCTGACAATAGTAAAAGATTATATTTCTAATCACAAGGATCTTGTTCCACCTAAAAGACAGCTTGTTGCACCACAGGGAAGCCGTGGTCAACGCTACCACACCAACTCTGGTGAATCTTATCAGATGGACTGGGGATTTGTAACAGTAGAAACAGCAACCGGTAGTACCTTTAAAGTGGCTTGCTTCGCCATGATCTGTCACTGTTGTGGGCAACGTTATATTGAATTCTTTCCCAATGCCAAACAGGAGAATCTTTTTATTGGAATGATTCATGCTTTTCTGTATATGGGAATCCCTGATTACATCCTGACAGACAACATGAAAAGTGTTGTAATCCGACGCAATGATGAAGGACATCCAATCTGGCAGAAGGATTATGAGCTCTTTATGGGCAATATCGGTTTTGAAACAAAGCTGTGTAAGCCAAGACATCCATTTACAAAGGGCGCCGTAGAACGCTTAGTGCGATTTGTAAAAGATAACTTCTTGCCAGGTCGTGTCTTTACCGAAATCACTGATCTGAACTACGAAGCCATCAGATGGTGTAATACACAGAATAGCTGCTATCACAGAGACGTTGACTGTATTCCAAATGAGAAGCATTCACAGCAATGCATGAAACACGCATGTACACTTGAGGAAACAATCGAATTATCTTATTATCTGTGTCCAGAGAGAAAGATTTCTTTTGACGGATTTGTAAACTATGAAGGACGTCGGTTTGGTGTTCCTTATTGGTATACAGAGAAGACCTGCCGTGTAAAAAGAGATGGATATATCCTCTATGTTTACGATAGCAGAATGACAAAAGTACTTACAGCTCATGATGTTACCTGGAGTCGTCGTGACAGTTTCTGTAAAGATCAGTATGCTGTAGAACAGCCAGAAGAACTTCCAACTGTACCGGTAAAAGTACATATTCAACAGCTCAATCCACCTCAGTATGATTCTGGTTTCAGCAGATTTAACTTTGAGGAGGGGCTGTGGGATGAATGATTCTATCTTTGAGCAGATACAGGATTCTGCAAAATATTTGAGCCTTGATCTTTGCACACAGGAAATAGCACAGTTTGCCATGGAACAGCAGATGAATGATGAAAGTATTCAGGCTATAGCTGAGACTCTTGCTTACTTAAAGCAAAAGAAAAGCGAAAGCATTATCTCGACACTCCTTCGGCTAAGTCGTCTGCCATTAAAAGAACCAAAAACATTTGAAGGTTTTGATTTTAATCAGCTTCACGGAAAACAGATTGAAACGTTAAAGAACCTTGCTTCATTGTCAGCACTCTATGCACATAAGAATCTTGCCTTTATCGGACCACAGGGCGTTGGTAAGACACATCTTGCCATGGCTTATGGTCGCCAGTGCTGTGAGCTTGGTTTAAAGGCATATTTTCTCAAAGCTACAGAATTGAACCAAAAACTGACAGATGCCCGTAAATATGGCAGAGAAAGCTCTACTATCAATGGTTTGGTGAAACCATCCTGCCTTATTATTGATGAAGTTGGACGATGTGTGTTTGATAAAGAGAACAAACGAATGTTCTTCGATGTCATTGACCGCAGATACAACAAGGAAGGACCGAACACCATGATTTTTACCAGCAACAGAAGTCCGGATAAATGGGGAGAATTCTTTAATGAGGATTCCTCTCTGTTATGTGCCTTGGATCGTATTTTTGACGACGCTACTGTGTTTATGATCAAGGGAAACAGCTACCGTGGTCGTAACTGTGAAACTATAGCCATATCTGCTGGTGAACCATCAGCATTACCAAAAACAAAGAATTAAAGAAAGGAAAAGTTGGTGTACTGGCTTTTTCTGTCCGGCTGTAATTGGTTATTTCTTCCCGACTCTGAATGGTCAATCTCGCCCGACGCTAACATTGGAAATAAATGGCTCTTTCTTGGAAAGAATTAGATAAAATAATTCTTTTTCAGGAAGGAGCTT
>JAQUUB010000021.1 GCA_028694115.1 Lachnospiraceae bacterium
ATTATATCATACTAGACAGAAATAGACAACATAAATATGACATAAAATAGGAATAAAAAATGCCCGAACGCCTTATAAATAAAGCAATCGAGCTATATTATCTTAAAAATTAACTGCAAAACTGTGGCTGATTGTTTTCCATATGATCTGTCCTCTTCTCATTTCCATTAAAACTGTTTTTCTTTTCACATCAAATGCCACAAATTTCCTTACATTATACCATATCTTAGTAGAATATTAAACTATTTCAATGTTTTTCCATATAAGATATTTATTTATTTACTTTTACCAATTGATGTGATATCATAATTATGTTGTATCTACTTAGAATTGGTACAATAGAGACTTTATTTAATTTATTTTGGAGGTATCACAATGAACAAAGGTACAGTAAAATGGTTTAACAACCAAAAAGGTTACGGATTTATTTCTGATGAGCAGGGAAATGACGTTTTCGTTCATTACTCAGGACTTAACATGGACGGCTTCAAATCTTTAGAAGAAGGCGCTGAAGTTGCGTTCGAAGTAGTTAATGGAGAAAAAGGACCTCAGGCTACAAACGTAACTAAATTATAATCTAGGAATCATCAATGTGCCTTTTCTATAATATATAACGATTCGTTTTTTATTAAGAATAAGCAAGATTGCATCATCCAGGATTAGAAAGAAGCCAGTCAATAGATTGGCTTCTTTTTGTTATTATCAATTAATTTTGAGTTTCATGAAATCTATTACTTCATCAAAAGCCATATCTCCCCCGAACAAGTCAAGAGCACTTCCTATAGTTATGTTTATACGGTCATGTGATAATTCCTTTAATTTCTTAATATGGTCAAAATGGGCAACTCCCCCTGCATACGTAATTGGTATATCTGGACCTTTCGCTAGAATTTTCACAAGTTCTTCTTCAATTCCTGATGCCTTTCCTTCAACATCCACCGCATGTACTAAAAATTCATCACAGTAGTCACCCAATTTAAAAAGTAAATCTTCTGTAATAATTTCTCTCGTAAATTTTTGCCAGCGGTCAGTTACAATATAATAATAACCATCCTTTTTTCTACAGCTTAAATCCAGAACTAAATGTTCTTTCCCTAGTTTTTCAACTATTTTTTCTAAGTTTTGATAATGAATCATACCTTCTTTAAAAACAAAAGAAGTCACAATCACATGGGAGGCTCCAGCCTCTAGAAATTCAATTGCATTCTGATCTGTAATTCCACCACCAATTTGCAATCCACCCGGATATGCTTTTAAAGCTAGTATTGCCTGGTTCTTTGTAATTTCATAAAACTCTGAATCAATCGAATTTAATAAAATAATATGACCACCGTTAATTTTTTTATTTTTATAAAATTCAGCATAAAACTTTGCATCTTGCTTTGAAACAAAATTTTCTTCTGCAAAATCTCCCACATCTTTCAAACTGCTACCAACAATTTGTTTTACTTTTCCATTATGGATGTCAATACAAGGTCTAAATTCCATAAAATACCACCTCTTAAATTTTGTATAAAAAACAGATAATTACACATATTAGTAATGCAAATGTAGTGCAAACTCTTTGCAATGCGTTTATTTCATTAAGATTAAAAAAATTTTTACGAAAAGGAGAATAATAATGAAAAAGTTTAAAACTCTTTTATTAGGTTTCTTACTCACATTTGCAGCATTTTCTTTTACAGCATGCGGTACTAATGATATTACCGATGACAATGTTACCGATGACAATGTTTCCGATAACGCAATTACCACTGAGGATGTTACGGATGAAACCGTTACCGATGACACAATTACTAATGACAATATTTCCGATAACAATATTTCCGACAACAATGTTTCTGGTAATGACGTTTCTGGTAACAATATTGATGGAACTATCGTTGATGACACGGAAGATGTAATTGATGATGTTGGTGATGCTGTTGGTGATACATTAGAAGATGCAGGTAATGGTGTTGAAAATGTAGGTGAAGCCTTAAAATAGGTTGACAGAAAAAGAAGCTCGCTAAATCGTGCGCTTCTTTTTTTATTATCACAATGCCTTTTCTATAATAGTGCCATTTTCAAATGCTTTTAACAGTTTTTCTAGCTGAGAAATTGACTCTTTCAATTCTCTTCCATTATCCGTATCAGCAACTACTTGACGTTCTGCCCTTGTTTCTACAATCACAGAATCACTAAAAATATCTGTTTCATTTATGATTGCTGCTTCTGCCGATTCAAAAGGTTCATGTGCCACCAGTCGCAATCCATGTGAATTAGAAACTAGTGTATATCCTGCAATTCCAGTCTTACTCTGATACGCTTTCGAAAAACCACCATCAATAATTAGCAGTTTGCCACCACACATAATGGGTGTTTCTCCTTTTTTTAACTCTACTGGAACGTGTCCGTTAATAATATGAGAGAATTTTGAGTCTAACCCAAATTCCAATAAGATTTTAGTTAATATTTTTTCATTATCACGCAAAGTATAATAACTGTTTTTCTTTTCCTCGTGTGTCGTTTTATCATCTATAATATATCGTTCAAAGGTTGTCATCTTATTTTTCCCAAATACAGGAGAATTAGGTCCACCCCAAATATACCAGATGATATCTTGACCTTTTTTTCTTTCAACACTATCTTTGACTGTATAATATCCTTTTCTGGCATAGCTGTCTAAAATGTCATAAAGAGCCTTTCCACCATACTCTACCCCATCAATCGTAAGTGTTTTAAACGTCCCATTCTCATCCATGGGAACACAGCCATGATACAAAAGATTTGAATTAAATGACTTATAAAGGCTTCCCTTTGCATAAAGAAATCGCACATGTTTTTGTAATTTCTCGCTTTTTCTAAATGCTTTTTCCAGACGTTCCATTAATTGAGTCTCCTCCGCAGTCAGCTCATATGGATTTTTCTTATCAACCGTTGGGAAATCAGCATCCTTAATAGGATATTCCTTTCCTTCAATCATAACCGTCTTTTTCTTGTAATCGATTTTATCAAGTAGTAGGCGTTGTTCCATTTCAAATTCTTTATGGCGCATGATAATTTGGCCTTCAAGCTTCTGTTGAAGAATAAAGATTGCTTTATGCATTTTCGTATCGATATCTAAATCTTTTGTATTATACGTATTGTTGTATGATATTTTAAAACATTTACAATCTGAATTTTTATATTTATCCATGGCAAATGTAACTAATGGAATAAGATTGATTCCATAGCCTTCTTCTAAAGTATCCAGATTTCCATATCTGGCTGACATACGCAATACATTTGCAATACAACCCCAATGTCCTGATGCTGCACCCATCCAGACAATATCATGATTTCCCCATTGTATATCAACGGAATGATACTTCATCAAGGTATCTAGAATTATATGGGGTCCTGGTCCCCTGTCAAAAATATCTCCTACAATATGCAAATGATCGATAACAAGTCTTTGTATTAAATTGCAAAGTGCAATAATAAATTCTGGAGCTCTTTCGATTTTTATAATTGTATTAATGATTGCATTATAGTAGCCCTCTTTATCCTGTATCTCTATTTTCTCCGTTATAAGCTCCTCGATAACATAAGCAAAATCTTTTGGCAAAGCTTTTCTTACTTTTGATCTGGTATATTTAGAAGCAACACGTTTTGTAATTTGAACCAACCGATAAAGAGTGATTTTATACCAATCTTCAATACTTTCTTCTTTTTGCTTAATGATATCTAATTTCTCTTCTGGATAATAGATTAAAGTTGCAAGGCTCTTTTTATCCTTATTACTTAGCGTGTTTCCAAATTCCTCATCAATCTTTCGTCTAACTGATCCAGATCCATTCTTCAATACATGATTAAACTGTTCGTACTCTCCATGAATATCCGTTAAGAAGTGTTCCGTTCCTTTTGGTAGATTTAAAATTGACTGTAAATTAATAATTTCTGTTGAGGCTGCTGCAATAGTAGGAAACTCCCTTGAAATGCTTTTTAGTAATTTTAACTCTATCTCTTCGTTATTCATATCCTAATCTCCCTAAATATAATATTCTATTACCGTCTATGAATGTCTCCAAATAATTCTAGCCAATAACGTCGCTCATCTGATATAGTCCCGCTGACTTACCCTTTAGGAATTTTGCAGCCTGAACGGCTCCTTTTCCAAATACTGCCTTAGAATATGCTGTATGTGAAAAGGTGATCACCTCATCTTCCCCTGCAAAAATCACATCATGTTCTCCTACAATCGTTCCACCACGTATTGAAGAAATACCTATTTCCTTTTTTTCTCTTTTCTTACTCTCTGTAGTTCTATCATATTTATAAGCATACTCATGATTCAATTCTTCATTTATAGAATCAGCCAATGCTAATGCAGTTCCACTTGGTGCATCGACTTTTTGATTGTGATGTTTTTCTACGATTTCTATGTCATAACCAGCAGGTGCCAGAATATTAGTAGCTTCTTTTAATATTTTAAGCAACATGTTGATACCTAAAGACATATTAGCCGACTTTAAAATAGCGACTTTCTTAGAAAAATCCTCTACCTTTTTCAGCTGTTCCTGCGTAAGTCCGGTTGTACAAAGAACAACTGGAACTTGTTTAGAAACGCAGTAGTCAAGTAAGGAATCCACTGCTTTTGCTGCTGCAAAATCTATAATAACATCTGCCTCCATGTTACATTCTGAAATATCCGCAAACACCGGATACGTATTTTGTATTCCTCTATATTTATCAATTCCAGCTACAATTTCTATCTGTTCATCACCATCAATAATCCTGGTAATATTTTGTCCCATTTTACCGTTACATCCATGCATAATAGCTTTTACCATTTTGTTTCTCCTTCCAATCCATTTTCCAACAGATTTAGCGTCTTCTTTGAGTATATCATATATTATACTTCATTTCTAGTAATGTAAAAAAGAGGCCATTAAGCAAATGGCCTCTTCCAGTTTAAATTAATTTAAAAGTCCAAATGCTTTCATGGCATTGGCAAGTCTTAATGCATTTTCAGGTTCCATTTCTGTTAATGGTCTGCGTAATGGACCTGCTTCCATTCCCATAAGATTCATCGCTTTCTTAACTGGAATAGGGTTCACCTCACAAAACAAAGCTTTAATCAATTCAATCGCTTTGAACTGTATTTCACGGCAGCCTGCTAAATCTCCATCCATAAATTTCTGAACCATGTCATGTGTCTCCTGTGGTGCAACATTTGACAATACAGAGATGACTCCTTTTCCTCCTAATGCTAGTAAGGGAAGAACTTGATCATCATTTCCGGAATACAAATCTACACTTCCATCTGCCAGTGCCATCAGTTTCGTTAACTGCTCAATATTTCCTGTTGCATCTTTTACACCTACAATATTAGGAACTGTATTACATAATTCCACAACGGTTTCAGGTAAAATATTTACTCCACCAGTTCTTCCTGGAATATTATAAAGAATAATTGGAATCTGTACTTCCCCTGCAATAATTGTAAAATGCTCTTTTAATCCCTTTTGTGTCGCTTTGTTATAGTATGGAGTTACGATAAGTAATGCATCTGCTCCTAATTTTTCAGCTTCTTTTGAAAGGTATATTGCTGTCTCTGTACAATTCGAACCAGTGCCTGCAATAACAGGTATTCTACGATTCACCTTGTCTACTACAAATTTGATACATTTAAGGTGCTCCTCATGCGATAATGTTGATGCCTCTCCTGTAGTTCCACACACAATAATTGCATCTGTATGATTCTTAATCTGATATTCTACCTGTTCCTCGAATTTCTCATAGTTTATTTCTCCATTTGCTTTAAATGGTGTAACAATTGCAACACCTGCTCCTGTAAATATAGCCATAATTGCTCCTTCCTGTGGTCTTTGCCACTACTTAATTTTAGACGCAAAAGAGTCGACCAAGGGTCGACTCATAATTTTCCATATACATAAAAATGTAATAAAAATTTAAGATAGCGCCCCACCTGATTCAGATGACAGTCATACAATTTTTCACTGCATGCCCAAGAAAATACTTACAGTAACTATTTTCTTTCGGCGTCGTTCCCTTTTACCTTTCCTCATCTGTTACTGCAACATCAGAAAAGTGACTCATGAAAAACGCAACCTCTATCAATATGTAATTATCAGAATACCATGACATCATATCATCACATACATATTTTGTCAATGACACTCCTGAAAATATTCTTTTGGTTTGACTTCTATTCCTTAATGAATCCTATCAAATCGTACGGTCTCTAATTTTGTTATCTCATCTACCATTGCACAAGTTTCCTCATTAATATGAATTCCTGTCATAATAATTCCTATCTCATCTGGTTTCGCTTCTACAATCGTTTTTAAATCACCGATATTGATGATATTATTATCAATGAGTCCTAAAATTTCATCTAAAATCAATAAATCACATTCTCCCGTTACGAGCACTTTCTTGGCAAAATTTAAACCATTTCGAATATTTTGAATTTCTTCTTTTTGTTTCTCTTGACTAAGTTCTCCAAAACATTCCTCGGATTTTTCAAAACAAAAAAGTTTAATTTCCGGTTCTAACCTCTTTAAAATGGAAAAATCACCTGTTGGTTTTCCTTTTAAAAACTGAATGATAACTACTGATTTACCTTCACTGGCAGCCTTAATTCCCTGGCCAATTGCTGCACCAGTTTTTCCTTTACCTTCGCCACCAAATATTTGTATAAATCCCTGTTCCATGATGACACCTCTGTTTACATGATTTCTGTTTTAACAATCTTCTAAGTAACAATCAATCAAACATAACAACGAATTGCGCCTAGCATATCACAAAGATTTCTAAAAAGCAAATTTTTTCTTAAATTTTTCTTAATATTCGAATAAATAGTCTTGTTTCTATTGCTCTAAATATTCCAATTTACTCACTGATACTTCATATGCTACTCTCTTTTCTGTTTCTTCCTCTGTTACCTTCTTCATATATTCTCGGCTTTGAATCCTTCCCCAAACCTGAACTCTGCCCCCCACCTCAAATCCAGAAGCAAATCTTGCATTTCTTCCCCAGCAAATACATGGGATATAATCACTTTTTCCATAAGGTCTATTTACTGCTAAAAGTAAATCAGCAATTTCTCTACCCAACGGAGTTTTACGATATATTGGAGCTTTGCAAATATACCCATCTAAAAAGATCTGATTTGTTTTTGCACTTTCCGCTATACTTTCTAAATATTCAATTTCTCTTACGAATACAGATAAAACTAAACGATTCTTTCTTTCTTCATGGCGATTATAGGAACGAAACTGTCCTGAAGCTTTAATAAAACTGCCTGTGTAGTTTTCACTCACATTCATAAGTCTTTCTGAAACCATTAGTGGAATTACATCAGCCGATTCACTCAATCTTGAAACGAGAACATCGACCATGTAGAATCCTTCTCCAAACACCTCGTGGCTGAAGCTGAATCCGCTTATAATCTCCCCAATAATAGTTACCTGATTGTTTTCAATTACCTTGTCTGTCATATTTTACTCTTCCTTTCGTATCTTGTTTTCCTTTTCGGTAATATTATGTATATGTAAATATTTGGAAATATATTCCATATAATATTTTAATTTCCTTTTTTTGTCAATAAATTTTCATTATTTATTTAGAAAATATGAGAATTATAGTAATATATGCTTTGATTTACTTAAGTTTCCTTAAATTAATAGTGAGAATTGTCAGTATTTATTATTTACGAATGTTTTTCTTGTATTATGCTTAAAATGTGATAAACTATTAAGGTTGATGCAAAATGTCAATGTTACATTGATATAGAAGGAAAAGAAAGAGGTACCTATGATTACAAAAAGAGAAGACGTCAGAAACATTGCAATTATTGCCCATGTTGACCATGGTAAAACCACCTTGGTAGACGAGCTTTTAAAACAAAGCGGTGTATTTCGTTCCAATCAAGAAGTTATTGAGCGTGTTATGGACTCTAACGATATTGAAAGAGAACGCGGTATTACTATTTTATCTAAAAATACTGCCGTATTTTATAAAGACAAAAAAATTAATATTATTGATACTCCAGGACATGCAGATTTTGGTGGAGAAGTAGAACGTGTTTTAAAAATGGTAAATGGAGTTGTACTTGTTGTAGATGCTTTTGAAGGTGCCATGCCTCAGACTAAATTCGTGCTAATGAAGGCTTTGGATTTAAAACTTCCAGTTATTGTTTGTATTAATAAAATTGATCGCCCTGAAGCCAGACCAAGTGAAGTTGTGGATGAAGTTCTAGAATTATTTATGGATCTTGATGCAACGGATGAGCAGTTAGATTGTCCATTTGTTTACGCTTCTGCTAAAGCAGGTATTGCTTCCATTAATCCTGATGTGCAAGGAACGGATATGAACCCACTGTTTGAAACAATCGTGGATTATATTCCAGCTCCTGTCGGTGATCCCGAAGCAAGTACACAGGTTCTTATTAGTACCATTGATTATAATGAATATGTTGGACGTATTGGTGTTGGTAAAGTTGACAATGGCATTTTAAAAGTAAATCAGGAAGCGTTATTAGTAAACCACCATGATCCAGATAAGCAGAAGAAAGTTAAAATCAGTAAATTGTATGAATTTGATGGTTTGAGTAAAGTTGAAGTCCAAGAGGCCTCTATAGGCTCTATTGTCGCAATTTCTGGTATTGCAGATATTCATATAGGAGATACCATTTGCTCTCCTGAAAATCCTGTTGCAATTCCTTTCCAAAAAATTTCCGACCCTACCATCTCTATGCATTTTATGGTAAACGACTCTCCTCTTGCTGGTAAAGAAGGAAAATTTGTTACCTCTAGGCATTTAAGAGACCGACTTTATAAAGAATTAAATACAGATGTCAGCTTACGAGTGGAAGAAACGGATACAACAGAGTCTTATAAAGTATCGGGGCGTGGTGAGCTTCATCTATCTGTACTAATTGAAAATATGAGACGTGAGGGATATGAATTTGCAGTTAGCAAAGCTGAGGTTTTATTTCATAGGGATGAACAGGGAAAGCTACTTGAACCTATGGAGCTTGCTTATATCGATGTGCCTGATGAATTTTCCGGCAGTGTTATTGAAAAGCTGAGCGGACGTAAAGGCGAACTACTTGGAATGGGCTCTATTAGTGGTGGATATACTAGACTCGAGTTTAACATTCCATCCCGTGGTCTAATTGGTTACCGTGGTGAATTCATGACTGATACAAAAGGAAATGGTATTATTAATACTATCTATAATGGATATGGACCTTTTAAAGGTGAGATTCAATATAGAAAGCAAGGCTCTTTAATCGCCTTTGAAGCTGGTGATGCAATTACCTATGGACTGTACAATGCACAAGAGCGCGGAACTCTTTTCATAAGTGCAGGCGAAAAAGTTTATTCTGGAATGGTGATTGGACAAAACGGAAAAGCTGAAGATATTGAACTAAATGTATGTAAAAAGAAACAGCTGACTAATACTCGTTCAAGTGGGGCTGATGATGCATTAAGACTTTCTCCTCCTAGAATCTTGAGTTTAGAACAAGCTCTTGAATTTATCGATACGGATGAGCTTCTGGAAATCACTCCAAAGAATTTACGTATCCGCAAAAAAATTCTTGATCCTACTATGAGAAAACGTTCTTCCAATAATAAGAAATAGCAAAAATCCCCTGTCCGTTGGATAGGGGATTTTCTATATTCTTTCATTATAAAATATTTAAAAGTCTGGTTGCGATATTAAAATAGATAATTAAGGAAAGTGCATCAACAATGGTTGTAATAAATGGACTTGCCATCACTGCAGGATCAAATCCGATTTTCTTTGCAAGCATTGGTAATGAACATCCAATTACCTTAGCAAAGAATACAGTAGCAACAAGTGTTGAACAAACAACAAATGCAATCATAATGCTAACTCGGTCAATAATCATAAGTTTAACGAAATTCGCAGTGGCTAAAGCGATACCACAAATAATGGAAACTCTTATTTCCTTCCACAATACACTGAAAATATCTGTAAACTCGATTTCATTTAGTGATAATCCACGAATAATTGTGACACTCGCCTGTCCTCCAGCATTTCCACCAGTATCCATCAGCATTGGGATAAAAGAAGTTAAAATAACATAAGTTCCTAACGCCTGCTCATAATGAGCAATGATTCCACCTGTAAAGGTGGCCGAAATCATTAAGAGCAAAAGCCATGGAATACGTTTTTGAAATGTCTCAAATACCCCAGTCTTCATGTATGGCTTGTCTGTTGGCACAATAGCCGCCATTTTTTCAATATCCTCGGTAGCCTCTTCTCGCATGATATCAACGACATCATCTACCGTAATAATACCTACTAAGCGATTCTCATTGTCTACAACAGGCATTGATGTAAAATCGTATTTCTGGAACATCATTGCTACCTCTTCCTGATCCATCAAGGTATTGATAGAGATAACATTTTCATTCATAATATTTCCGATTATTTCATCTGGCTTACTGATTAGTAAGTATCTTAATGCCGCAGTACCTACTAATTTTCTCTGTGCATCAAGCACATAACATATATTAATGGTTTCCTTATCTATTCCAATTTTACGTATTCTTTCAATCGCCTGTTCTACTGTCAAAGTTTCTTTTAAGTCTACAAATTCTACCGTCATAACACTACCGGCAGAGTCTTCTGGATATCGAAGTAAATGATTAATGTCTCTTCTTGTATCGGAATTTGCGTTTGCTAGTAATTTTTTTACAACATTTGCTGGCATTTCTTCCATTAAGTCAGTTGCATCGTCAGCCATTAAATTATTAATAATATTGGCAGCCTCACGGTCTGTTAGCGATGTAATAATCAGCTGCTCTACCTCAATTGGAAGATAGGAAAAGATGTCAGCTGCCATATCTTTCGGTAAAATTCTAAATATTTTAAGTAACTCTTCTTCTGGTAATTCTTCCAAAATAGCCGCAATGTCTGCTTCATTTAGTTCTGAAAGTTCCTGACGCAGAAGAGTATATTGCTTATTATCAATTAATTCTCGAACTCTTTCCATAGCAATTCTCCTTATGGATAGCTTTTAAGCTATCATTTATATAGTTGGTTTTTATGAACAATTTATACCCTCGCTCAGGAACATCAGATAAATTATTTACCGTTTTACTTTTCACAAAAACCACCTACCTTTCAAATTGCTATATTCTTTCAAAATTTTAGGTCGACGGGTAAGTCGACCTCTATTATTTATAACAAATTATTCGTCAAAAAGCAACACTTCACCATTAATCTCTGTATAATAAATTTTATTTTTTAAAAGTATCTTGCATTTTCCATTGGTTCCTTCTGTCATTTTGTTTTGAAAATTCAAGCTATCTTCAATTGGAACTAAACTATCTATGACAACTATGTCAGTATATTCTGAGTTTAAAATCGGATATCCCTCATTCATCAATAAGTACTGAACTTTTCTAACTCCATTATAATCTGTTGTAAACGACATTTTCACCCCATGCTTTTTTTCAATGACAGTACTGTCATTTATGCCTGCTTGCACAGCCTGTGTGTATGCCCTTACAAGCCCCCCAGTACCAAGAAGTGTTCCTCCAAAATATCTGGTCACAACTACCGCACAGTTTGTAATTTCATGACCAAGGAGTACTTCTAGCATGGGTTTTCCTGCTGTTCCTGATGGTTCTCCATCATCTGAGCATCTGGTTATTTCTGAGTTACTTCCTATAATAAATGCAGAACAATTGTGTTTTGCATCCCAATATTTCTTTTTCATTTCACTAATAAACAGTATTGCCTCTTGTTCACTCTCTATTGGACGTACCGTAGCAATAAATCTGGACTTTTTCTCAATTATTTCTCCCTGTCCAGCCCGCAAAATCGTTTTGTATCCATTTTTCACCTCTCATAACCTCCATTTATCATCTAAACCATGAAAATCCGAAATGATAAACTTAATATATCATATCTTTGCATAAAAATGTATATCCTTGTTAAAAATGAAAAAAGTGGTAAGATTTTCTTCATATGATTTTCTTTATAAAAAATTCCTTTATTTACCTAGCCCTTTTTGGTATAATGGACAGAATAAGGAGGCATCACTCATGAATTATGGAAAAAAGGGTGCTATCAATAGGCAGAAAACCTTGACTTCAAAATCTGCAAAGCTGGGTAAAATGTTTGGTGTTACATTTTTCAAGGCATTACTCATCTGTATTATTGCGGTTGGTATCATTGGTTTATGCGCAGGTGTCGGTCTTTTCAAAGGGATACTTGATTCTGCGCCTGACATATCTACACTTGATGTAAAACCAAGCGGTTATTCTAGCGTGGTATATGACAGCGAAGGAAATCAGCTGACAAAGCTGGTAGCACAAGATTCAAACCGAATATGGCAATCAATGGATAAGATTCCAATTGACTTGCAGCATGCATTTGTAGCAATTGAAGATGAGCGTTTTTATGAACATAACGGAATAGATATCAAAGGTATCATGAGAGCTGGTGTAAAGGCTATTACAACCAGGAAGTTCTCAGAAGGTGCCAGTACAATCACTCAGCAGTTATTAAAAAACAATGTATTTACCAGCTGGACAAAAGAATCTTCACTTGCTGATAAATTTAAGCGAAAAATACAAGAACAATATCTTGCCGTTGAACTCGAAAAGGTAATGGATAAAGAGACAATTCTTGAATCCTATATGAATACAATTAACCTTGGACAAAACACACTGGGTGTACAGGCTGCGTCTTTGCGGTATTTTAATAAGCCTGTATCTGAAATTACGTTATCTGAGGCCGCTGTAATCGCTGGAATCACTCAGAATCCAACACAGTATAATCCAATTTCTCATCCTGATAAAAATAAAGAGCGACGAGAAAAAGTTTTACGCAACATGTTAGAGCAAGGGTATGTTACACAGTCTGCCTATGACGAAGCTATGGCTGACGATGTTTACTCTCGTATCCAATCTGTCAATGAGCAAACAGAAGATACCACCATCTATTCCTATTTTGTAGATGAGCTGACTGCTGAAATTCTAGAAGATTTAAAGACAAAAAAGGGGTATACAGACACTCAGGCTTATAATATTCTATACAGTTCTGGATTAAGTATTTATACTACACAGGACCCTAACATTCAAAAGATTTGTGATGATATTGCAGGAGACGAAGCAAATTATCCTGCTGGGACTAAATGGTTATTAGAGTACGAGTTGACTGTTGAAAACCAGAATGGTGATGTAACAAACTATAGTTCACAGATGTTTGAAGAATATTTCAAGCAAAAGAATCCTAAATTTACGATGCTTTTTAGCGACCAAGATACTGCTAAGACTACCATTGATGAGTATAAAGCTGCCGTTATCTCTACAACAGGAACAGAAGTTGCGGAAGCTATTAGTTTAACTCCTCAGCCTCAGATATCATTAACAGTTGAAGATCAATCAACTGGTTATGTAAAAGCAATTGTTGGCGGTCGTGGGAAAAAAGAAGCTAGTTTAACTTTAAATCGTGCTACGAACACAAAAAGACAGCCTGGATCTACATTTAAAATTGTTTCCACCTATGCACCCGCATTGGACAGCGCAGGCTTAACCCTAGCATCTGTTCAGGTTGATGAACCATTTAATTATGATAATGGGCGACCTGTTTCTAACTGGTATGGAGCTGCATATAAAGGTATTTGTACTTTACGCTATGGTATTGAACAATCATTAAATATTGTTACTGTAAAAACTTTAACTGACATCACACCTCAATTAGGATTTGACTATCTAAAAAACTTTGGATTTACAACCTTAATCGATCGGGAAGTACGCGCTGATGATACAGTTGTATCAGATATTACCCAATCTTTAGCACTTGGTGGTATCACTTATGGAGTTAAAAATATTGAGTTGAATGCTGCTTATGCGTGTATTGCAAATGGGGGAACATACATTAAGCCCATCTATTATACAAAGATTTTAGATCATGATGGTAATATACTTTTAGAAAACGAACCCGAAACAAGGCAGGTTATTAAGCCTACCACAGCTTTTCTATTAACCGACGCTATGGTAGATGTAGTAACAAAAGGTACTGGTGGATCTGTTAATTTTGGTAATATGGCTATAGCAGGTAAGACTGGAACAACATCTGATTATAATGACGTATGGTTTTCCGGCTACACTCCTTATTACACTTGTACTACTTGGGCCGGTTATGATAATAACACAAAACTAAGTGGTAGTGAGGAAAAGGCATTGGCCAAATCTCTTTGGAGAAAAGTTATGTCAACTATCCATGAAAACTTAGAATATAAGGCCTTTAGTACTCCAGAAGGCATTACAACTGCTGTTGTTTGTAACAAATCTGGTAAGCTTGCAGTTGATGGGTTGTGTACACTTGACGGAAGTGCTATTACAGAATACTTTGCTGCTGGTACCGAGCCAACAGAGGTATGTGATTGTCATGTTGTAGGTTCCGTATGTAGCCAGACAGGACTTCGTGCATCTGATTCCTGTCCTTTTAAGACACAAGGTGTATTTGTTGTATCTCCTGATGGAGAAACATCTTTAGGAGGCACAGGATGGTGTCCTCATAGCGTTGTAAATGGTGTTTCCCTATATACCGGAGATGCAAATGCCAGTCCTCCAGTAGTAGCACCTCAGGTAGAACAGGATCCCATAAAAAATATTTTGGATTCTTTAAATTTACCAGCTAATACTACAGGAAATTCCATTCCTGATGAATAAAAGAATAAAAAGTAGCGTTACATGAGATCCTCATGTAACGCTACTTTTTTGTTGTTTTATCACTATTTTGCAAGCATCATCATAATATCATTACTTCTTGCAATAAATTTTGTCATTGACTCTGGAGATAATTGTGTATGTGAAAGCAATGCTAAATCATATAACTGTTCACATATCATGCTCACATTTTCTCCTTCTTTCTCTTGCATTACATATTGTACAAGAGGATGATTTGCATTTAAAATAAGTGTTTCTCCTGCTTCGCCTCCAAACATACTCATATCCATACCAGGCTGTGCATACATCTTCATCATATCCTTCATACGTCTACTTTCTTCTGACAATGTAATAACGGAAGAAACTTTTTTATTTTTTAGCTTTTCAATTTTAACCTCTAATTTGTTTTTCTTTAACTTCTTATTTAAAATCTTTTGTAAAGCTTCTGCCTGTTCTTTCAATTCAGCCACTTCTTTTTTAGATGTTTTTGCCTTCATAACATCCGTTACATCGGAATCTATTCGAAGGAATTTAACACCCTCATTCTTACTTTCCAATTGTTGAACAAATGGTTGATCAATATTATCTCTCAACATCACTGCAGTCATTTTTGCGCTCTTAAACATATTAATGTACTGGCTTTGTTGTTTTTCATCCGTTACATAATAAATAATTTTTTCTTTCTTTTCCTCTTCCTCTGAAATTGTTTCGCCATTTTCATCAACAACTTCCGCATCTACTTTTTCACCTGTTTCTGCATCTGTTGCATTTTCATCCTCTACATCCATTGGTTTAATTTCCAGACACTCTGGAAGTGTTAAATAATTTCCATCAAAGTCTTTGAAGAGAATATAGTCATTCATTTTCTCACAGAATTTATCATCCTTTAAACATCCGAATTTGATAAATGGACTGATATCATCCCAATATTTCTCATAGTTTTCCTTATCCGTCTTGCACATACCCGCTAACTTATCTGCAACCTTCTTTGAAATATATTCAGATATTTTTTTCACAAATCCGTCATTTTGCAATGCGCTTCTTGAGACATTTAAAGGTAAATCTGGGCAATCAATAACACCTTTTAATAGCATTAAGAACTCAGGTATTACTTCTTTAATATTATCAGCTATAAATACCTGATTATTATATAATTTAATAGTTCCTTCAATAGACTCATACTCCATATTTATCTTAGGAAAATATAATATTCCCTTTAAATTAAATGGATAATCCATGTTTAAGTGAATCCAGAACAGAGGCTCTTTATAATCCATAAATACCTTGCGATAAAAATCTTTATACTCGTCTTCCGTGCACTCGTTAGGATGTTTTGTCCAAAGGGGGGTCGTTTCATTTAATGGGGTAGGTGCTACTTCTTCCTTGCTTTCCTCCCCTTCCTTAACTTCTTCCTTAGGCTTTTCATTTGCATTCTCTAAGTAGATTTCCGTTGGCATAAAGGCACAATATTTTTTTATAACTTCACGTGCACGATACTCATTACAAAATTCTAAACTCTCTTCATTCAGGAACAAAGTGATTTCTGTACCTACTGTATCCTTTGAACCATCTTCCATATCAAATTCCGTTCCACCATCACATTCCCAGTGTATCGGTGTAGCTCCCTCTTTATAAGACAGAGTGTCAATAACTACTCTGTTTGAAACCATAAATGCAGAATAAAAGCCTAAACCAAAATGTCCAATAATTTGATCTTCGTTTGTCTTATCTTTATACTTTTCCAGGAAATCAGTTGCACCTGAAAATGCAATTTGATTAATGTACTCTTCTACTTCATCCCCTGTCATACCAAGACCTGTATCAATAAACTTTATTGTTTTATTTTGAGAATCTACAATTACTTTTATCTCATTCTTTTTATTGTCAGGTACCGTATATTCACCCATCATTTCCAGCTTTTTTAATTTTGTAATAGCATCACAACCATTAGAAATTAATTCTCTGTAAAAAATGTCATGGTCTGAATATAACCATTTTTTAATAATCGGAAAAATATTGTCACTATTAATTGATAAACTACCATGTTTTTCTGCCATAATCGATACACTTCCTTATTCTCTATTTATTATAGGAGATTACTCCTACATTCTGTATTTTAATACCCCTAAAAATAAAAGTCAATAATATTTTAGCACTCATCATAGACGAGTGCTAATAATTGTACTGAATGCCCAGAAATACTGGGTTTGCAAAATATAAATTTTTTATTAACTTCCTAATCTGACTCAAAAACAGAATTGTAAACATCAAAAAAATTGGTAGTTGTAATATCCGTATTACTTTCATACTTTACGGAATCCCATAGTTTACTATTTAAATTGGAATAAAGGCCTTTAATAAATTCACTATATACCTGATTAAATGCTTCATTTTTTCTCTGTTCAACTATTTTGACTTTATTTGCATCTGTTTCATTTCTATCAAAAGAACTGATACATTTGATAATATGATACCCATACTCTGTTTCGACCACATCACTTATTTGATCTGTATCAAGATTAAAGGCTGCCTCCTCAAAGGAAGATGGCATAGTACCTTTTCCAAAAGAATAAATATTTTCCGTATCTTCATTATATTCCTCTTCTAGAGCATCAAAATCCTCTCCCGCTTTTGCCCTTTTAAGGATTTCGTTAATCTTTGTAAATGCAACCTTCTTTTTATTCTCTGTATATTCTACTTTCTCGCCATTTTCATCTAGAGAATAAGTCATAATTAAAATATGCTTTACAGATATGGTACGTGCCTCGTCATCACTGATTTCTGGATTGATATCCTTTGTTATCTCATTATAGACTTTATTAGCTAAGGCATATTCACCATACAGCTTTTTTATGATGTCCTCATTAACGCTTAATGCACTAATTTCTTGTTCAGAAAGACTAGCCATATATTTCACCGCTGCCTGATCTACTAAACTGCTTTCTTTTTCAGATAATGTTACCTTTTTTTCATCTGCCAAAAGATTCATAACTTTAATCTGTGCAATTCTAGCAAGAATCGTATCTTTTAATTGCTGTTCTAATGTTGTACCATTTAAATCTTTTGTCCAGATTTCCGAACCAAATACGCTTTCATACTGATCCTTTGATGTACGCATATAAACGTTAATTTCAGGTAACGTACATGATTCTTCATCTATCCGAAAGACTTCATCTTCTGCAAACTCAGTCGTTAATACAATCTCGGTCTTTTTCTCAGCCTTTTGACACCCCGTTAACATCATCGCCATGAAAGAAAATAGAATGATGAGCTGTATCGTCTGTTTCACATTATTTCTCACAGTAAATCCTCACCCTATGATTGCTTAGCTAAGATACTTCTTGCTACACTAATCCCATTTGCAGAAGCCTGTTGCAGGCCCCTTGTAACACTTGCTCCATCTCCAATTGCACGTAGACCCTTTACACTTGTTTCAAATTCTTCGTTTACCACTACTTTATTCGAGTAAAATTTCACTTCTACTCCATATAATAGCGTTTCGTCACTTGCAAGACCCGGTGTTACTTTATCAAGTGCAAGAATCATTTCCTCGATATCAACCATAATTCTATGTGGAAACACAAGAGATAAATCTCCTGGTACCGCATCCTTAAGTGTAGGAATTAAATTGTTTCTGCATAATCTTTCTTCGTTTGTCCTTCTACCTCGTCTAAAATCTCCAAATGTCTGGACTAGGATTCTTCCTCCGCAAAGCATATTAGACAACTGTGCAATTTGTTTTCCATATTCAATTGGAGTTTTAAAAGGTTTTGTAAAATTCTTAGAAACCAGAATTGCAAAATTTGTATTATTTGTCTTGTACTCTTTTGATTTGTAGGCATGTCCATTTACAACAGCAAGACCATCTTCATAGTATTCTGTTGCTACTTCTCCTGATGGATTCGTGCAGAATGTACGAACTTTGTCGTCAAATGTTGGTGTATGATAAATCAACTTTGCTTCATACAAATTCTCGTTAAGAAACTGCATAATCTCATCTCTTACTTCAACACGAACACCTACATCTACCGTACCAACCATAGTCTCGATTCCATGTTGTCCACAGATATGACTAAACCAGTCAGCACCTTCTCTACCTACACCAGCAACAACTTCTTCTGCATAAAATATTTCATCTTTATCTGTAACAACACCTTTTACAACATTGTCTTCAATTAAAATATCTTTTACCATTGTATTAAATTTTAATTCTACCCCAACTTCTTCTAAATGCTGTTGTAGTTTTCCATAAATTTTATATCCTTCTTCTGTTCCAAGATGACGAATTGGACATTCCACCAACTTTAAATTGGCATTAATGGCTTTTCTTCTTATTTCTCGAATTTCTTTCTCTTTACCCACTCCATAAACATTCGTATCAGCGCCAAATTTTAAATAAATTTTATCTGATTCACCAATTAATTCCACCGCTTTCTCATATCCAAGAATTTCAGGAAGATTTCCGCCTACATCTGGTGATAAAGATAATTTACCATCTGAAAATGCTCCAGCACCAGCAAACCCAGTTGTAATTGAGCAAGGCTGACAACCTACACATTCTTTTGTTATTCTCTTTGGACAATTCCTTTTTTCTATGGAACGTCCTTTTTCAATCATTAATACTTTCATATTTGGATTTTTATCCAATAATTCATATGCACAAAAAATCCCTGAAGGACCAGCACCTATTATTATTACATCATATTTATTATTCATAATATATACCTCGCTTGTTCATTAAAAAATCTAGTTTATTCAACAGTTCATTCGGTTTTCTCATTTTCGGCTTCACAGAAAACCTTTTATATTTTACCATACTTTCTTTAAAATAAATACTCTAAACATATATGAAATATCAAAAAAATCATAGCAAGTCTAAAAATTTTATTATATTTTACATATCCTCTTCCTTTTTCCATAAAATAGTATTAAAATAAATTAACGTTTGTGCTTATAGGAGGAATAATATGGCAAAAAAACTAGGTAAGTTTTTGGCACTTACAGCTGTAATTGGAGCTGCTGCCGGTGCTTATTACTATTACAAAAGCAAAGATAACGATTTAGATGATTTTGACGACTTTGATGATGATTTAAACGAAGATCTTGAAGACTTTTTGAAAAATGAAACGGATGGGGAAGATTCTAAGAGAGAATATGTACCATTGAATTTTTCTAAAGAAACTGTAGCAGAAGCAAAAGAAACAATAAAAAAAGCAGCGGAAACCGTAGAGGACGCCGTTGCACATACCGTAGAGTCTGTTGGTAATATTGTAAAACCTGCGGTTTCAGAAACTGTTGAAGAATTCAAGTTTGACGATTTGGACGAAGTGAAAAAAGAAGAAAATTAATACACAAAAGAGGAACTCCAAAGAGCTCCTCTTTTCTTAATTATTATTTGTTATTTTGTTTTCTAATTTGTACCACTAACAATTCTTTTAAATCTCTGGCTTTATCTTTCATTCTTTTATTCGTAGTTGGCGATAAAATAATATTAGAAACTAGCTTTGCCGCTACATCAAGTTGATCAAATCTCATACTCATTACAGAAATTAAATAATCTACTGTAGATTCATCCATTCCGCACATTGGAAAAGATTCTGCCTGTCTTGCTGCAAGAAATCCTTCAAGTGAATTTTTTAATAATTCATCCTCTTCTTGTTTGCAGGTTGCTAATACCTGTTTATAATCAGGTTGATTCTGATCAAGATTTTCCATTTTCCCTCTAACAACCCATGCCATCTTCAAACATATATAAGCCTTTTCACTATTCTTGCCTCTCTTTACAATTGCATTTGCTAGTGCTAATTTATATCTTTCAATTGCCTCATCATATGTATAAATATCACCCTTAGGTGGGTTATTATGAAAGCTCGTAGAAATGTGTGTTTTGATTAATTTTGCCTGTGGGTCAGTAATATACTGAAAATATCTGGACAAGGCCGCATATCCACATTTGGGGCATAAAATAACATCATATTTTAACGAATCAATAATTTCATATTTAGGACGTAAATCTAAATCCGTTCCAATTAATTTCGCCTTTCCGATCTTAACAGTTTTCGATCTGAATTCCGTGTCACAGACTGGACATGTATAAGTTTTTGCAAAAACAAAATCAGATTCTTGAAACTCCACAGGTTGTGCATTGCTTTGAGTTTGCGCTTTTTTAGTTTGATCCTGAAAAATATCCTTAGTCTCCAAATTTCCTAATCCAAATCCTTCTAAACCTGATAATATTCCCATGAAAAAATACCTCCACTATATAATCTATTTACTATCCACTGGCAACTTAAATGAACTTTTTAATGAAACAATTCGATTAAATACCAAAGCATCTGCCTTTGAATCCTTTGCATCTACACAGAAAAATCCCTGTCTAACAAATTGATAACTATCATAAGCTTTTGCATCTTCAAAGTTAGGTTCTAGATAACACTCATTTAATACTTCTAAAGAGTTGGGATTCAAATTAAGACTTCCATCTTCATTATAGACACCTTTTTCTTCATCAATTATATTCTCATAAAGGCGTATCTCAGCCTTAACCGCCTGTTCACAAGGTACCCAGTGTATAGTTCCTTTCACTTTCCTTGCATTAAAACCGCTTCCTTGTTTCGTTTCAGGATCATACGTACAATGTACCGTAGTAATTTTTCCATTTTCATCTTTTTCAAATCCTGTGCATGTAACAAAATATGCGTGCATAAGTCGAACTTCATTTCCAACAAATAAACGGAAATATTTTTTAGGTGGTTCTTCCATAAAATCTTCACGCTCAATATAGAGCTCTCTGCCAAAAGGTACTTTTCTAAACCCAAGTTCTTCATTCTCTAAATTATTAGCAACATCTAAATACTCTGTTTCTCCTTCAGGATAGTTATCAATCACCAATTTAATAGGATCAAGAATAGCCATCATACGCGATTTCTTTAGTTTTAGATCTTCACGAATACAGTATTCCAGCATTGCATAGTCTGCTGAAGAATTACTTTTTGAAACGCCGCATAAATCAACAAACATCTTAATAGACTCTTTCGTAAAACCACGTCTTCTTAATGCCGCAATGGAAACAAGTCTTGGATCATCCCATCCATCAACAATTCCTTCTTCTACTAATCGTTTGATATATCTCTTACCAGTAACTACATTCGTTAAATACATTTTTGCAAATTCAATTTGCTTTGGTGGATGTGGATATTCTAACTCACGTACTACCCAATCGTATAATGGTCTATGATCTTCAAACTCTAAGGTACAAATGGAATGTGTAATACCTTCAATAGCATCTTCAACAGGATGCGCAAAATCGTACATTGGGTAGATACACCATTGATCACCGGTATTATGATGTGACATATGTGCTACACGATAAATAACGGGATCCCTCATATTCATGTTGGGAGATGCCATATCTATTTTAGCACGAAGCACCTTTTCTCCATCTTGGAATTTCCCGTTTTTCATATCTTCAAATAGCTCAAGATTCTCTTCAATCGAACGTTCTCTATAAGGACTGTTTTTCCCTGCTTCTATTAATGTACCACGATATTCTCTAATTTCTTCCGCCGATAAATCACAGACAAACGCTTTTCCCTTTTTTATTAATTTAACAGCCCCTTCATACATTTGTTCAAAATAATTAGAAGCAAAAAAAAGACGTTCTTCCCAATCTGCCCCCAACCATTTTATATCTTCCAAAATTGATTCTACAAATTCTGTTTTTTCCTTTGTTGGATTTGTATCATCAAATCTCATATTAAATTTACCATGATACTCTTTTGCTAGTCCATAATTTAAAATTATTGATTTTGCATGTCCAATGTGCAGATATCCGTTTGGTTCTGGTGGAAATCTGGTATGCACGGTATCATATACACCCTCTGCTAAGTCCTTATCTATAATCTGCTCAATAAAATTTTTAGAATTTTCCATTTTATTCTCTCCTAGTATTCATGGATATTAATCGTTATTTTACTTTAAAACTTATATAAATAACCAAACTTTATAATAACATAAATTTTTCTTAAATAAAAGGTTTTCGTTTTATATATCTTTCACACAAAAAACAAAAATGGATTCTAGAGGCTCTCAAGTCTCTAGAATCCATTATATAATGCTGTTGACGGGAATCGAACCCATGACCTCCTCACTACCAATGAGGTGCGCTACCAACTGTGCCACAACAGCGTCTTCTGTCATATTACGACCGAAGTAATTCTAACATAATACACTTAATATTGTCAACGTTATTTCTATTGATTTAGTCTGGATTTTTTTTAGTGGATGTAAAATATTTTTTTAACTTTCCACGAATTCTTTGTAATGCATTATCTGTAGATTTTTCGTCTCTTCCAAGAACTTTTGCTATTTTTGTATATGACATACCCGTCATATACAAATCAAGAACTTCCTTTTCCATGGAACTTAGCTGCTCTTCTATTGCTTTTTCTAAATCCTGAATATTCTCTCTATCAATAAATAATGATTCTGGATTCCATTCCGTGGTAGATGCTAACGCATTTAGCAACTGCGCATCATCCTCCATCCCATTACTATACAATGAAATATAGCTATTTAATGGGGCATGCTTCTGTCTACCTGATGCTCTGACAGCTGTATACATCTGTCTTGAAATACACAAATCAGCAAATGTGTGAAAGCTCGCATCTCTTCCCAGGTCATAATCACGAATTGCTTTAAATAGACCAATCATTCCCTCTTGAATAAGATCCTCAGTATCAGCTCCCAGAATATACATTGATTTCACTTTACTACGGACAAGATTCTTATATTTTTCCATCACAAAGTCAGTAATCGCTACTTCTCCATCACGGAGCATGCTCATTAATTCCTCATCTGTAAAGTTACTATAATCTTTCCCCATACCATTCACCCATATTATTTCAAACAAATGCGTTGTCTTACAATTTCATAGGCTAATACACCTGCTGCCACGGATGCATTTAACGAATCTATATCACCTTTCATAGGAATCGACGCAATATAGTCACACTTTTCTTTCACAAGTCTTCCTACCCCTTCCCCTTCACTTCCAATCACAAGGCCAATAGGACCTGTCAAGTTTAAGCGATACATTACTTCACCATCCATATCTGCACAGACAAACCAAAGACCTCTTTCCTTTAATTCTTCAATCGTCTTAGCAAGATTTGTCACCTTCACAACTGGAGTATAGTTCAGGGCTCCTGCAGATGTCTTTGCTACCGTTGCTGTTAACCCAACTGCACGGTTCTTAGGAATGATAATACCATGAGCACCCGCCTGGTTCGCTGTACGAATAATTGCTCCAAGATTATGAGGATCTTCGATATTATCGAGAATGAAAACAAACGGTGGCTCGCCCTTTTTTTCTGCTAACGCAAAGATGTCCTCCATTTCCGAATACTCATATGCTGCACAATATGCAATCACGCCCTGATGTTTTCCAGTTTCTGAAATCTGATCCAAGCGCTCCTTATCTACATATCGAACGAGTGCATCCTGTTTTCTCGCTTCTCTTTTAATCGTCTGCATGGGTCCATCTTGACAACCATCCAAAATAAATAACTTATCAATCGGTTTCCCTGAACGAAACGCTTCAATTACTGCATTTCTACCTTCTATTGTAAATTCTTCGTAACGCATGTTACTCCTTTTCTGACTCTTCTATTGAAAGTCCCTTTTTCATTAATTCGAGGATACGCTCATAATCACCTTTTAGGTATAAATAGCCTACCAGTGATTCCATGCCAGTAGCTTTGCGATAGGTCTGTATCGACGCATTTTTTGCACTGCTTCCAGACTTTGCATTTCTCCCTCTGCGGTAGGCTGACTCTTCCTCTTCTGTCAGCATCGTTTGAATACTCTGTATCATCTCTGCCTGCGCATTGGCTTGTACTAATGATGTTGTTGCCTTATGAAGCTTATTCACTGGTACATTTCCACGTTCTACAATGATTGTTCTTATAATAAGACTATAGACAGCATCTCCTATAAAAGCAAGAGTTAATGGAGAATAGGCCTTTAAATCAGTCTTCGCCTCTCCAAATTGACTTTCTATTATTTTACGGATATCGTTATGCACTAAGCTCTCTTCCATTTTACGCCTTCTCTTGTGTCTTCTAAAATAATTCCCTTTTCTAAAAGTTCTTTTCTAATTTCATCTGCCTTTTGAAAATTCTTTTCTTTTCTAGCATTTTGACGTGCTTCAATCAACGCTTCAATATCTGCATCTAAAAGCTCTTTCTTTTCCTCTACTTTCAGCCCTAAAATGTCTGCTAATAAAACAATCTCGTCCTTTAGTGCTTTTACATATTCTCTCGAGCTATCTGAATTGGCAGTTGTATTTGCAAATTTTACGAGTTCAAATATTATGGAAATACCATCCGCAGTGTTAATATCATCATCCATTGCTTCATCATATCTGTTGATATATTTCTTTGCACTTTCTAAAGATTCCTTTTCCTCTTCCTTTAATGCTTCCACACTATTTTGCTCATATAAATAATTTAAAGATGAAACAGATGTCCTGATTCTTTCAAATCCGCTTTTTGCTGATTCCATTAAATCTTCGCTGAAATTTAATGGACTTCTATAGTGCGCACTCAGCATAAAGAAACGTAATACTTGTAAATCATATTTTTCACTAATGTCTCTTACTGTAAAGAAATTCCCAAGCGATTTACTCATTTTTTTATTATCAATATTCAAAAATCCATTGTGTAACCAATATTTCGCGAATTCTTTGCCATTTGCCGCTTCACTCTGAGCAATTTCATTTTCATGATGGGGAAATATTAAATCCTCTCCGCCTGCATGAATATCTATTTTTTCACCTAAATATTTTTTAGACATAACAGAGCATTCAATATGCCATCCCGGACGTCCTTCGCACCATGGAGATTCCCAGAATGGTTCTCCGTCCTTTTTAGGCTTCCATAAAACAAAATCAAATTCATCTTCCTTCTCATCTCCAGTTACCTTGATTTCTCTATGTCCAGCCTGCAAATCATCTAGATTTTTATGTGAAAGCTTTCCATAATTTTCATAACTTTTTGTTCTGAAGTAGACAGTTCCATCTGGCGCTGCATAAGCATGACCTTTTTCAATCAATGTTCCAATCATATCAAGCATGCCACAAATCTCTTCTGTAGCTTTTGGATGTGTCGTTGCTGGTTTTACATTCAAAGCCTGCATGTCTTTTTTACATTCTGCTATATAGCGTTCAGAAATGACAGATGCGTCAACTTTCTCCGCAATTGCAGCTTTAATAATTTTATCATCCACATCTGTAAAGTTTGACACATAATTTACTTCGTATCCTTTGTGCTCCATATATCTTCTAAAGGTATCAAAAACAATCATAGGTCTTGCATTCCCAATATGAATGAGATTATACACGGTAGGTCCACATACATACATTTTGATTTTGCCTGCCTCTAATGGAATAAATTCTTCTTTTTTTCTTGACAACGTATTAAATAATTTCATAATGTTCTCCTATTCTCTCAATTGTATCTTTTCGCTTATTTTCTATTATTTCTTAATCTCTATTTTTCAATTCTCTTATTTGACGTTCCAATTCAAGTAGTCGGTTCGTTAATTCTGAATTTGCCCTTTGTAGATTGCTAATATCGTCTTTCACTGGGTCTGGAAGATGGATTTGATCCATATTATCTCTTGGAATTAATACATTGTTATGTTTGACAACTCTTCCCGGTACTCCAACAACTGTACAATTGGGGGGAACTTCTTCTAAGACAACACTTCCAGCACCAATTTTGGAGTTCTCACCAACAGTAAATGATCCAAGTACCTTTGCACCTGCGCTTATCATAACGTTATCTCCAATTGTAGGATGTCTTTTTCCTTGTTCTTTTCCAGTTCCGCCAAGTGTAACTCCTTGATATAAGGTTACATTATCTCCGATAATGGTAGTTTCACCAATAATAACTCCATTTCCATGATCAATAAAGAATCCTTCTCCTATGATAGCTCCAGGATGTATTTCAATTCCAGTTTTTCTAGCAGAATGTTGCGAAACCACGCGTGCCCAGAAGTAATGGTGGTTTACATAAAGAATATGTGCCAGACGATACGATAAAATGGCCTTAAAACTGGGATATAAAAAGACTTCCAAACAAGAATGCATTGCAGGATCACGTTCTTTAATAATTTTCATTTCATCTCTTATATATTTAAATATACCCATACGAATGCCTCCTAACATATAAAATAAATACATAAATAAAAATAAAACCCGCCTCAGCAAAGAGACGGGTTATCCGCGGTTCCACTCTAATAAAGGCATAGCCCTCACTTAAGTCACGTAACGTGTGATCGACGTACCGATATTTCCCCCGGTCTGCTCACGAATGCACTTGGATCATACTTTCTGAAAACTGCTCTCAGCCGGTGACAGTTTTTCTCTGACAGTTAGTAATGATTTACTCTTTTCGTTCTAAGCATTTACTTATAAAAATACTCATTGCATAATTAGTCTATGCAATCCTTGGCATTTTGTCAATCATTTTACAATATTAAATACCATTTTCTTGCTTGCAACCTGAGCATCCCTGGCATTTACTTTCTTCTGTACTGTAAACAGCCGTTGAATAATTGACTGCTGTAGTCAAAGAGCAGATTGCCTGTGAAGATATTCCTTCCCCTGATCCCGTAAAGCCAAGTCCTTCTTCTGTTGTAGCCTTTATATTAATTTGATTCATTTCAATTTCTAAGGTCTTAGCAATATTCATTTCCATTTGTTCAATATAGGGTCTCATTTTGGGGTTTTGTGCAATAATTGTTGCATCTATGTTTTCAATAAAATAATTCTCTTTTTCAATCAAATCCGCTACACGTTTTAATAAACTTAAACTTGATATTCCCTTGTATTTTGAATCAGTATCTGGAAAATGTTTCCCAATATCACCAAGTCCTGCTGCCCCTAAAAGTGCATCCATAATTGAATGTAGCAAAACATCAGCATCAGAATGGCCTAGCAATCCCTTTTCATAAGGAATCTCTACTCCACCTAAAATCAATTTTCTGTCTTCTACTAATTTGTGAACATCATATCCCATTCCAACTCGCATATTAATCTCCATTTCTACAGACTTTAATATTAATTGTACCATCTTATTTATTATATGTAAAACTCAGTAAAACTTAAACATGATTATTTTTTACTCCAAACCTATCCATTTCATCAATCTTTATTTAGAAATATACACAAAGAAAAAGCTACTCACCAATCTGTAAGTAGCTTTCCATTGTTCGAATAGCGAGAGGGGGATTCGAACCCTCGACACCACGGGTATGAACCGTGTGCTCTAGCCAACTGAGCTATCTCGCCATAATATGAAATTAGAATGTTTTGCTTAAAAATGGGACCTATAGGGCTCGAACCTATGACCCTCTGCTTGTAAGGCAGATGCTCTCCCAGCTGAGCTAAGATCCCATCACCAAAACACTGCTTTGCTATTATACTATTAGATTTCATAAAATGTCAATATAATATTCCATTTTTTTTAATTTTTATTTTTATAATGCACCAACTAAAACAAAGCTGGTGCATTACTATTACTTATTCATATCTAAGTGCATCAATAGGATTCATTTTTGCTGCCTTATTTGCTGGATAATAACCGAAGAAAACACCAATCATTGCGGAAAATCCTACCGAGAATATAATACTTGCTATGGATGGACTACCTTCATAGCCCATGAGGTTAACCGCTATCATGCCTAATATTAATCCCAAAACAATTCCAATAAAACCACCAATCAGGCAGATTACAATAGACTCTACTATAAATTGTAACCTAATAGAAGAATTAGCTGCTCCAAGCGCTTTTCTTGTTCCGATTTCTCGCGTGCGTTCCGTAATAGATACTAACATAATATTCATAACACCAATTCCACCTACTAATAAGGAAATGCCCGCAATAATTGAAATAGCAATTGAAATGGTTGATAACATCTCTGTCATAGATGATATGACACTTTCCATACTAAATGCACTAATTTCATAATTCTCGTTCGCACGATAATAATTTGTATTCATATAATCTTCCAGTTCCGTAAGAAAAGATTCTATATCTACACTGCTATCCGCTACAACTGTAATTTGGGAAAAACCGTTCTTATTATGATTTTGACTTTGAGCAGTTTTTAAAGGAAGATATAAGTCAGTAGATAAATCCTCTTCTGAAGTATCACTAAAATCGGAACTTGACTCTTCATATTCATAAACACCAACGATTGTGTAATGATAATATTTGTTATCTATTACAACCGTCACCTCACTACCTAGTGCAAGATTGGCATCTCCTGCAAACATATTATTACAAAATTTATCCGATACAATTGCAACTTTTTTACTTTCTGTCTGATCCTTTTCCGTAAACAGTCGTCCTGCTAAAACAGTTAATTCATTTGCAGACAGATACCCCTCATTAACTCCTGTTACCGATACATTTGCATACAAATCTGCATCTTTTCCCGTACCACTTCCAACTGATTCTGACAGCTGAATTGTACTAATTTTGTCGGAAAATTTTTCCTTTAATTTATCAATCATTTCCTGCGTAATATAATCTTCTTTTGACATTGTTTGTCTCTTGGGTCCCACATTAAATTTCATCCCATTATCTGTTGTTTCTGTTGATGAACTTTTCTGTGAAACACCAACAGTTATGTTATTAACACCCATGCCTGACATAGATGACGCAACTGAATTTGTCATAGAGTTACCAACTGTCATAATAGCAATAACTGAGGCAATTCCTATAATAATGCCTAACATTGTAAGAAGCGCTCTTGTTTTATTTGATCTCAGACCGCTCAAGGCCAATGCTATATTCTCAAAAATCAGCATGTTTGCCTTCCCCCCCTTCGCTCACTAAGTATCGACCCGTCACTTAGAGTAATAATACGTCCTGCTTCCTCAGCAAGTTCTGGTGAATGGGTGATCAATACAATGCTCTTTCCCTGCTCCTTATTCAATTGATGAAATAAATCCATAATTTTTCTGCCAGTCTTTGAATCCAATGCTCCCGTAGGTTCGTCTGCAAGAATAATAGATGGATTACATGCCATTGCTCTTGCAATTGCTACACGTTGCTTCTGTCCACCAGAAAGCTCATCTGGCGTGTGAGTCATTCTATCCTCCATTTCTACCATTTTCAATAATTCTTTTGCACGAGTGTTCCTCTCCTTTCTATTAATACCATGATAAAGCATAGGTAATTCAACATTTTTAATTGCAGAGGTTCTCGATACTAAATTATATGTCTGAAAAACAAATCCTATTTTGTGATTTCTAATCAATGATAGTTCTCGATCTTTCGCCTTAATGATATCTACTCCATCCAATATATATTCGCCTTCTGTTGGTTTATCTAGTGCACCTATAATATTCATTAAAGTAGATTTACCGGATCCAGAGGCACCAACAATTGCTACAAATTCACCTTCATATACTTTCAAATCAATTCCATGTAAAATTTCTAATTCATTTGGTTGTCCTACATAGAAACGTTTCATTATGTTTTTCAGATCAATTACACATTTTTCATTTTCCATGTTAGAATCCTCCGCCTGGGCCCCCGCCCATTCCTCCTCCACCAGAAGGTGTTCCACCCATACCACCGCCAATGCTAAAAGATGTGTTACTATTTTCCTTATCTGAATCACCTGCGTTGGAATTTGTATTTACGGAATTGGGTACGATTACTTGCATTCCCTCAGATATCTCATCACTCTTGATTTCTGTATAATAATCTGTCTCCAACCCTGTCTCAACTACAATTGCTCTTTTATTAATTGTAGATTCTTCTGAATCACTATTGTCAGGATATCTATCTGGCCTCTCACTTGGCATATCTTTCGTAGCAGTATTATCGGATACGTTATCACTCATTGCTTTGTTTGTAGATACACCTGCACCCATACTACTATTATCAACTACATAAATGATAGATTCTCCATTCTCATTTTCTTCAATACAGTCATATGGTACGGCTAACACATTTTCAACTGATTCCGTCAATACGCTTGTTTCTGCCGTCATTCCAATTCTTAACTTATCATTTTTATCCGTAATGCTAATTTTTATTGAATATGATGTTGTTGACGAAGAACTACTTTGACCAGTTGAAGTATCTGAATCACTTGTTGTAGGCGTAGGTGCCACAAATGTCACAACACCTGCCATTTCCAAATCATCTGTAGCGTCAGTTTTTATAACAGCCGTCATTCCTTTATACAAATCACTAATATCATATTGATCCACAGTTGCTTCAACTATATAACTGCTGTCATCCTGAATCACACAGATTTCATTATTTTCATTAGAAACTTCATCTCCCACTTCAATTCCAATAGAAGTTACAACCCCTGATATAGGAGCAGTTACTGTACATTTATCAATCAGTTTTTCGTATTCTTCTATTTTCTTTTCGTTATCATCATTCGTTGTAGATGCATCAAGATTTGCACTTGTAACACTATCTGCTTTACTTGTGATGGAACGGTTTGCCTGCGTAGAGGTGTCTTCCTGTGAATCTACTGCTTTTTCGTAAGTTCTTACTGCACTTTCAATTTTATCTCCATAAGATTCATAGGTGCTTTCTGCTGAATCTACTGTTTTTTCTGCTGTTTCATATGCTGTTTGTTTAGATGAAACAGTTGCTGTTAATGAGGTTACTGTATCATTTGCGGTATTATAAGCAGCTTCTGCATCATTATAAGCAGCCAATACTGTTTGATAGTTGGGATCCGTTTGTACTGTATCAGCTAATGTTGTTTTTGCCTTTTCATACTCCTCTTTTGCTGCTGTTTGTTCTTTCTTTGCACTTGATAACTTCGTTTTTGCCTTCTCATATTCCTCTTTTGCACGATCTTTATCTTCTACAGCTAATAAATAATCATTATATGCACTACTTTTTGCATCTGCAACAGAAGTATAATCTTCTACTGCATCATCAACGGTTGCTTGAGCTTGTGCAATATCCGTAGTTGCATCTGTGACCGCCTCATTATAGCTTCTATCTGCTTGTGCCACACTTAATTGAGATTTCTGACTTGCAATAGATATGCTCTTCTCGATATCTGCTATTTCATCTTCATAATCTGTAGAATCTAAGATACATATAGTATCTCCTTTTGTTACATAGTCGCCGATTTCAACATTGATACTCTTTACTTCACATCCAGAATTATTTGAATAAACAGTTTGACTATCATTTGCTGCAATTGTACCTGTAATGCTAATCGAATTACTTAAATCTCTTCGCTCAATCGTTTCTGTTGAGATAGTTTTGGTCATATTTGTTTGAGTACTCTGTAGCTTCTTTAAATAAAAAGTTGTCCCTACAATTCCTGCAATAGTTAGAAGAGTTATTATAATAAAAATCTTTCTATGTTTTATTATAAAACTACTTGCTTTCTTCAAAATAAGAATCCTCTTACTTGTAGCCTTTGGTTCTTGTTCTGTAGTAACTTCCTTAACCTCAAAGCTATCCTTCTTACTAAAAAGTTTCAAAACATTTCCTCCTTTATTTTCTTATGTTTTCAATTAGTATCCTGTTTTTCTAAATTATATAGAGGATTTGTGTGTAAAACTTGGAAAAAGTGTGTCTATTCTGTGTTTTGTTTCACACACAAAAAAACAGAGTTTAAAAATGAAAATCATTCTCTAACTCTGTTTTATATAATTTCATATTAAAATGTACTCTTTTTACTACATACGCTCTGGTGCATGAAATCCTAAAATATCAATGCTTGTTTCTAAAATATCTCTTGTTAAGAGTAATAAAGCAATCCAAGAAGCCTGTTTTTCTTTGTCTTCCTCTACAATTATTTTTGTTTCGTGGTAAAAACGATTAAACGCATTTGCAGTGTCATAAATATATGCACAAATCTTATGTGGTGCCAATTCATCAAATGCATTACTCATCACAGTATTGAATCTAGCTAACAGCATCTGTAAATCTTTTTCAAATCCATTTACAGCATCTCCAATTACCAGTTGCTCTAAAGAGCCACCCTTTTCTTTATATTTACTTAAAATTGATTTAATTCGAACGATTGTATATAAAATATATGGACCCGTATCACCTTCGAATGAGGTGAATCTTTCAATATCAAATACATAATCTTTTGTAGCCTGGTTTGATAAATCACCATATTTTATAGCAGCAAGTCCAACTGTTTCTGCTGTTTCTCTAGCTTCCTTCTCTAAAATATCACTCCTGTTTTCACACATCTTTTTGTACATTTCTTCATTAATTTCAGAAATGAGGTTCTCAAGACGCATAACTCCCCCTTCACGAGTTTTAAATGGTTTGCCATCTTTTCCATTCATTGTACCAAAGCCAATAAATTTAAGTTTTGCATCTTTTTTAATAATTCCAGTTTTTTTAGCGCAACGGAACACTTGGTCAAAATGAAGTTCTTGACGTTTATCGACCACATATACAATCATATCTGGATTCATATCTTCCACACGTTGCACAAGAGTTGCCAAATCAGTTGTTGTATATAGAGATGCTCCATCCGATTTTAATATCATGCATGGGGGAATTTCTTTTGTATCTGATTCTTCTTTTACATCAACAACCAATGCTCCTTCACTTTCATATACAAATCCATCGGTCCTCATTTTATCAACCATTGGAGCAATATATTTTTGTGCGTCAGCTTCGCCCTTCCATAATTCAAAATCCACATTCAGTTTTGCATAATTTTTCTTTAAATCTGTAACCGAAACACTCATAATGTGGTTCCATATTGCACGGTAGCCACGATTACCCTTTTGCAATTTAAAAGTAGCATCCATAGCCTCTTCTTTATAAGATTCATCCTCTTTCGATTTTGCACTGGCAGTAGGATAAATTTCTTCTAATTCTGATATTGTAAAGGGAGCTTCTTGGGGATATTCTCCAGTAAAATTTTCATCAAAATAAGGTAATTCTGGCTTTCTCTTTTTTAACTCAGTGATAATCAATCCCATTTGAAGACCCCAGTCCCCTAAATGAATATCACCTATCATTTGATGTCCCATATATTTTCCAATACGTTTTACACTTTCACCAATAATAGCAGAGCGAAGATGTCCCACGTGGAGTGGTTTTGCAACATTAGGTCCACCATAATCAACTACAATCGTCATAGGATTCTTAACTTCTTCCACTCCAAAATGACGGCTTTCTTGCATTCTATTTAAAAAAGATGTCAAAAATCCTGCATTTAATTTCATATTTAAAAATCCAGGTGCAACTGCTGTTACCTCTGAAAAAACCTTTGACGCCTTTAAAGCTTCTGCGATATCATTAGCAATCACTATTGGTGCCTTCTTATATTCTTTAGCAGCTGCCATCGCACCGTTACATTGATACTCGCATAAATCAGGTCTATTAGAAACTGTAACCTTTGCATACTTCCCATCATAGTTCTTTTCCTTAAATGCAACTACCATTTCCTCTGATAATAATTCAAGTAATGTCTTCATAAAGTTCCTTTCTAATACGGGGACGGTTCTCAGCTATGAATCCTCAATCCCTCTATACATCCGCACTTCAGAATGTCACTTACACATTATAATACGTAAATACTCTAAATACCAGCAAAATTTATTCATAGCTGAGAACCGTCCCGCTCTACGAAAAAAAGTCTTCTGCTAATGTAATTTCGCCAATATAACCAACACTTCCTGTCATGGTAACCGTATCATCCGATCCAATTTCAATTTCCAATTCTCCACCTGGCATTTGTACCGTCACACACGAATCTACAAATCCCATTCGATATGCGGCTGCGGCTGCGGCGCAAGCGCTGCTTCCTGATGCTAATGTGTACCCTGCTCCTCGTTCATAAATTTCTATCTGAAGCGTTTTTCTATCTATCACTCTTAGAAGCTGCATATTAATACGATTCGGGAATCTTTTATCTGCTTCTACATAGGGTCCTAATTTTTCGGCTGTTTTTTTCGTAGCTTCTTCCATCATAATAACACAATGAGGGTTCCCAATCGTTAAGCAGGTGGCATTATATAGTTTTTCAGAGAACATCATTGGCTCATTAATAACTTCTCTTTCTGGTCCAGTCACTGGTATCTGGTGAGATGCAAAAGAAACCTTTCCCATATCTACTTGAATTCTGGTTCCCCTTTTATTTAAGTATTCTACTTTGACTTCTCCACCTTTGGTATTTAGTGTAAAAGGTTTTCCATCTACATATGATTCATCAAGCAAGTATTTGGCAAATATTCGAACACCATTACCTGACTTCTCTGCTTCTGATCCATCGGGGTTGAAAATTTTCAAATAGATTTTTCCTTCATCAAAAATAGGACCATATAAAATACCATCCGATCCAACACCGAAATTTCTTCTACAAATCATCTCTATTTTTCTATCCTGAAGTTTTATATCATTTTTGTTTGGATCTAAAATCAAATAATCATTTCCTAATCCATGATATTTACTAAGTAAAATACTCATATTAACCTCCATTCTTTTGACAGTCCCTTTTGACAATCCTTGTTCTTATATTATTAGTGTATTGTATATTTTTTGCTATTAGTATGAATAAAATAGCTTGATATATTGCAAATAGTGCTATATGATAAATACAAACACATTTTCATAATAATTGAGAGCGTAATTGAGAGAGGTGTCATTTTAAAATGAAAGAAATAGAATTAAAATCAGGCTATTTAACAGAAGAATTCCAATTATTTAATTTGAAAGATACCATAAAAAAAGATTTTTCTTTTCATTATCATGATTTTCATAAAGTTCTATTATTTTTCTCTGGGAAGGTAACTTATATTATAGAAGGAAAGTCCTATTTTTTGAAGGCTGGAGACATACTGCTTGTAAGTGCTGGTTCTATTCATAAGCCTATTATTGATACTTCGATGCCCTATGAGCGTCTTATCTTTTATATAAAACCAATATATGCTGATTTACCTTCTAAGGATTCCATCTGCTCCTGTTTTGAAAAAGCAAGAGTAAGAGATCATTACCTAATCCGTACAGATATTAATAATTCTCAATTTTTACGCGAAATTGCCCTGCGTTTATTTCAATCGCTTACCGTTGATGACTTTGGAAAACATATGCTATCACATTCTCTTTATATTGAATTTATGATTTATTTAAATCGTGTATTCCTTGGCAAACAATATAATAAAGATAAAACAATAGCTGCTTATGATTTACAAATCATAGAAATCATGAAATATATTAATCAAAATTTAGCTCAAGATTTAAGTCTTTCCACCTTATCAGAAAAATTCTTTCTTAGTCGTTCTAGAATGATCCATAAATTTAAAGAGGAAACTGGATATACACTGCATAAATATATTTTGCAAAAGCGTTTAGTTTATGCAAAGCATCTTATGGAGGATGAGCAAATACCAATAACAAAAGCCGCTCTTATGAGCGGCTTTAAAGACTATACTACTTTTTATCGTGCTTTGAAAAAATCTTCCAAGGATCCATTCATAAACTCTTCTGATGCTAATTTTGAATAAATACACCCACAATAATTTTGACGATATAATTGGTATTCTTTTGACAATTCAATGGAACGTTTATATCCATCTTTCTTTTTAAAATCTGATGTCAAATGCTTAATTCCAAACTCTTCTGAAAGTTTCTCTCCAATCTCATTAATCTTTTCTGCATTTTTATGAGGACTAATGGATAAGGTAGTTGTAAAATAATCAAATCCGTTGGTAGATGCATAAATGATTGCTTTCCTCATTCGAAGTTCATAACAACGAAAACATCGCTCTCCACCTTCTGGTAATTGTTCCAACCCTTTCGCCATATTGTAAAAACTATCGGGATCATATTCCTCGACACAAATGGAAATCGAATGACCCTTTGGAAACATATCTTCTACAAGTCGTTGTAATTCAAGAGCTCTCTTCTGATATTCCAATTCCGGAAAAATATTAGGATTATAAAAATATAATGTAATTTCAAATTTATCCGCTAAATATTCAAGAACCCAACTAGAACACGGTGCACAACATGCATGTAATAGTAACCTTTGCTTTTTTTCCTGCTTTTCTAAGAATCCTAAAATTCTTTCAAGTTCTTTTTGATAATTTCTATTTTGAGACATATTTGTTAATAAACTCCTTTGAAGGCATAGGTTTTGAATATAGATATCCTTGCGCGTAGCGACAACCTATCTCCTTTAATACAGACTCTTGCTCCTTAGTCTCTACACCTTCGCAAATACAGGAAACTCCTAAGCCATCTGCCATTTCAACTATTTTCCGCAAAATCCACATGCTTGTCTCTGAAGTAGACGTTTCAGAAAAGAATTCCCGGTCAATTTTTAATATGTCAAATGGAACATCCTTTAATAAATTTAGTGAAGAATATCCTGATCCAAAATCATCTATGTCTAAAATGATATCATGCGATTTTAATTCTTTCATAACAGAAATCATTTTCTCTCTTTCATCTAAAAACACGGTTTCTGTTAGTTCTAGTTCAATTATATCTTTTGGAATATTATATTTTTTGAGGATTTTTTTAACCTTTTTCACGTATTCTGGATTCATTAACAAAACTCTGCTTTGATTTACTGATATTGGCATAATTTTAAGTCCATCACTTAGAAGATTGCCCATATACTTGCAAATTTCTTCAAGCATATAGAAATCCAGTTTCTCTATAAAACCATTTTGCTCAAAAACAGAAATAAATTCATCCGGATAAACCATTGATCCATCCTGTCTAATCCAGCGTACTAATGCCTCGCCCCCTGCAATACAGTTCGTCATTATGTCAAATTTGGGTTGTATGTATACTTTGAATTCACCCTGCAAAAGAGCTTCCTCCATAGAAGCTTCAATTTCTTCTCTTCTTTTAATATCTTTCTGCATGCCGACCGTATATTCAACCGTATGACGATTTGATTTTTTGGTGATAGATTTACGGGCCAGATTTGCCTTGTCAATTATATCATCAATATTTTCACTACTATCTTTTATGTGATAATAGCCCGTACGGAAAATAATGGGATAATTAACATCTATGCTCTTTGCATACTCATTAATACTCTTTGCAAAATCATTCATACGTCTCTCAATATCATCCAAATCAACCATTAAGGCTGTAAACTGATCGGCAGTATTTCTTGCAAATACTTCTTTGGACCCAAAATTTTCTTCTGCATAATTAGCAATTGTTTGTAAAATTTCATTTCCTCTCTCATACCCAAATGCTTCATTGATATATCTGAAATTAGTAATATCAAATCGAGCTACAAGATAAGAAAATTTGTGTTCCTCTTGTATCAACTCTACTGCCTTATCATGAAAATAATTCATATTCTTACTTTGTGTTAATTCATCAGAATAAAATACTGATTCAATCCTTTTATAAAGTGCTTTTGAAGAATAAATGATAGATAGTATAGCAAGTAGCACACATCCCACGATTCCGATAATAAAAAAATTTCTCTTTTGGGTTTCTGAAATAACAGTTAAATCCACTTCTGCCTTATCAACAAAACAAATTGTCTTAAAATCATTTGAATTTTCTACCGTAGAATAAACAGCATAAAGATTTTTTGAGCGAGTAGTAATTTTCTTAATTCCACTCCCCTCTAAACTAATTTCTTCCCTCAATGCATTTAATTCAGCTCCCTCCATTTCCATGGATTCAAGTGTCATATAGATATTCCTATCACCTGAAAAGCAAGCATTACTGTTGATTTCATTAGTATTTTGTAGTATAACGGTTCCGTCTTTATTAATTAATAGAAACGTTTTATTCAAATCACCCTGATTCCTATTTTCTGGCATCAAATAATTATCACATTTCTGATATCCTACAAAATATCCCTTTAAAACGCCATTACCTACTGGGGAAAAAACCACAATCCCATCCTTAACTTCAGTTCGGTTAATATTTCCCACAACGGCAGGCTCATTTCCCTTTGTTAATTCTTGCAAAAGTATATATTCTTCCTTATCTACAGCTTCTACTTTATGTCCAATTTCTGGGTAATAACATCCTTTCAAATCTATAAAATATACATTATCAAAAGCACCTGACTTTGTATAAGACTGAAGTGCGGAATGAATGCTTTTTTCATTTAAATAATTGATGGCATCAAAACGAGCAGAAGCTTGTTTTGCAATATTCTTATAACCCTCAAAACGCTCTTCCATGATATCATTTGTCATTTGCACATCGTTTTCTAATGACTCTAAAATAGTGTCTTTTATAGATTCCTGCATTTTATATATATGGAAAAAACAAAATAAGATGCTGGCAGTTAAAATAAAAACAGTAAAAAGCATTGCACGGGTATACTTTTTCTGAAAGTTTTTAATCATAATGTCTCTCCGAATATTTATTTTACTTTTGCAATATCAATTAAAGTTAGCTTCTCTTTATTGGTACATTCCATACTTGTTAATAATGCATTCACAGTATCAAGTGAGGTTAGACAATGAATTCCTGTTTCAATCGCAGTTCTCCTTATCAAGAAACCATCTCTACTCTTATCTCTGCCCTGGGTAGGTGTATCCACAACCAAATCGATTTTGTGACCTAGTATTAAATCCATAACTGTAGGTGATTCTTGTGCTATTTTATTAACTTTGAGTGCTTTTACCCCATTATCACGTAAAACTTTAGCTGTACTTCTGGTTGCATAAACCTTATAGCCTAATGCTTCAAATCTTCTTCCTATTTCGATTGCTTCGTATTTATCCGAATCCTTTACTGTGATAATCACTTGTTTAAACTTAGGTAATTGAATTCCAGCACCTATAAAAGCTTTGTATAGAGCCTCATTAAATGTTTTTGCAATACCTAAACACTCACCAGTTGATTTCATTTCAGGACCAAGGCTTATTTCTGCTCCATAAATTTTTTCAAAAGAAAATACAGGCATTTTTATTGCAATATAATCAGACTCTTTTTGAAGTCCTGGCTCATATCCAAGATCACGGATTTTTTCTCCAATGATTACTTGTGTAGCAAGATCCACAATTGCAATGCCGGTTACCTTGCTAATATAGGGAACCGTTCTTGAAGAACGCGGGTTAACTTCGATAACATAGACTTCCTCTCCCACAACAATAAATTGAATATTAATCAATCCGATTACATGTAATGCCTTTGCAAGTCTCCTTGTATACTCTGCAATTGTCTCTTTTACATTTGCACTAATACTTTGCGCTGGGTATACGGAAATACTATCTCCTGAATGAACACCCGCTCTCTCAATATGTTCCATAATACCAGGAATTAAAATATCTGTTCCGTCACAAACAGCATCTACTTCTATTTCTTTACCCATTAAATATTTATCTACAAGAATTGGGTGATCTTGAGCAATCCGATTAATGATATCAATAAATTCCTCAACTTCTTCATCATTAAAGGCAATCTTCATACCCTGTCCACCTAAAACATAAGAAGGCCTTACTAAAACAGGATATCCTAATTCATTTGCGACCTTTTTTGCCTCTTGTGCAGTAAAGACAGTTCCACCAGAAGGACGTGGTATGCTGCACTGCTCGAGAATTTCATCAAATAACTCTCTATCCTCTGCAGCATCTACATTCTCTGCTGATGTACCAAGGATTGGAACACCCATTTTCATTAAACTTTCTGTAAGCTTAATTGCCGTCTGTCCACCAAACTGTACAACTGCTCCGTCTGGTTTTTCAATATTTACTATATTTTCAACATCTTCTGGTGTTAATGGCTCAAAATATAATTTATCCGCTATATCAAAATCTGTGCTGACCGTTTCTGGATTGTTATTAACAATAATCGTTTCATATCCTGCCTTACTAAATGCCCATGTGCTATGAACGGAGCAGTAATCAAATTCGATTCCCTGACCAATACGAATGGGGCCTGATCCAAGAACAAGAACCTTTTTCTTTTTACCAGTTGACTGTATCTCACTACTTTCATCTTCACTTCCGAAAACTGAATAGAAATAAGGTGTTGCTGCTGCAAATTCGGCCGCGCAAGTATCTACCATTTTAAATGATGCCGTTATCCCATTCTGATAACGCATTTCTTTTATTTCTTTTTCTGACACACCTGTCAATCTTGAAATGACAGCATCTGAAAATTCAATTCGTTTCGCTTCTTTTAGAAGTTCAATCGTAAGTGGACCTTTTTGAAGTGCTTGCTCCATTTCAACTAAAATTGCCAATTTATCTATAAACCATACATCTACTTTTGTAATATCATGTATAATCTCATAGCTTATTCCTTTTCTAATTGCCTCAGCTATTACATAAATTCTCTGGTCATCTACAATTGCTAATCTTTCTTTTAACTCCTCAATACCTAATTCTGAAAAATCATAGCTTAAAAGACAATCTACATGTTGCTCTAAAGAACGAATTGCTTTCATAAGAGCACCTTCAAAATTATCGCAAATACTCATAACTTCACCAGTTGCTTTCATCTGAGTCGTGAGCGTTCTCTTTGCAGTAATAAACTTATCAAATGGAAGTCTTGGTATCTTTACAACACAATAATCAAGTGTCGGTTCAAAGCTTGCATAAGTCTTCTTGGTAATTGCATTAATAATCTCATCCAATGTAAAACCTAATGCAATTTTAGCCGCAACCTTTGCAATAGGATATCCCGTTGCCTTACTTGCTAATGCGGAAGATCTGCTTACACGGGGATTTACTTCAATAACACAATACTCAAAGCTTGTTGGATGTAACGCATATTGAACATTGCAACCGCCAGTAATTTTTAATTCATTAATAATATTTAATGCGGAAGAACGTAGCATCTGATATTCTTTATCACTTAATGTTTGCGATGGTGCCACAACAATACTATCACCAGTATGCACACCTACAGGGTCCAGATTTTCCATATTACAAACGGTAATACAGTTTCCATTCGAATCCCGCATTACCTCGTACTCGATTTCTTTCCATCCAGAAATACATCTCTCTACTAATACCTGGCCTACACGTGACAAACGTAAACCGTTTGCAAGGACTTCTTCTAATTCAACCTGATTCGAAACGATACCGCCACCGCTTCCTCCAAGTGTATATGCCGGACGCAGAACCACAGGATACCCTATCTTCTTAGCAAATTCTACGCCATCTTTAATATTTTCTACAACAAGAGAAGGTGCACAAGGCTCCCCAATTTTCTCCATTGTTTCCTTAAATTCTAAGCGGTCCTCTGCCTTCTTAATTGTAGCAGCTGTAGTTCCTATTAGTTTTACATTATATTTTGCAAGAATTCCCTTTTCTTCCAATTCCATTCCGAGGTTTAATCCTGCCTGTCCACCTAATGTAGGTAGCACACTGTCTGGCCTTTCCTGATCAATTAATTGTTCTAACACTTCAATTGTTAAAGGCTCTATATATACTTTATCCGCAATTTCTTTATCCGTCATAATTGTGGCCGGATTCGAGTTGACAAGAACTACTTCAACTCCTTCTTCTTTTAAAGAACGACATGCTTGTGTACCTGCATAATCAAATTCTGCCGCTTGTCCTATCACAATTGGTCCCGATCCTATTACTAGCACTTTATGGATATCTTTATTTCTTGGCATAACCTATTAACCTCCATTTTTCATCATATTAATAAACCGATCAAACAAGAAAGAAGAATCTTGCGGTCCTGGACATGCTTCTGGGTGAAACTGTACAGTAAAAATGTTTTTACCTGTATATTTTAAGCCTTCATTTGTTTTATCATTGACATTCTCAAAAGCTTTCACAGCAATTGTTTCATCTATACTATCTGTATCTACGACATATCCATGATTCTGTGATGAAATGTATACACGGTTTGTTGCAAGATCCTTTACTGGATGATTACCACCACGGTGCCCATATTTCATTTTATAAGTATCAGCTCCACATGCCAGTGCCATTAACTGATGACCTAAACAAATTGCAAAGATAGTCACATCCGATGCATATAATTTCTTTATCTCTTCTATTACCGATGTGCATTCCTTAGGATCCCCTGGGCCATTTGAAAGCATAATTCCGTCTGGTTTATCTCTTAAGATTTCTTCCGCACTTGTGCTTGACGGATAGATGGTAACATCACATCCTCTAGCTGCTAAAGAATCTGCTATATTGGATTTTGCTCCTAGATCAAGAAGTGCTACTCTTAAGCCTTTACCATTTAATTCTCTGACATTACTAGGTTTCTTTTCTCTATCACCACTTAAATATGCTTTTTCATTAAAAAACGCACTTCCTGCGATTGCTCCGTTATCTGATAAATTTTCAGAAGCTTTCACTTCATATTTATGTTTACAAGTAACTTTTTCAACAACTTTCCCAGTTGTATAGGCTTCTAATTTTGGAATAATTTCATTTAAATCATAGTTTTCATTCGTTGTAATGATACCATTCATAGTTCCCTTCTCTCGAAGGATTTTTGTAAGTGCCCTCGTATCAATTCCTGCAATACCAGGTACATCATTTTCTTCCAAAAATTCCTGTATTGTTTTATCGGATCTGAAATTACTTGGAACTCTCGATAACTCTCTTACAATCAATCCATCTGGCCATGGTCTAGGTGATTCCATATCTTCTTTACAAATACCATAGTTTCCAATTAATGGATAAGTCATACATACCGCCTGTCCTGCATAAGAGGGATCTGTCAACACCTCTAAATATCCTGCCATTGACGTATTAAATACGATCTCACTTATTACTTCTTTTTCGACGCCTATATGTGTTCCAGAAAACACTGTACCATCTTCCAAAATTAAAAATGCTTTCATAAATTACCTGTCCATCCTTTCATTAGCCTAATCGGTTAATTATATCACACGCCCTGATTGTCTTCAATAAAAATCCCCTGATGTTATATTTTACATCAAGGGATTCATTTCTATTTAAAGTATTTTACACCCGATTCAAAAATCTTCAAGTCCTGTTCCCCATATATATTCATCGCAACTGCAGTATCTCTTCTTTCAGAATGAGCCATTTTACCAAAGCATCTTCCATCCGGAGATGTAATACCTTCTATGGAAGCATAAGAACCATTTACGTTCCATTCCTCATCCATTGAAATATTTCCATCAAAATCAGAATACTGCGTTGCTATCTGTCCATTTTCAAACAACTTATCAATCCATTCTTTGGAAGCGACAAAACGTCCCTCACCATGAGAAGCAGGATTTACATATGTTTTCCCTAGTTCAGCTTCCCTTAACCAAGGGGACTTATTGGATACGACTTTTGTATATACCATCTTAGAAACATGACGATTAATTGTATTATAAGTGAGTGTAGGAGAATCTTCTTTTTGACCTACAATTTCTCCGTTTGGTACCAATCCTAATTTGATAAGTGCCTGGAAACCATTGCAAATACCTAACGCTAAACCATCTCTTTCCTTCAATAACTGATTAACTGCTTCTCTTAATTTATCATTCTGGAATGCAGTAGCAAAAAATTTTGCTGATCCATCAGGTTCATCACCTGCACTAAATCCGCCAGGAAACATGATGATTTGTGATTTTTCAATTGCTTTTTTAAATTCTTCTACAGATTCTCGTATATCATTTGCAGATAAATTTTTAAATACCTTTGTAATTACATTTGCTCCAGCTCGTTCGAAAGCTTTTTGACTATCATATTCACAATTCGTTCCAGGAAATACAGGAATAAATACAGTAGGTTTCGCAACTTTATTTTTACATACATAAATTTCTTTCGCACGATACTCCTTAGATTCAACCATTTCATTTCCCTTGTAGGCTTTTGTAGGAAATACCTTTTCAAGCTTATTGGTATATGATTTTAATATTTCCTCCATTGTAATGACCATATCACCATAGGTAAATGAAACCTGTTCTGTTACTTCTCCAATAATAGAATAAGGCACAGATAGTAGATTGAGTTTTGTAGCATCTACTTCAGCAACAATATTTGCAATATCTGCGGCAAACAATTCCTCTGGTTTTACCTCTGATGAAATTGCCACTCCCAAACGATTACCAAGTGCCATCTTTGATAGAGCTGCTGCCACGCCATGTCCTTCTAGAGCATATGCTGAAATAACAACCCCTTCTTTGATTGCCTTTGCAATTCCTTTATAAAGCTCCATAACGCTTTCATATTCAGGTAAATCGTATTCATCTTTTTTAATCGTAAATTTTACAAGCTTGCTTCCTACTTTCTTAAGTTCAGGGGTAATAATTTCTTTGTAAGATGCCACATCAACCGCAAATGAAACAAGCGTTGGTGGAACGTCTATTTCATTAAATGTTCCAGACATGGAATCTTTTCCACCAATAGAGGGTAGCCCGAATCCAAGCTGTGCATCATAAGCCCCAAGTAGAGCAGCAAATGGCTGACTCCAACGTTTTTTATCTTCCGACATACGTCTAAAGTATTCTTGGAACGTAAATCTAATCTTTGTTAAATCGCCACCAGAAGCTACAATTTTAGCAATTGATTCCGTTACCGCATAGACTGCTCCATGATAAGGACTCCATGAAGATAAATTGGGATCGAAACCATAACTCATCATAGTCACTGTATCTGTTTTTCCTTTTAACATCGGCAATTTAGCAACCATTGTCTGCGTTTCCGTCATCTGGTATTTTCCACCATAGGGCATAAATACGCTTGCTGCACCAATAGAACCATCAAACATTTCTACTAGTCCTTTTTGTGAACAAACATTTAAGTCGTTCAAAGTCTCTAGCCACTTTACTTTTATATCGGATACTTTTACCTCTTTTGCAAAGTAATTATCTTCTTTCTTTGGAACCTCCACATAAACTTCTGTTTCTTGATGAGCACCATTGGTATCTAAGAATGCACGGCTAAGATTAACAATATCTCTTCCTCTCCAATTCAAAACAAGTCTTGGCTCTTTTGTAACAACAGCTACCTCTACCGCCTCTAAATTTTCTTCCGCTGTATAGGAAAGAAATTCTTTTACATCCTTAGGATCAATCACAACTGCCATTCTTTCCTGTGATTCGGAAATAGCAAGTTCTGTTCCATCAAGCCCCGCATATTTTTTAGGTACTTTATCTAAATCAATTACTAATCCATCCGCTAGTTCACCTATTGCAACAGAAACACCGCCTGCTCCAAAATCATTACACTTTTTAATTAATTTACTAACTTCCTCACGTCTAAATAGTCTCTGGATTTTTCGTTCGGTTGGAGCATTTCCTTTCTGTACCTCTGCACCACATGTTTCAATTGATTGTTCCGTATGCACTTTTGAAGATCCCGTTGCTCCGCCACAACCATCACGTCCAGTTCTCCCGCCTAATAAAATAATAATATCCCCGGGATCAGATGTCTCTCTTATTACATTCTTTCTAGGAGCTGCTCCCATAACTGCTCCAATTTCCATTCTCTTAGCAACATAATTGGGATGATAGATTTCCTTTACAAAACCTGTTGCAAGACCAATTTGGTTTCCATAAGAGGAATATCCATGAGCCGCACCGCGAACTAATTTTTTTTGAGGAAGTTTACCCTTTAATGTTTCATCATTAGAAACAGTAGGATCTGCTGCACCAGTTACACGCATTGCCTGATAAACATAAGCACGGCCTGATAACGGATCTCTGATAGCACCACCTAAGCACGTTGCGGCACCACCAAAAGGTTCAATTTCAGTCGGATGATTATGTGTCTCGTTTTTAAAGCATACCAACCACTCTTCTGTAATCACACTAGAATCTTCTAACTCTATTGTAACTGGAACTACAATAGAACATGCATTAATCTCTTCTGATTCTTCCATGTCTTGTAGTTTTCCATCTTTTTTCAATTTTCTCATTGCCATAAGGGCTAAATCCATTAAGCATACAAACTTATCTCCACCCTTTTCTGCAACCCGGTTTCCAAAAACATCTTCTCTAATGGAACAGTAATTTTTATAAGATTTTTCAATAGGATTTTTATAATATCCTTCTTCGAATTCCACATTCTTGAGTTCTGTGGAGAAGGTTGTATGACGACAGTGATCAGACCAATAGGTATCTAATACTCGTATCTCTGTCATAGATGGATTTCTCTTTTCCTCCATAGTAAAATATTTCTTAATATGAAGAAAATCTTTAAATGTCATTGCTAGACCTAATGAGTCGTAAAGTTTCTTTAGGTTTTCCTCTGACATAGACACAAAGCCTTCAAAGATTTTCACATCTTCGGGCTCTTCGAACTGTGTAATTAAGGTTTCTGGAATTACAGCATCATTTGTCTCTCTTGAATCAACTGGATTAATACAATAATTCTTTATTTTCTCAAATTCTTCCTCCGTAATTTTTCCTGAGAGGCAATAGGTAACTGCAGTCTTAATTACAGGTTCTTCATCTTCCTTAATAAACTTTACACATTGTTCAGCGGAATCAGCACGTTGATCAAACTGTCCTGGCAATGATTCTACAGAAAAAACAAAATCATTTGATTTCTTATCAAATGTTTCCTGATATAAGATATCAATAGGAGGCTCTGAAAACACAGTTTTACATGATTTTATAAAGACTTCTTCTGACACGTTTTCAACATCATACCGGATAAAAACTCTAACCTTCTCAATGCCTGAAATACCAAGATAACTTTTAATTTCTTCTTGTAATTCTTTTGCCTTCACTGCAAAATCTTCTCTTTTTTCCACATAAATTCGCTTTACCATGTGTACTCTCCTTATTATATATTTGTATTGACAATAGCATAATTCACGATTTTCTAACTGATTTTTTGTTACTTTTATATAATACCCCATATTATTGTAATTTTACAAGTCCTAGATACATAATATTGTGGTATTTTTTTATAGATTGTCGATTTCCCAATTTTCCTTGTATTCATGGCATTTTTGACGCTTGACATTGTGACACTCTTGTCATAGCATGAACTTACAAATACTTGATCATTTTATTATTATTGACTAAAAAGTCCAATCATACCTTTCAATCAGAAAAATAATAAATGATATAAAAAATAAACAAAGAACAGGAGTAAGCATGGGAGAAAAGTCTATTCAAAAAAAACAATTTATTTTGGATACTGCAAGGCAGATTTTTATGAACAAAGGTTATAATGACGTAACCATGAAAGATATTGTAGATGCATGTGAGATAAGCCGTGGAGGCTTATACCTGTATTTTGATAGTACAAAAGATATTTTCATGGAAGTGTTACGAATGGAATCCAAGGATACGGATGATATTTTCACTAATTCTATTAGCGAAGACTCTTCTATTACAGATATCCTTGGAATATTTCTAAAAGAACAAAAGAAAGAGATTCTAAGTAAAAAGAATAACTTAACGATTGCGACTTATGAATTTTTCTTCAAAAATAAAGTAGCAAAAAAAGAAAATCCAATTAGAAATACCTTTGACTGTGGTGTTAAAGTTTTAGCCGAATTAATCGCTTCTGGTGTAGAAAGTGGCGAACTTTATTGTGATGATTGTATGGGCGCTGCTAAAAACATTATGTTTGTATTAGAAGGATTAAAAGTCAGTGCCCAGACAATGGGAATTACAGAAGACCAAGTAGATCATCAGCTGCTCTATATTATGCAAGGTCTTATTATTGAAGAATAAATCTCACTATTACATAGGAAAAGAAGGCCATCTAACAGCCTTCTTTTTTGCATTTTTTATTGTCCGGTGAATATTTTTGCAATGGGTGAATCCGCTGGCAATATTAATGTCTTGTTATCTCCCACCATACTATTCTTAGCAGCATCAAGACTTCTTACATACGTATAAAAGTCACTCTTTGCATCATCAGCATATGCATCAGAAAGAATTTTCATATACTCTGCTTCCCCTTCTGCAACTAACTGTTCTGCAGTTGCTTCTGCTTCTGATTTCATAATAGAAACTTCTTTATCCGTTGTATTTTCAATAATTTGAGCCTGTGAGGCACCTTCTGCAGTATACTGAGCTGCAATGTTTTCTCGTTCGGAAATCATTCGGTTGTAAACTCCCTGCTTATTATCATCTGGCAGATCAAGTTTTTTCACTTCTACAGTTCTAATTTCAATTCCATATTGCTCATATACTGTTCCAATATGGTGCATGATTTCTTGCGTTAAAGACTGTATTTCAACTTCCTCTTCATCATCTAGTGAAATGTCATTTGAATTCACTTCTTCTTGTGGCGTAGTAACAGTCATCCTTCCATCACGACTTCTAATTACCTCGTCCTGAGTCATATTTGAAATTGTGTTTTTTGTAGCATTGTATACAATCGTATCAATACGGTTCTCTGCATTTGCAATCGAATAGCTTAATGTCTGAGCAAATTTCAACGGATCAGTCACACACCATATGACATAGCTATCTACGATCATAGATTTTTTATCTGAAGTAATAACATCTGATTCTGGCAAATCATACAACAAGACTTCTTTTGGAATTGTATCTACGGATTCGACAAAAGGGACTTTGAATGAAAGTCCTGCCGATGTGATTACCCTTTGAACCTTACCAAACTGTCTGATTAATTTATATTCATTTTCTTGTGTTACAACCATTGATGATAACCCTGTAAATAAGATTGCGATAAACACGATCCAAAAAAGGAATTTGAATTTCTTTTTCATTTGTTTACGCCCTCCTCTTGTGTCTTATTTGTGTCTTGTGTCTTTTTTGTGTCTTGTGTCTTATTTGTATCTTCATTTGTATTACTGCTCTTACTTTGAGATGTCCCATTCAGGGTATCTAACGGAAGCAATTCGTTAATTGTCGTTGTTGTAGATTCTCCACTAGTCCCTTGAACAATAATTTTCATATCTGGAAGTATCTCTTCCATCGTTTCGTAGAACATACGTTGTTTTGTAATCGTTGGAAACTTAACATACTCCTCATACATCGAATTGAAACGCGCCACCTGACCATTTGCCTCATTAATACGATTTTGTTTCTCTGCCTGTGCCTCTTGTACAATTCTATCAGATTCTGCTTTTGCTTCAGGTATCTGTTGATTTCTATACTTATTCGCATTATTAAGTGCTGTTTCTTTTCCCTGTTTTGCAGTTTCTACCGCTTTAAAAGCTGTTACGACCTCATTGGTTGGTGGTTCAGCATCCTGAATAGTTATGTTAACTAGTTGAATGCCAATATCATACACTTCCAATTTATCAAGAATCATTTCTTTAATATTTGCCTGTATCTCATTTTTTCCGGTTGTTAATACAGAATCAACGGTGTAAGAACCGATGGTGGTTCTAATACAGTTCTGCGCAATATTATTTAAAATCATAACTGGATCTTCTGAAGCATACAACGCTTTTACTGGATCAGAGATTCTGTATTCTGCATAAAAATCTACACGAATAAAATTATAATCTCCTGTAATCATCATTGCTTCTTCATCACCAGTAGCTTCCTCATCACTGGTTTCTGTTACATAGCCAATAGGCATCCCTTGAATTGTTGTATTTACCTTCTGCACACTTTGTATAAGGGGTATTTTAAAATGTAATCCCGGTTCTGTAACAGCTCTTGCTTGTCCAAAAGTACAAACAACTGCTTGTTCCTCTTCCTTAATGCTATACCATGAACTGTTAATTATAATAATTACTAGTAATGCAATGACCACAATTTTTATTACATTCTTAACTTTTGATAGGGTCTTTACAACCTTTTCTTTAAACATCTTTTAATTCCTCTCCTTCATAATACCCTTTTTTTAATCGCTTTTCGAACTGTTCTTTCGGAAGGGGTCTGTCAAATAAGAATCCTTGTGCATTATCGCACTTAATTTCTTTTAAAAAATCTGCCTGCTCTTTTGTCTCAACTCCCTCTGTAATAACCTGAATGTCCATTTCCTTTACCATTCGAACTACATTTGATATAATCACTCTTTCCTTCTCTGAAGAAGTCTGTACATCAAGTAATGATTTATCAATCTTTAACATATCCACTGGCAAAGTCTTTAACAAGCTTAAGGACGAAAAACCTGTACCAAAGTCATCTATCGATGTAGAAATACCAAAACTTTTCAAGGTCTCTACAGCCCTTACAAAAGTAGCTTTATCCTTGTAATCAACCGTCTCAGTAAACTCAATCTCAATATATCTGGCAGGTACATAGTATTTTTTTAATACTTCAATAATCTGTTCCGTAAATCCAGGATTCAAAAAATGGACCTTGGAAAAGTTAACTGAAATAGGGAATAAATCAATTCCTACCTTTAACCATTCCGTAATATCTCTACATACAATATCCAAAACATAAAAATCCATATTACAAATAAAACCATTTTTTTCAAATACAGGAATGAATTCCATCGGTGGTACAATCTTCCCGTTTTCAATCCACCGGACTAGTGCCTCTGCTCCATTTAAACGATAGGTATTTAAATCAATTTTAGGTTGATAATAGACAACGAACTCCTTATTTTCCAATGCCTGACGCATGTTGCTCTCGATTTCTTTTTCACGTACAATCTGTCTATGCAAATCTTGGTCATAGTACACTGGCTCAAAACTTACTCTATTCTTTGCAATGGACGAAGCTTCCGAAGATTTTTCAATAATCTGATACATTTCCTGATCGTCTTCTTTTATCTGATAAACACCAACAAAAAAATTAATCAGCAGGCATATATCATCATTATCATATGAAATATTCAGTTTGAAATTATCGAGATGTTCTAAACACAAATTCAAATATTGATCTTTCACCAATACAACATAATTGTCTCCACCAATTCTGCCTAATAACTGATGTTCATCAAATGAATACAGGTAGTCCTTCATATTCCTGGCCACAGCAGATAAAACTAAATTTCCAAATTCGTGACCATACATTTGATTTATTAATTTGAATTTACTAATATTCAAATAAAGAGCTGTATACTTACAGCCCTGATCTTTTGCTATAATCTTCTGCCCCTCTGTCACAAACCCCGTAGTGTTTAATGCACCACTTGCCACATCATGAGTGATTGCATTTTCATCTCTTAGTTTTCTCTGATATTTTGCAAAATAGAGTACTAGAATCCTAGACATCATCTGCATAACATTTTTTTCTTCTTCTGTATCTTCACTTTTATTTTGCTCTTTCCAATATCGAAGAGTAAGATATCTTTTTTCTCCATCAAAGGAAAGCTTTTCTTCATAATCTGCTTGATTATTTAAAATACTATCGCTTTTCTGGTAAAAATCAAAATGCGCTACCTGCATATCTACATCTTCAAATAAAGCCTGAACCTGAACCAATGAAATCGAGCTAGCCAAAATTCCAATTGCACTTTGTAAGCTAACTTCATCCTGATCATACTCTTGTAATTTATCTAAAAAGCTTACAACCTTCTTAGTTTTCATCTTCTCTCTCCTGTGCCCTGTTATAGAAGTCAAGCAAGTCCTTTAATTTACAAAGTACCTTTAAAAATAATTGTCTATCCACAGCTTCTGCCCACCTACCAGATTTGACCATTCCTTCCATGACATATTTACTTAAAACTGCCTTAAGCAGGTCTATATCTTTAATACCAGCAGATAGAATAGCACTTTCTTCCTCTTCTGTATTTTTAATTCTACGTCTTGTATATGCATAACGATAATTAATATCCATTAATTTTGTATCTCGTGCTTCTTTTACAAAACTCAGCAAAGTACTATCAAACACCGGAAAATGTAGAGAAGATTTTCCCATTTCCCCTGTATACTTCTTTGATACATCCTCACCTGATTTTTGTGAAAGCCAAGCAATATACTTAGACAATTTAATGATATCGTCTCCATAGTTCAGTATAAAGAGCTCTCCGCCCGTCAATTCTTTTTCCATAAGCTTGCTCCTTCTTTATATCTGGAATCTCTTAATATCAGACAAATTATAACACAAATCCCCTCAGAATCCTATGTGAAATATGAACAAAAGATTTTTTGTATTTTATACATCACATCTGATATAATTAATAAAAAACCAAATTAAGGAAGCATATAGGAACTGTTATGAGTACTTTATTAAAATTCAAAAAAGAACTTAATTATATGAAACAAGTGGTGTCAGAAAAATATGGAGAGGGGATCTTTCTTATCCTTAGTATCTCTTCTTTTTCTCTTGTTTCCTTCGCCCTATTATTTGGATTAATCAGAAAACTGTGGCTTATAGCGTGGATTTTTGTAATTCTTGGAGCTTTGTTAAGTGTATTTCCAATTATGAATCTACTTTCTAATAATCGTAAATCAAAAGATTTAGACTCTGATTCAATTTTACAATCACAGGGAAAAAATATATCTCCTACTATCCTCAGGAATCAAATGGATGAAGCTACAAGGTTAGCTCTTGAGCTTGAGGCAGCACTTTTAAAGAAAAAGATAGTAGAAAATGAAAAAGCATTAAAAGAAGCGGAATTAAAAGCACAAGAAGAGCGAAATGCAGAATCACTAAAAAGAGCATTTGAAAAACACCAGAAAGAAGTAGCAGAAAAAAAACGTTTAAAACAGTTAAAAGAGAAGCGTGAGTTTCAGCAGCGGAATTTCGATCAGAATTACTTTCGTAAGGAAAACGTGAAAAAATATTCCTACATCAGTAAAGCAAATCAATCTACTAGCGAATTTTTTAAAGGAATTAATAATATTACAGAACTTAAAAAACGTTATTTAGATTTGATGAAAATATATCATCCAGACAATTCCTCTGGTGATATAAATGTTACTCAGAAAATACAGCAGGAATATGAGAAATTATTAGTCCAATTTAAATTTCATAATCATTAGGAGAACCATTTTATGAATCAACAATTATTTGAAAATCTTTGTACAGAGTTCTCCAATTATGAACGTATTCGTTCTGGAATTGGTACTCTTTCTGAAAAAACAATCCATGCACTTTTAAAAGATTATATGGATTCTAATCCTCTTCATCAAGAACAGCCTTTCCATGGATATATCGCGGATATATACGATGGTTCTGCAATTGTAGAAATTCAAACCAGAAGTTTTGATCGCCTTCGGAACAAACTAGATGTTTTTCTTAAAGAGGTACCTGTTACAATTGTTCATCCAATACCACATACAAAATGGTTGCTTTGGATAGATGAAGAAACAGGAGAAGTATTTTCTAAAAGGAAATCACCCAAAATAGGAAACCCAAATTGTGCGATGCCTGAATTGTATCGTATAAAAACTTTTTTAAAAAATCCCAACTTACATCTGCATTTCATATTTTTAGATATAGAAGAATATCGTTTATTGAATGGCTGGAGTTCCGATAAAAAGAAAGGTTATACAAGACAAGAACGTCTTCCTCTACATTGTTCTTATGAGCTTACCATTGATACAATTGAAGACTACAAAAAATTCCTTCCTCCTGATCTTCCGAGTCCATTTACGTCAAAAGATTATCATAAGGCTGCAAAAGTTAGTCTTTCCTGTGCACAAACATCACTTAACATTCTAACTTACATGGACGTCGTAATGCGAATTGGTAAAAATGGTAATGCCATTTTATATGAAAAATCTTGGTAATCATATAAAATCTATGATATAATTTTTTACATTAGGAGGGCTTCATTTATGGGAATGCAAGAGTTTAAAAAAGGGGACTTTATCCATCGTTTTGGTGATCCCGTCAATGAACTGGAAATTCTACTTAAGGGATCTGTTAAAATATCTAATTCCTATAGTTTTATAACTGTTTCAAATGGTAGTATTCTTGGTATTATAGAGACACCAGGCACGTTTTATGCCTATGATTATTATGCATTAGAAGATACTAGTCTCTACGCATCTCCTTTTGAATCTTCAAGGGATATTGAAAAAGTAATCGCAACAAATCCCAAAATTTCGAACGTATTGGCTTCTGCTTCTGTAAAAGCTGTTATCGATGTTTATTCACGTTATTCAGATTTACTTCAGGAGGCAAATTCTTTTTATAAATTTGTTAAAAGCAATTATCAAAATTATTTATTACTTTGTGAAAAATTTTCTGTTCCTTTTCAATCCTTTCCTCACATTGAAGAATTGGAGCCTTTTTCTCCAGAAGAGGAATTTCCTTCCTGGCAGTTTGAATATTATTCAGAATTAAAGAAAATGCCAGCCGAACAAAAGAAAATTTTTTTTGGATATTCAAAAGGAATCAGTCTAGGTATTATCTTACAAAGTGTAGATACCATTCATAACTTATTAGCACTTTCTCAACAGACTGCAGATTATCTCTATGAAACTACATCTTTTGTAATCAGCGAAATTGGTGGTGATTTCTTTGACTTATACTCCAATTTGGTATTTAAAACTTCTAAGAATCCTTTCAATGACACCACTTCAATCGAAGCTGCCGTTAGCAAAATAATTATTTATCTTGAAAGTCACTCTTATCTTGATAAAGAATTTTTACACAAAAGAATCACAGAATATAGGCAGGCATTACGTGAAATTGAAGATTCCTTCTTAAAGGATGACGATGATTTATCACAACTAAATAAACAGGTATGTGACACCACTACAAATTCATTAAAAACGATATTAGACTATGCGAAATATCCTACTGAAAAACGAAATGAGTTTGAATCTTTCATCAAGCAATATAAAGAATTATCCGATAAAAGTTCAACCGACGATAGTGCAAGAAAATTACGCAGAAATCTAACGGAACATTTTTATAATATTTACGAATCTGCAATTACAATAAGCTTGTTTGAGGAACATGTTCCTACTGTAATGAAAATGTTTTTCTATTTTGGATATATGGACGAAGACCTTACTGGTTCTACAAATGCTACCGCACTCTTTGAGTTAGCCAACTCAATTCATGAAAATCATGAAACAAATGTCATGACTTTATACGAATGGCTGACACGCGTTAGTCTTGGCTTAGAAGAACCTTCTAAAAATGAATTTGATTTAGATTATGCCTCATATTTAAGGGAGCAGCGGGCTACTGGAAATATTACAAAAGAAGAAGAAAAACAGCTAATTTCCGATAAACGTCAAAAATTACATTTTGAGATCCAAAACATGTTTAAGACGGTAAACAGAATAACTTTTGGACGTGTATCAACGTTTTGCCCTATTCTGTCTGAACACAATATTTTGAAACCTTTAAAAACAATTTATATGGATTCAACTACCGTAAACAATGCAATTAAGGAAATTAAAACAATTGACTTTTCATGTTTTTATCGTGAAACACTTTTTTCTGATCTATCGAAAGGTATCCAGAAAGAATTTGTGCAAAAGGAAGTATTACCTAATATAATTTTAATGCCAAACATCGGTACCCGAGGTTCTTTGTGGCAAGAAATTTCAGGTTCAAGACGTGATACTCCTGCAAGAATGATGATTTCTATTTTCCCAGCTGAAAATATTCAAGATATTCTGATTCGTCTGACTGGAGAATATCGTTGGGAAATGTGCAAGCGAATTCAAGGCGTTCATTGGAATGATGTTACAGATCGTTCCCTTACTTCAGAATACTGCGATTATGTACAGTTCTATAGAAAGAACCGAGATCTTTCGCAAGATGCAAAGGATAAAATGAAACTAGCACTGCAAAAAGCTAAAAATAACTATCGTGAAGTATTTGTTATGGATTATATCTCTTGGGTAAAATACGAAGGTCATGGTTCGCCTCGATTAAATCGCTATGCAAGGAATATTCTTTTCACTTACTGTCCTTTTAACAGAAATCTTCGTGAGGAAATAAAAATAAATCCTATGTATTCTGATATCATTGAGCGTTACCATTTAAAAACTGCCCAGAAAATTCACTTGATAGATTTGGTTATTCAAAAATTAAGTAGTAATGGTTTTGATATACCTAAAGAAATCGAACAACAAAAAGACTATTTATCTATGTAGTCGGAAGCACAACAAAAGGCTGATATCATATTGAACTGATATCAGCCTTTATTATTAATAATTTGTAAAACATTGTACTTGAATTCTTAGTGTCAGCCAGCAAATTATAATTCCAACCTACTGCAACTTTACCGCCAATTAAATTCTCATCTTACATATAAGAGTTATCTTAACGTGCTGTATTTTACTGCACGTTTTTTTCTGTTCCTCTTGAC
>JAQUUB010000270.1 GCA_028694115.1 Lachnospiraceae bacterium
TCTATGTTATGCAAAGTAGAAAGTTATGCAAAGTCAGTTTCAAATTCCTTGAAAATCCAAGAAACTTGAAACGTTTAACTTTACATAAAATTTTACCATCCTAAAGGTTCTTTTTCAACCACTCAATCATATCGGACTTCTCTTTCTGACTATACTTCTTAGGCACTTGAATTGAAGCGCTGTTCTTAATTAATTGTTCTCTTTTTATCATCGGATTTGCTTTGGCATAAATTTCAGTAGTTACAACAGATGTGTGGCCTAGAAAATCACGTATGTATATCAGATTTACTCCTGCCTCTAATAAATGCATTGCCTTGCTGTGCCGAAAACAGTGGTTTGTGATACGTTTTGTAAACAGATCCGACCTTTTGCTTTTTGCCATTGACACATATTTATCTATGATGTACTGTATTCCTGCGCGGGTAAGTTTTTCTCCTTTGCGATTCACAAATAAGGGCTTAGATACATCTTTTCTTCCATGTGAACTCATGTAATTCTTAATTATGCCGGCAGCATTAGCATTGATGGGAACGAGCCTTGTTTTATTTCCCTTTCCGTGAAGTTCTACGACTGTTGTAGCTCCAAATCTTACACGGGCAGGACACAAATCAATAAGCTCCTGTACTCTAGCACCACTTTCATAGAGAAGAACAAGAATGGATAAATCCCGCAGTTCCATCTTATCATTTTGGTCAGGAATCGAAAACAGTAGGGTAACTTCATCAATGTTCATGTAATTCATAGGACTAACAGCAGCTTTCTTGAAAGGAACGGAAAGTATCTCAGCACATTGGGTAAACCCTGCTGGATCGCGGTATTGAATATATCGAAAAAAGGAATGGATAGCGGCAAGTCTTTGATTTCGTGTGCTTATTCCTATTTTCCGAGTTGTCTCCAGATATTCTAAAAATTCTTCTATTCTCTCAAGGGTGAAATGTTTGTATTCAAGTTTTTCAGGCAATATACGGTATATTGTCTTATAGAACTCCATCAGCTGCACAAAAGTATCTCTGTATGAATGAATTGTATTTATGGAGGCAGCAGTCTGATTTGGGAGATACTCTGCGAAATATCTAGTAAGATAATAGGAAAAAGTATCAGATTTCATCATTTACAACTCCTTCCTTAGGGAATAAATCTGGATTATATCTAGCAGTCAATTCCAGAACAGTTCCATAATGCTCTTCCAGCATTCGGAGATAATATTCTGTTTCAGTAATACTTTTATGTCCAAGATACGTTGAAAGCAATGGAAGGGATGTATAAAGATCAAAGCCTTTTTTCTGCATGTTCTCCAAAGTCCTGACACAAAATGTATGCCGTACATCATGGATTCTCTGCCTTCCGCCATCAGTCCGACATGGAATTTCAGCTTCAGCAAGGAGAATGTGAAATCGTCCATATAGGCGCTGGTCTGAATATGAAAGACTTTTCTCGCCCTGAAAGAGCATGTCATCCAAAGCCGAAGCAATTAGATAGTGCTTATGAAACTGTCTCATTTGAAGAAGCAGGGAATCAGATGCCACAACAATACGGCTTACATTGTTTTTCCCATTAAGAACTGTAATTCTGCCGTTTTCAAAATTCACATCCCTTATGCGAAGCTTCTGTACTTCAGACTTTCGGAATCCACAGCAATAATACATGAGCATCATTAACTGAAACGCATCATTTTCATAAGAAGAATTATCCTTGCATCTGTCTGCAAGGATTCGGAATATGCTATCAATTTCACTCTTTGCGAAAATATAAGGAATAAAATCCTGCTTAAAAATTCTGTTATCATCATACCCAGTATAAATGTCTGGATACCCTCTCATCACAAGGTATTTTGCAAACCCTACTATTGCCTGTCGGCGTTTTCCGGTATTGGTTGCTTTTTCTCCCTGGCGGTATGCTGTCCATTTTTCGTACATTTCACGGGTAATTGTTTCATTTTTGATTCCCATTTCTTTGAAAAAAAGATCCATTTCTCTAAGTTTATATATTGCAGGAGAAAGAAAAGAATATCCAAGCGCTCTTTTATAGTTAATATATTCAGGAATTATTTCGCAGAATGGTCCGCTGAATATTGGCATATCACACATAAGGCACCTCCAAAGATATTTCTTTAAGATGAGTCTCATCTACTGTAAGGTAAATCTCTGTTGTCTTTGTACTGGCATGCCCAAGTATGTTTGCGATTGCACTGATGGGCACATTTTCTGCCATCAGATTGGTAGCAAGACTGTGACGAAGCGCATGAGGTCCATGATGTTTGCCTTCGTATTGAATTCCAGCTGTTTGCATGCATTTTTCTACCATACGGAAGATGGATGATGTATTATGGAATCGTGTATACGGGGCGTACATGGTAATAAATATGTATTCTGCATCTGAAGTTTCATGTCTTCCATTTCGGATGTAATCAATTAGGGGATACTTTACCTCATCAAGCATCGGAAGTGAAATCGAAGCTTTTGTTTTCTGTTGGGTATAATGTATTGTATCATTATTCCAGTCAATGTTATGTAGCTTCAGGTTGATGATATCCCCTGCGCGCATGCCAAGATATGCAAGTACACACAGAATACTATATACACACTTTCCTGATGGTGTTGAATTATCAATACAAGATAGTAATTGTTGAATTTCTTCTTTTGAATAACAGGACAGAAGTTTGTTTCTTGGATCCTTGCGGATTAACGGAAATACCTGAACTCCTGAAAAATTTACATATTTTTTTTGGTACATCCAATCATAAATCTCGCGAAGCCCCCCTTTTATTGTTCG
>JAQUUB010000271.1 GCA_028694115.1 Lachnospiraceae bacterium
AAGTGCCTGACAGAGCACCAGAGAAGGAAGCAACACCCTTTCGATAAACAATAAACATTAGGGGACAGGCCATTGCTTGTCCCCGCACTATGATTGGAGGAATGAAAGATGGATACAACACCAGAAGTAACAAAGAAAAAAGCACTTACAAAGGATGAGATTATTCAGGAGTTGATGGATATGTTAAAGCAGAACAATATGCAGTCACAGTCGAATGATGTGTTTGAAATCTGTTCCTATGTGGATGGATTGGAAAAGAAACTGGATGCAATGACAGAGGAACTAACCAATGTGAGAGCACAGATTAAGGAGATGAAGGAAGATACTATCCTTAATAATCTGAAAAAGTCTGTAAGTGAGGCTGCTGATCGACTTGAAAACCGATGCAAGATTATGAAAGAGCAGATATTTTTAGTAAAGGATAATATTTTGACTAAAGCGAGTGACATTGTAAGAGAGACAAAGCTGAAGGGAAAAGTCGCACTGAATAAGGTATCGGAGTTCTTTGGAGTAAAGAAAAAGCTGGAGTTTATTCGTGAGAATGTAAAGGCTTCACAGGTGGAAGTGGTCGGAACAATTGCTAAGATTGATGCATTTGGTAAAGGTATGCGAGAAGCAAATCAGCAGATTGCTAATACTTTTAGAACTTTTGCAGATAAGGAAACGGTTGATTATTCTGAAAAAGAGAAGAAGTTCTCTAAGACAGAAACTGTTAAGAAACCTTGGCTTGCAAAGAAAAAGCTACTTGAAGGTATGCAGTTAAGATTGGATGCAGCAATTGATAAGGTCGACAATTTGTCGAAAGATGTCGAAATCATTAGAATGATGAAGATATATGACGAGGCAATGGAAAGACCGCATGAGAATCTTGCATTAGCAGTGGCAGAACCTGAACCAGAATATAGAGTGGATACGTTTGATAAGTTAATGGATGAACAGTCGGCTACACGCGAGTCAAATAATAAATATATGATAGTAAAAAATCAAATGAAATCAATAAAAAGCAGGTAGGAAATCTAAAGACATATAAACGTGAAGGGGCATCAAGAGATGCCCTCTCTAACGTTTTAGCATTGTGAAAATATCTAGTTATTGATATAGTAATGCTATATTGATAAAAATAGTATTTTCAGATTAATAGAAAAGTGAAAGAGGGAAAAACGGGTATGAATAAGTTAATTGAAAAGATTTTCAAGATTAGAAAAAGAGAAAATATTAGTTTTGATGAGATGACAAATATGGAAAAAATTATCAAACAAGAGACAACAGACATAGGTGGTAATAGAATTAAATTAAAAGAAGGCTATAATCAGGAGACATGGGATAAAGGAGAAAAATTGCTTGAATTAGTGAGAAATTATTATCAGCCAAAAAGAAAATATCTTGCCGAAAAGATATTTTACAGATATAACGGAAAAAATGAATACAATTTGTATGTCGAAGAAATTAAGAAAAATGAAAGAAAAATTGATGAATTTGAAAGAAAATGTGACTTGTATATGGTTTGTGCAGCAGGATGTAGTGCTTGTTGTAATCAATTAATTGGAATCAATCCTATTGAAAAAGCCGTTTTGAAAAAGGCAATCTATAAACTGAATCTCGGAGATAGAGAAAGAATAAAACTCCGAGCTGAGGAAATAATTAGTATACTTGAAAAAGAGAAATTTAACATAAAACATAAAACAATTAGTGATGGTGATTATACCGAAAAAGAATTAAATCAATACTTAAAATTAAAAGTAAGATGTCCACTCTTAAATGAAGCAAATAAATGTATGATTTATGAAGCACGTCCGGTTGCGTGTTGGTCATATAGAAACTATGGTCAAAAAAAAGATTGTGTTGATAGCATCGCAATACATGCATGCTCATTTGATGATGCAGGTTTACCTATATTGGATTCGTTTGGAACGATTAACAGAGATAAAACAGATTTAAACGATTTTGAAATATTACCTGTGTTTTTAAGAGAAATCTTATAAAACTATTGTTGCCTCTATAAATAAAAATAAATATGAAAATGAAAAAATAAATTTATATATGTTACCACTAAAGAGAAAAATAATGGAGCGTTTTGTGCCCTTTACAATACAGAAGGATTGAAACGAATGTTAAAAGAATATACCTTGACAAATATATTGTCAAGGTATATTCTTTTAACATGGAGGTGCGAACATGGAAGAGATTAATAGATTACAAGATTACTTGCTATTGATTAGAAGAGCTGTCGGTTGGACTGCTGAAGAATTTGGAAATCAAATAGGAGTAACACGACAAACTATAAACAACATAGAGAGTGGTCGTAATAAACTGAATAAGACTCAATATATCGCAATGAGAAGTGTGCTCGATGCAGAAATAGTTCGTTGTCCAGAGGAAACGGAAATGCTTAGATTATTATTGGATGTATTCGTGGATCATCCAGAAAAATATAAGGAATCAGATAAAGATAAATTGTTGGATAAAGCGAATTTGGTAACACCGTCTATTCTTGCAGGAACAGCATCTAGGGCAACAGTGTCAAAAGAATGGATGAAGGCTGCGGGAGCAATTGGATTAGTAGCTGGCGCAGGCGCTGCATTGGCAGCAATGCCATTGGGTATTGTTGGTGGTGTTGGTGTGGTAAGTGCTTGGCTAGCAAAATCAATTATGAGTTCGGATAAGAAGAAAAAATAGGAGGCTGAATCATGGACGAATATGTTAAAAAGAAAAAGAATATGGTATTTCCTAGCGTGGATTCATTACAACAAGTAGTAAATGTT
>JAQUUB010000022.1 GCA_028694115.1 Lachnospiraceae bacterium
TTTCAGTGCTCGTTTTCGTACCATTCGTGAATACATCACGAGAAGCAGTGGCACTGATCGCAGATGTTCCACCCGCAGGAGCAATAGTCGTAGGATTGGCACTCACAGAAACGACCCAACTACCATAGGTAATTGCAGCAGCATCTTGGGTAACATTTATTGTTGCAGAGTTACCAGATGTTTCTTGGGTATATACAATATCCCCTGACCGAGCTGACAAAGAAGTGTTTTCCGCTACAAGAATAGTATTTCCGGAAATTGTAACCCAATCAGGTTTGCTGGTAAGTGAATAACCAATACTTTCAGTAGTACCTGGTTGAACTACACCATTTATTGTTTTGCTTTTGGTGGATATTACATTCAAAGATGTAGTACTGCCGGCTGCAACAGAGCTAATTGATGCAGGTGTCGCTGAAAATATATATTGGTTTTCGCTGCCCATAAATGCCACCTCATTCTCTTCTCCTGAAGCAAAGGTTCTATCTGCCGGAAATGAAAATGAATATGGTTTGCCCCCCGCAGTAATTGTACCAAAAAGAGTTGATTGAGTATATGTTTGAGGTACAATTACTCCAGCAAACTCAGTCACACTCTCTAATTGAGTCTTTTCAAGAAGTAATGCAGCACGGTTGCCTACTTTATCTATTTGGTTATTTGCAAGATTAATAACACAAGCTTTGTATGTATTTACAGACATGCTCAAGTCAGAACTTGCCTGATCAGGAGTATAATTTACTCTAATTTTAGACAATAAATGCCGAAAATTTAGAGGCAAAGCATTACCTGATCCTGAAGTCTTAGCTACTAAAAAATCATCTTCTCGCACGCCTGATAATACGTGCATTACATTCGTAGCATCATCAATAGAAGATGAATACGGGTAGTACACATAAAACTCTAAGTCTTTATTATCATAATTGAATATTTTATCGGCTTGCGAAGCAGCTTTGAAGGATTGAGTTGATGATGCAAATACATATTTCTTATTGTCACATATATTTCCAGACGAAGCCAAACCTGTGGCCTTGTCGACTGCATATACTCCGATAGCATCGCCATCGGAGAACGATGTCTTTTCGTTAGCACGAGTTGATGGCGCAATGACAAATGAAACACCTGCTTCATTTGTCACGTCATCATCATTGTCGCACGCAACGAAAAGACAAAAAAGAAATAAAGTATATAATAATTTCTTCATTTTAATTATAATATGGGTACTAAGGATATATCATTACCTGATGCTTCACCCCAAGGTTCAATCGTTATACCATCGGTATTACCATCGGCTCCTCCTCCGATTTCTAATCCGCTATTGGTTACAGTCAACGTATAAATGTTACGAGTAGATGGCGCCCAAGTTGTCGCAGCAGGGAATGCAAATTTGAAATTACGGCCGTCAATTGTAAATACCGCACGAATATTCTGTCCTGCAGTTGCAGTAACAGGTAAACAAATACTGCTAACATTCTGATATTCAGAGGTAAGTGTTAACGATGCACCGGGTATAAGTGTTAGTACACCCATGTTGGACGTTCCGGTTATCTCTCCTGTTGCAACATTAAGAGTACCGGCAGTGCGAAATGTATTCGTTGCATCGTTATTCTCAATTTTAAGGGAAGATAAAACACATGGGCCTTCTGTATATTCAGGAGCTTTTTTTATCTTGAATACTACTTGCGACAATGCGTGTTTCATTGCAACAGTTACGTTTTTTTGAGATATTGACGCTGGTGTTTCTGCTTTTCCATATAAATAATCAGTTTGTGTCGAAGACTCTATAGCTACTGCTGTACCTGTAGATGAACTTGCTGAGTAGGGATAATAAGCAAAGACTTCAGCAGGAGTCTCATCAAGGTAAATATCACCAGCGATGAAACCTCCTCCGGTATGGCGGAAAGAAACATTTACGTATCTCTCAGCATTATTAAGGTAAGGTTTATCAATGGTAGAATTACATACAAAAACACCAATTTGATCATTCTCTTGCCATGCTAATTTTTCTGCTCGTGTAGATTTCCCCTCTCCTATCGAAGCATTAATACGCAAAGTGTTTTCACCTGATACGGTGGTTGTCTGATGTTCATCGTTTGTGCATGATACGGCTGCTAACGCAGCAATTACAAAGTAATAAATCTTTTTCATTTTCTTTTAATTTTAAAATTTAATATTAGTTTGATTAATGTCTATCCATTTTTCTATATAAATGTTACTCATTTCCATATTCTCACCGATTTCAACAACAAGATCAATGACCATACCCTCAGAGGTGAAATCCTTAAGCACGGTAGATAAATCAACCGATGTATTCTGATGGAATGTATCACCGGCAAGTTCAAATTTCAAAGTGTTAGAAACTTTTTGTGAGATACCGAATACATAGGCACTAGCTGTGTAATGTGATTCAGAGGATGATACAAAACTAAATTCCTGACCTGCATACTCAGGTAAGGTTTGATTGGTGTAGATCTTCCTTCCGGTAATCACACCTGAAAGCATGGCCTGAATTGATGAGATGCGATCCGTGCTGACAGCAATGCCTTTTAATGTCACATTTATAATTATTTTTTGTACCATTGGCAGCAATCGGAAATTGATCGCTGTCGTATCTGAAGGCATTATAAGTCCTTCGGATATACTTCTATATACAGGTTTTTGTGAGGTTGATATAACTTCACAACCCCATTTTTGAGAGTAAATTGTGTCTGCAGTAATGACAATCTGAGATAAATCTGAATAATTTCTTATTTTATTATTGAATTTGTTATATACAAGTATCTTATATTTCCCTGATGGAATATTTGATAAAAAGGTGTTATCTGACGAGAAATAATCAGGCTCACCCAATTTGTTGTTATATTCCAGATCGGAATAATTATCGTAGTATCTTACTTGAAGTTCTTCCGTTGTAGCAGGAAGAAAATCCCCGGTTATATGCGCGCGCAAATAACCGGTTGAAGCTCCCGACTCTTCGAACATCTGACTACATGAGGATGTAAGTAAGACGAGAATTTGGAGAAGTAATAATTTAATTTTCATACTCAAAATTTAATTTATGATCTACAATTATTTTATTAATTTCCGGATCTAGTAACCCGCGATACCATTTGGAAGAATCCAAATGACAAGCTGTTTTAAAACTATCTATTGCTTCTTCAATACGATTGCTCCTAACGTATAAGATTGAAAGAAGATAAGACACGTCAGCTGTCGGAGGTAGTGATTCGAAAATAGTAATGGCACGGGCATCAAACCCCAACGACATTAAACATACCGCTGTATTATGGTCAGAATACTCATCAAGAACTTGAAGTGCCTGTCTGTATTGCCTGTTTTCCATCATCTTTATAGCATCCATATAGGCGGTATCAATTACCGTTGTATGAATGGTATCTTTTACCATTTCTCTCCTATGCAGGAAAAAATCGAAGTTCACAGCTCGGAGAAGCGGATAATACTTGTCACGGATATATTTATATTCCGGAAAGTTCTTCAATGCTTGTTCTTTATCTGTATACGAAGATAGGGAGCTCAATATCCGATCTCTGTCTTTTATTGATTCATCCTTTTTTATAAAGGATAAAAGTTTTGTCCAGTCCTCGCCAATTGCCGAAGCTTTGAAAAGTGATATTTCATCGGCATCAACCTTCTGACGAAGATATTCTTTCAAACTTTGTGCACGATCTTTTGAAAGTTGAAGGTTTGTTTTAAAATCTCCTTCAGGAGAAGAGGTGGCAATCATGTGAACACTGTCGAGTACTAATTCTCCTGTAAATGTCAATTTGTGCAGTGTTTCAAGCACACGAGTGATCTCTTCTTTATTATTCCCTACTCTGTCGTCAAAATCGGCCCTACCTGATTTGAAATTTATTAAACATGTAGTATTGGCTTGTGCGTGGCGGTTTATAATTATACGTTTGAAACGGGGAGAATGGTCCAAAAACTGAACCATTGAAGATATATAATAAGTTATAGTGTCGGTTTGGGGGAGTTGAGCTCTGCTATTATCTACAGCAATAATTTCTCCGTTTATTGTAACATCTATTTTTTTTATAGCTTCATCGGCTTCAATAGATTGAGAATAATAGTATTCGAAGTTATTTCCAACCTCTATGACAGTATCAAGACGACAAGGCTCCGATGGAAAAAGTACAAATTGATTGTATTTCTGTTCTCGAATGGCTTTACGACGTTCGTTCTCTGCCATTCGTTTATAATCAAAGAATCTCTTAGATATTTCTATTGAATCTGAAACAGTAATTGTTTTCTGTTCTAAAGAATTAAGATGAGATCTCCAATCATTTAAATCTGATTCCCGTTCCATATAGTAAGCTGGCAGGTGGGATTTCCAATCACCTGAACCAATAGAGGATCTGTTGCGCTCCATAACGCCATTAAATAGCAGGGTGCGCCTATTATTTACATTTCTCCAATCGACAAAACGAGCTTCTGAGAGTTCGTTTTTCTTCCAAGAATTATAGAAAGATTCTTCAACCTTTGCTATGGCCTTTTGATAGCCTTGCTCGTTAAAAAATGACTGCATATAAGCTGAATCAGGAATGATTGAGGAAATAAAGTTCTGGTACATTTGATACCCTTTTTTTTGTTGGCGAAGAAAATCTGCACCGGAAATAAATATTTTATCAAATTCTATTCGCTTATTATTCTTATATGCACAAGGGGTAAGCTGAACTTGCCACTTTTTATTAATAAGGGTATTCGGAACAGAAACTTTGAAATCCAACTTTATTTTACCAGCTCGTTCGGGAATATTCTTAGATTTAGCGACAATGGTTACATCGGCCAGTTCTAAGCTCATAATGTCTTCACCGGAAACATCTTTTTCATAAGCAGTATATTTGCTTTTAAGATCTTTCTCGGTCTTAGCACTATATATGTGGTTTTGATTTATAGTATCTTGCCTGATTTTCACTTTCTTTTCTTGCACCTGCTGAATGGACACCTTTGAATCAATGTTCTTAACCAAAGGGCCACAGCTCACAAGACCAAAAAGCAATATAGACGAAATACCTGCTATCTTTCGTTGCTTCATAACATTACTCTTTGGCTTCGGGGGTAGACAATATTGTTATGTTATTGGCAAAGGCAGCGAGAGTACTCGTTTCTCCATTACGAGATTTTACATAAGGAGTACCGGTAATTTGTACCAATGTGCCTTTTTTAAGGTAATCAACGACCTTAGGAGGATCTCCTTTAAAATTTTGAGTAACATCTATCCACGTTGGAGGTTCTTTAGAACCTAACTCACAGAGGCTGAATGAAATAAAAGGTTTATCGGAAGTTGCGATTATTTTCGCATCATGACCTAAGCGACCGATAAATAGGATTAAATTAGTCGAACTCATAATTATATATTTAAAATTAGAATAGATAAGTTACATTGAAAGCTACCTTCGAAGGGACTAAGTGCCATTTGGTATAATGACCGAAAAGATAACCGTTCTTTCTTGCCACGAACTTGTCATAAGAACACCAGAGAGCAGCAAGACCGGCCTCCCACTCAAAATTAAATCGAGGTGATATCGGGTATGCACAACCAACAGAAAGACCGGCGCCAAAACCATCTCCATCATAGCGATTGTCGTTCCAGATATTACCGACATTATAATGGCTGGCTACACCATATAAACCTATAAAGTGTTTACGATAACTCTCTTCTGTCCACCACCGAACACCCGGCATGATAGTTAGATTTTGAAATTTGGTATTCTTGGTGGAAGAATAAATAAAGGGATTGTATTGAATAGGAATATGCATCGACCATTTCTTATTTAAGGTCATGCCATACTCTAAATTCAAATTACCCGTAAGTAGACCTGATACATTAGTACGTACCGAATAAAACTGTGCATAAGCACCGGTTTGGCTTCCTAAAGCCAAAATAATTCCAACTAATAGTTTTTTCATATTTATTTTTACTTTTGGTTTGTGTTCAAATAGAACTATAACGGGAAAATTTGAGAAAGCAGAGGTAAAAGATAATTATCTTTCAGTTATGGCAATCACAAAATACGGTGGTACTGGAATCAAGTATACCCTAGTAGCAGATTACCCACTAAAGAGTGAAGTTAAAATCAGCTTTGCTGGCAGAGGCACATACTCTCTCGTAGAAAATGATAGAGAGAATTTTTATGATTTTGACGGGGTGACAGATGCTGAAGTTCTCAAAGTAGGAGAATCTACTTGGGAGTTTTTATATCTACCAGGAATAGATTCAGCGGGTAATATTACCGAAATAAATTGGGCATTTGATTTTAAAGCCTTTTCTGATCAATATTACAATTATAAAAAAGGCCCTGAGCAAGACTATTATACCGGTATAATACGCTGGTAAACGAATAAAGGAACTTATCCTGTTAATTAATGATTCTCTTGAGCACAGATCTTCTCAGCAGGGTAAAAAAGAGGGAGGCAAATTATTGTCTCCCTCTTCACATAACAGGCTATATATATTCCCTATTATCAAAAAAAAGATTCCAAACAGGGGTTAATCATCAGGCAAAAACCGGAACTTATCTTTAGATGTGTTCCTTTGCCGAATGTTTCCGCTTTGTTAATAGCAAAAAATGGAGTTATCAGAATGATAGAGGAATGTTTGCCATTAACAAAGTGATAAGAAACATACTTCTTTTCGGGTGGGTGGAGATTGGTATCTTTTTTGTCTACTTGAGATCTTCCTGGACAAAAGAATTGGTATCAATATCATTCATGGCCAGCTGTCTGCAGCTGATTATTTGATACCTCAAAAAGAACTTATAAAGGAGTTCCATAGTGAGATTATTCCATTCAAGGAATATACTGCTACTCACAATTAATAGTCAATATCTCATTAAAATCAGTTGTGTAATGTTGAGATAGAAATTCCTGCTTTAACTTCCATTGATTCCCTGTACCTTGTACGCCCAACTTAATCTTGTTGCTATGTTCACCATTGATCTTATCAATAGCGTCCATAAGTCTATTCCTCTTCTCACGATCAATAGTATCGAATAAGCTTAACTGAGAAATTCCGGTAATCTCGGAGATAATTACGCCAACCTTTTTATATTGGTATCCTTCCACAAATATCGATTTTAAGCCAACTAATGCGTACTTTACTATTTCAGCAGTATCAGCTGTAGGTACTGGAAGCTTTACAGCAATACTTTTCCAATACTGAGGAAGATCCTCCCTGAAGTTGTTTGTATGAATGAAGATTATGAGAGACGAAGCATAAGATTTTTGTTTTCTCAACTTACTAGCACAGACCGATGCATGTGTACTTAACGCTTCAGATAAAGTATCAAAGTCAGTTATCATATTACCAAAGCTTCGTGATGTGCAGATCTGTTTCTTCGCAGGTACAAAATCCTCCATATCAATGCAAGATTCACCACGTAATTCTTTCCAAATTCGCTCGCCTACTACACTCATATTCTTGCGCACCCAAGATTGTGACAATTGGGTAAAATCATATGAGGTTTTAACTCCTTGCATCGACAACATCGGAACAGATCTTCTACCTATACCCCAGACGTCACCTATCTCAAACAGTTTTAATGCTTTTAATCTCTTCTCTTCCGTGTCAATGATACATACCCGTTGATAAGCCGGATACTTCTTGGCAAACTTATTTGCCATTTTTGCAAGTGTTTTAGTGGGAGCAATACCAAAAGATACAGGAATACCAGTTCCTTTGGTAATCTTACTTACAATGCTTGTACCCAATGTTTGAAGTTGGTTAATTCCTGATAGATTAACAAAAGCTTCATCAATAGAATATACTTCAATTTCAGGAACAAGTTCCGTAAGAATTGTCATTACCCGCGCAGACATGTCACCATAGAGAGAGTAGTTTGACGAGAATACAGTAACTTGATGAGTCGAAACAAGATCCTTGATCTGATAAGCCGGTGTCCCCATTTTAATACCCAACGCTTTTGCCTCATTGGATCGTGCAATAACACATCCGTCATTGTTGGATAAAACAACGACAGGTCGATTGTTTAGTGCTGGGTTGAATACCCGCTCACAAGAAGCATAGAAATTGTTGCAGTCCATCAGTCCAAACATAGGCTTCCTCTCTTAGTGAATATTGAATACATGACTATGCTACAAAACTACAGGTAAAGATCCTCACTTCAAAAAAAGAATAAAGAAAAAAAATATAAGGTATCATTTTCATCCTCTGCAGAAGTTGCCGGGACCAAATAATGATACCAACATTCTTCCTGATCAGCCTGGTACTGATCCTGTTTTGGAAGAAAATTGGTATCAAATAGAAATATATAGATTTGCTCACCTTCTATTGGGAGTTATTCCCCCTTTTTTTAAGTATCTGTAAACAGTCTCTTTGGATTTTATGTTCAACGTTTGCATGATTTCCGCTATACTAGCTCCCGCATTATACAACTGCTGACAACTTTTAATTTTGGAGCTATTGCCCTTATTAACCTCTCCTTTTGGACGGCCAAACTTCACCCCTTTCTTCATTGCAACAGCTCTGCCGTCTTGGCACGCTTCGACAATGATGTCTCTTTGAAATTGAGCAATAGCTCCAAAAATAGCCAGAGTAAGAGCTCCTGCAGGGCCTTCCGTACATATATTCTCGGTGATAGTAAAAAAGTGAATACCTTTTTCTTCCAATTCACATATTACTTGCAACATTTTTTTAAGCGATCTGCTTAACCGAGATAAATTGTACACTACTAAAGTATCACCTGATCTCAGATAGTTGATGCATTCCTGAAGCTGCATACGATTATCATCCTTACCTGACTTCTTTTCTGAGAATATCTTCTCGCAACCGGCCTTGGTCAATGCTTCAATTTGCATATCAAGATTTTGATCTCTCGTACTTACTCGTGCATATCCAATTTTCATAATTCCACACTGGTTTTAAAAGTTTTATAATCCTCTTCCGACAAGTGTTCTTTCATCCACTGATCCATTCCTACATCATTTCTCTCATTCACGTATCTAGTGAATGGTAGCATTGATTGACACCTTTCAAAACCTTGTCTTTTCATGTCTTCCGAAATGCTAGGTGGTAAGCCTTGAACCCACTCTTCAAAATATAACTTAAGATTTTCGATACGTCCGGTTCCTAATTGATGATATATGTATGCAGCATTTCCAATTCGAAATAGCGCTGCATGAAATGCCCGTTCTTCTTCCGGGCAATTTTTCAAGAATGCCTCTTGTTTTTTTTGAATGTTATTATTTGGGTGTTTCATAATTTAAATTCCTTTTTACGAATAAATTTAGGTGCTTCAAAGTATTCAATATACCTTTCCCAAACTCCTTCGAATTTATTAATAAAGTCTTCTTCACTTATAATTTTATAATTTGTTGAATCGTGTATAGAATTCACAAATGAGGATAATTTATTCATAAGATTATTTTCGTCACTTGAATCAGAATCATACTCCTTTTTTACTATCATCCTTTTGCCATTCTCTATTTTATAATCAAATTCTCCATGCTTTATATTAATTTCATTACTATCAATGACTAATTCAGTATTAGCATTATATTTAAAATATACACCAAAAATTAAAATCTTAATATATGCAGGTGAAGACGATAAGACTCTAATTGCATCAGATAATTGCTTATAAACAGTTTTTATAACTTTTGAAAATTCACTATAAGTAATGCAAGTATCATTATAAAAATTAGCATCAAGTATTTTTGCATCATTAATTTTTCGTAATGAAAGTTCCACTAATTTCGACCTTTTATATTCTAAGGATATTAAAATTCCTTCCTCAGGAGAAAGATGCATAATTGTTTTAACAGTATAATAATACTGTTTCTTTCCTTCCCTTTTCTGAGTATAAAAGGGAAAATAATAATTAAACATTAAATTCGGTTTTTTCATAACTCCTTAAGAATGATATCAGGATTAATATTGAGTTTAGAGAATGCAAACAACTTCTTGCCTAAATCTTTGAGGGATGCACCAATGTGATACACTTGGTCATCAATGATTATGAAGCGGTCATGGGCATGTTTATATGCGTGTATTTCTATTATAGGATACTGACTATTATGCTTCCGCAGATCAAGCTGTAATTGAGATGTTATCTTTGCTGTATATATGCTAGCCGGAACACCAGAAGATCTCTTGGCCAACATCAATAATACACTCTCGTCAACATAGTTATCAATGAGGATTAATGATTTCTTAGCTGATTTGACTAAGTTGGTGGCAAATACATAAGCATCGAATATTTGCCCATCGAAGAAGACACCTTCTATCGGAGGAAGTGAAGTTTTCACAAAAAAATCTATTTGGTTACTTAGTTCTGCAAGTTTTCGGTCATGTTCCAAGAATATAGAACCCACATTCTTTTCTAATTGTTCCAAGCGTTGATTAACAGCATATCCCTTAATCATATACTCTTTCAATACTTTGTTTGCAAATTGCCTGAATTGTGTACCTCTCATTGATTTAACCCGATAACCAACAGATATGATAACGTCCAAGCTGTATGCTTTTATTGGCTTATCAGAAAAAGCAATGTGCAAAAATTGCACATTGCTTTTTTCATCAAGTTCATTTTCCTTAAACACATTATTGATATGCTTGGTAATAACAGTTCTTTCACGTTGAAAAAGTTCGCTCATTTGAGCTTGCGTAAGCCATACCGTCTCATTCTCTAAATAAACTTCTAGCTTGATTGTTTGATCAGGTTGATAAAGAATTATTTCTCCTTGTTTTTCCATTATATTGAATTATTAAAAATCGAATTAAATAACTTTTCCATCATCGGCAGTTGCCAAGGATTCCTTGACAACTAAAAACCCTTGCTAATTAGCAATTTTATATGTTCATTATTCATTTTCGATTTTATTATGTTTTCACAAACATAGATAATCGTACTAAAAATAACAAGGAATTTTATAATTAAATTCAATAATTTCTTGTTACGTTATAATTATAAATAAAACGAACTTGAATATTCTTTAATAAAATGATAAAATCTAAATATGAGTAAGAAAACAAAGGGTTTCTTATCTTTGCAAAAATAATCTGCAAAATAAATAGGTATTGCACAAAAGAGAGCAGATTATGGACGTAGATTGAGAAATTCAATCTACGTTATTTTTTGATACCAATTGATTTCCCTCGAGATCTTCCTGGATAAAAGAATTGGTATCAATATCATTCTTGGCCAGCTGCCGGCATTTAAATTTTTGATACATAAAATTGCAGCAGCAAAAGTCGCCGGCTACAAATAATGATACCAACATTCTTCCTGATCAGCCTGGTGTTGGTCCAGTTTCGAAAGAAAATTGGTATCAAAAATAAGTCACCAGATTCAGATAATTTTTTATCCAAATATATATTTAATATTTAAATATAAACATATTAATAGTATATACATAAAATATTAAAGTCCATAAGTTTGCCCATTAAGAGATCGTTCATCTACAAAATCAAGGAAATCAATGGCAGATTCCTCATCTTCTGTTCTCTCACTTCCTCTCAGATACTCCATATAGTCAATATCAAAGGTTTCCTGACTTTTTATAAATTGGAGATGTGTAATCTCTTTGTCCTGAAGCTTCTGAATAAGCATTTCATAAGGTAAAAGCAGTTTTTCTTCTTCCATAATTATATTTTTATAAGGTAAATACTTAAAATTATCTTCCGCATTCTCCATCGTAAAGAATGTCGAGGTCTTGAATAATTTTATTATAATTATCATCTATATCCTGTTTTGTCACTGCATTAATTACAGGTAGAGGATCTTCCTGAAGCTTGAACATTTGCAGCTTAGCTTTCATTTTCTTATAATTTGCAGTTCCGAATCCCATAATAAATTCACCTTGCTCCAACTCAGCAAAAGTATTAGCATCATATACCTCTTCTTTTTGAGTACTTTTAGTTGAATTTCGGCTTTGACTTTGGCCGGATTTTCCTGTACTGTAGCTCCATTTTTCGGCCTCGTGCTTACCAAAAAACAAAGGATAATATTTCAATGCTTCAACGTCCTTTGTCCTACCAAGAAAAATATTAGCACAGTTTGCTTCTATTGATGCTCGGTCTTCTCTCTTATACACCTTTTCAAGCTTTGAACCTGATTGAGTCATCACAACGAAGGCAGCATTATATTCCCTTAATACGGAAGGCATTTGCTGAAAATTGTTCACTTTAAAAGTGGTCATTTCATCAAGTATATATGCGAATTTGATTTTATTACCAAATTCGATTTTACGTGCCGAAATGGGCAAAAGCATAGCGATGATAGGCGATATTATATTCTCACGAGCAAAGTTATTGCACACGGCAAAAAGTTTTGGATCTTCCGGATCTACCAAATTAAATATGAAATCATCTCCGGTCAGTACATAACAAATGTTTTTGTTGGTCGCCAAATTCGTAATATAGTTATTAAGAGTAGACAAATAAGAACTCAACGTTCTCTCGCTTCCCTTTGCGCCAATAAATGCGCCTGCCAGTGATTTTGACATATTATCACCTTCTAAGAACTTTATGAGTTCTTCAGGTTTAGCAAGAAGAATGAAATTGAGGATGTGCGGCAAAGTACACAGCCTCTCAAATTCTCCTTTAAACGAATAGAATCTGTATGCTACCCCTTTCAATATACCAAGTGCACCTTGGTACCATTCATCAGTTTTACCATCTATAGGCATCATGGACTTCAAAAAGTCGTCCATGACTTGTTGAAGAAGAGCTTCATCTTCAACAACCTTTTTATCAAGCGGATTAAACCGGTATGTACGTGACATATCGGTGAAGCTGATATAATAAAACTTGAATGGATAATTATATTTAACAGCAAGATTATAAGCTGTTCTCGTGTAATCAAAGTCTTTATAATCATATATAAAGCCGGCCCATTTGTTTTTAATGAATTGTTCCATAAGAGGTTTACCAATTGAAGCTGTCTTCCCGGAACCAGCTCCACCGTAAACCAAAAAATTATCTCTAGGATAATAAAATTCAATATTTTTTCCATCATTTGTTTCGAGAATAAAAACGTCTTCTCCTTTTTTAGGGGAGTTGACAGTTTTCTTATTTCCTGTAATTAACATAGTTAAAAGACAAAATAGTAAATACGGAATATACAAAACAACAGATTTTTGAAGAGGTAAAATCAAATCCAAAAATTCAGGTATTAATCCTGAAATAAGAAAACCAAAAGAAATATGAATACATATATTAAGCCATCTATTATTAAATGGTTTCCAACATATTAATAAAGACAATAAAGTCATTATAATTAATAATTGAAATATTATTTCTGTATAATGGTTCATATTAAATTTCTGTTTGTTGATTATCAGATAATATTTCTTTAATTTGTTGTTTAAGATAACTCTTAATTGCTGCTTTAGGGTTAGCAATAATTAGGCTAGCTTTATTTATATTTTTGTAAATTTGTTTTTCCTCTTTCATATCTTGAAGCATTTCATTTATAATTCTATTCTTAACTTTTCCTTTTATCCTTTGTTTGGCAATATACATTGGATTACTGTCATAACGTTCACCTTGGTCATATATATAGTTATATTTACTCGAATATAAATCTTCACATTCCTTTTTCCATTTCATTAAATTAAAACCGCCTTTAACAGTTTTACCGTTCAGTTGGGTACTGACTTCTCTATTCTTAGATCGAGGAGATAAAGCTATTGTTTGCGTTTTATCCATTCTGGAAACAATAACATGTGCATGAAGATTAAATCCATCACGTTTAACTGCCTCCTTTTTATTTCCGAGGAAACCATATTCCTCTTTTTCATCCTCATACCTGTTTTCTTCAATTTTTGCAAAATAAACAAGATCATCACCGGTAAGTTCTTTATCTCTATTGAAATTTTTTGCGTAAATGTTCATAGAATCACGAACATATTCTTTAAAGCTAGACAAAACTTGTTCTTTCTCTAATTGAGTTAAATCATCCCACCTACTAATTTTTTTTCCAGTGACACTTTTAACGAGAAATTTAATTTCTTTTTCAGATGGGTTATAGGTCAGCATGTAGAACTTTTCTTGCTTACTTTTCAGCGTTCTTTTATTGTTATCAATCGAATTAATTACAGTCGTTGAATCTACTGCATCATCTTTATGAGAGAAAAAAGTATTATATTTACTTTCTTCTTTCTTCAGATATTCCACCAAGAACACACAGGAACCTGCGTTAATAAATGTTCCACATTTATTCTTTATAGGCCGATGTAACTTACTATACATTCCTTATTTTGTCTAATAAGTTCTTAATATAAATATCACTCACCAATATATTACCTTTACTATCCCTTGGTAAACTGGGGTTTTTAAGATACTGTTCTATTGTATCTATAATATTCTTTGTTTTAGAAAGATCCTTGCCATTATCCTTTTTTAGCCTTGCAATTTCTTCCTCCTTATTAGCCAATTTGTCCTTTAATGATTTATTAGTCTCTATAACTTGCAAAATTTCACTATCAGGAATAGATGATGAGTTCTGACTTATATCTCCGGCTATTCCTTCTAAAAGAGCATCAATCTTATTAGCTTCAATATTACGGATGATTTTAATTACGCTAGTAAGCCTATCCATAATAGCCTCACCTTGCTGATTCAACACCTTGACAAATGTTGCCACAGGAGGAGTTATATCCGATTTAGGATTTACACCAGTCATTTCGAAATACGTCAGCATTTCATCAATAATAGCATTAAAGGTCTTTCCTTTACGTAATTTATCTAACCTTTTTTTAAGGTCTGGATTTATTTTGAGATTGGAGTATTTTTCCATCATTTTGGTTATAACTGTTTGGCACAAAGGTAATTAAAATACCTAATTATCCATAAGAAAAAATATATATTTTATAATAATCTGAAAATCAGTATATTATAAATTTATGGATAATATAACTTATCCATATATAATAAATTGATAATCAATTAATTAGTATTAATAATAATCAATCAAATTATCCATAACAATTATCCACCATAAAATATAATCAATTGATAATTAACGCTTTGCGTTAATACACATCTCGCTATGCGTGATGTCTGCTTGCTATTCACATTCCACTTCGTTCCATTTCTAAAGATCCGCCTATCGGCGGAAAATGAAAAATGAATACATAGGGAAAAATGAAAGAAAAACGTGGGTGGTTCTTCATTTTGGAATGGTCGTTAAATCAAGGTTGAGCGAAGTACCGGAAAAAATAAAAGGTAATGAATTCGTTTGCATTGAATTTGTATATTGATTGAGCTCAACCATAAATCAGTTTATTGAAAATAGACCTTATTTTGCCAAGAATCAATTTAAAAGTTGAAAACGATTATATACCATTAAAAACAAAGAAAACGTCTAAGAGGAGCTTAAAAATACCATTCCGCAGTTTGGAACTAGCCAATCTACAGTTTCAAATACTTCTTTTCCCTATTATAAGTTAATGGTTTACAAAACATTTATAGATAATGGTTTCCGAGACATTTCTTAGCAAAATTCGTTAGCAAATTAATTTTTCTTTCTTTAGCATATATAATAGCTAAAGCAAGGAGCATGTAAAGTGATTTTTTAAACTGCTAATAATCAGGGCTTTACGAATTTACTGACGGAGTACTGGAAAACTGACGGAGTACTGGAAAGATAACTGACGGAGTACTGGAAAACTGACGGAGTACTGGAAAGATAACTGACGGAGTACTGGAAAACTGACGGAGTACTGGAAAGATAACTGACGGAGTACTGGAAAGGAACTGACGGAGTACTGGAAAGGAACTGACGGAGTACTGGAAAGATAAATGCAAAAAAAGATCTTCCGGGTAAAAAATCAATTAATTGTAAAGAATAAAGCATCAATTTGCCCTAAATAAGGCGATTTTGAACCTTGTTAACAAATACATTAATGATATTAACGGATATTTATTGCAATACATAAATTAACATATTGCTAAATTGACATTTTTTCATTACGCATATAAAAACTGAAAGAGAGAATGATAATAACCTCCCGTTTTATTGGTGTATTTATTCTTTTTATATATCTTTGCTCCGAACTAATAAAATTTCCTATGGAAAAGGAGAATAAAACAAAAGAGCTCTTGAAGCGAAATAATCAGGCTCCCAACTTTCCAACCAACATTATCAAGAGCCGTGCCGAGCTGTTGGTTGAAATGTTCGTCCAAAAGATGGAGTTTGATTTACAAGAGTATATTGAAGCTCAAAGGATATTTAAAATAAATATCCCAACGAAAATATTAAAGGAGTGGTATCCAACGCCGAACTGGAAAAAGGATGTGACTAGTATGGTCAATCAACTCAGGAATGTTTCTCGATTCGAGAAGGGAGCTAATGGAAGTTTCAAATATTACTCTTTAATCTCCTTTTCTCAATTTTCGGATGAAGAAGGCTTGCAACTTAATAGCGATCCGGAAGCATTAAAATCATTCATAGTTGATTCTAAAACGTCATATACACTCTTAGATTATGAGCTGACGAACAAATTCAAATGTGTTTACAGCCATCAAATATATTGGTTGATATGTAAGCATGATAACGCCTACCACCGTTATCAACTGTATCTTACCCCATCAGAAATAAATGAGATGTTTGAGACTCACTACCAATGTAGTGATATAAAAAAATATATATTCACGCCTGTAAAGAAAGAATTGAAGAAATTGTTTGATACCGGTTATACAACAAGAGATTTTACAATTGAGGACGATTGGACTGTAATAGGTCGAAAGAAACAAATAACCGGTTGGTTTATAAAAATTCAAAATACGGATAGAATAGAACGTGTAGATCTCATGGCTATAGAGAATCTTCACGCGATTGAGTCCATTATACAGAAATATTTACCTAAAAAGAAAGCAAACATTTCTCAGCAACTCCATGTTGCTAAATCAGAAACGATATTAGCTCTATACACGAGATTAGTCGAATTTGAAAAGTCTGATAAATCTCATATAGCCAACATTCCTGGTTATGTATGTAAAATATTAGAAGCATATCAAATATCACCAAACAAGAAAGTAAATATATCATCAGAACAAATTTCATCATCACCCTTGTTTGAAAAACAAGAGAAAGATACGGCATTCGGGTTGGATAGATGGCTGCAATGTCGAGAATATTGGAAGAGTACAGATATACCCGAAGAAGCTAAGATCGCATTATCAGAATTGCGATACTATAGCTATACGGAGAATTTAGAGGGAGAAAAGCTTACACTCTCAGTGCCAAGTGAAACTCTATATGCGACAATTGAAGAAAAATTTATAGATATATTAAGAAAAACCATCCACAAATTTTATTCCAATAGCACCAGTTTATTCTATAACATCCAACCTCATGATTAATATTAAAAAACTTCTCTCTGCATTAGATCATTTCATCTACAAAAAAATAGATGACACTTCCATGCCGTCATCAACCAATGAACGTACTGATTCGATATCCGTTCAGGATATCTATAAATATCTGAACGAAACATCATCTACATTTGACTTATGCAGCAGTCTGGAATATTACGCAGCAACATACTATTACGAGCGTAATAGATATATTGCGCTCGTAAGCGCTTATAAGATACAAAATCAGATATTACGTATTACCCATAATGAATTTGTTTTAGCTGCTTTTTTTTCTGGTAATTTTCGTCTTCGGAATTTCTTTGTATTCCGAATCCTGACCACTACAAAATTATCAAATAATGCTCCGCAATATTATAAGATAATAGGGAAAAAAGAGCAATTTTACAAAATAGAGGTATTAAAACGTTATTTCCAGCAAACAGGAGATAATAACCGCCTCAAAGAGAGAAAGCTATCTCCCTTTGAAAAGGAAATGAAGTCATTGTATAAAACAGGATTGATGCCATTCTACATTGAAATTGAAGCAGTAAGAAAAGTTACATTTCCGCCTGTGTTTACAGGATTTATAATTAAAAGACATGATTATATAACGGATCTCTTCTTGGCCAGAAAAAGACCGGTTTACTTTGAGGCGATAATGGAACAGCTAGATATAATATTTGGCTCACAGGAAATAATCAAGTTTTATAATCAGGCCATTAATCAGTTATCCGATCAACAGATAAGTGACCTCTATCGCTTTATATTGAATGCAGATCAAGATCCTGACTTCATAGATGGAAAAATAACATTATATAGTCTCATATTGCTCAGACTTGTAAGAGACTTCAAAATAGTTCTCCCAGTACAATTAAGAAGTTGACTGGTATCAATATTATTCTTGGCCAGCTGTCTGCAGCTAAATTTTTGATACCAACATTCTTCCTGATCAGCCTGGTGTTGGTCCAGTTTCGAAAGAAAATTGGTATCAAAACAAAAAGATAAAAGTTAATCAATAAAGAAATCTCTTTCTTTGATATAATCTGAGGTACGAAAACTATTGCCTTCTGCTTCTCAGATTTGAAATTTGAGTTTTCATATTATTTAATTTTAAGTGCCTCTAAGGCGTTTGTAAAATTATTAATTTTTTCCTGAAGGCGTAAGTTTTCCTTCTTTAATTCCTCATTTTTTTTTAGTGCATCCACTAATTTTTTATTAAGATTAATCCAATTGCGTAAGATAAATCTTATTGCTCCCGTATCAGTTGTCTCACCGGAGTTTTCTTTTATAAATTTAAGTTCCTTATCCTCAGCGGAACCTATTCTTAATGTGAAAGCTCTATCATTTCCCATAATATATTTCGACTAATTTTATATCCCGCCAGCCTTATGCGGTTTAAATTATTTGATATACAAATATACTATTAATATTATAATAATCAAATAGTTTTGATGTTTTTATTTATATAAATATAATAATTAAAGCGATTACTACTTTATACATCAAAAAGGAGAATTATATTTTTCCCTATTATAAAAATTAAAAAGCGCAAAGGGTTTGCGTACCTTCTCTATTACATTTGACCATCAAAATATTAATCATCATGAGAAAGTTATCTTATTTCAATTTAAAACTCGAAGCATATTTGCTTGAGACACATCCTGATAAAATAAAAGACATAGATTTTATCAATTCAAGAAGTGAAGCTGCAGAACAAGAATTTGAAAAATGTTCGCGCGAAGGTATGTACATAACAGAATGCAAAGAAAGAGCAAACACAGTTATGTTTCAAGACTTGCATTATTCTCTTTATTGTAAGATTAAGAATATTATAGAAGAACAGAAGTTTGCTAATCTTGAAGCAAGTGAAATCTATAATAAGTATAAAGATCAACTAAATGAGAAATACCAATTAATTGATTCATTTTCAGGTTCTCCGGAAGAGACAGAACTAGAAAATGAAATAATAACACTAATTAAAACAGACAATGGCATACAATAAAAAAAAGGCTCTTGAAGACAACATAACGGCTCTTCGTACAGCATTCCTAGTAAAGAAGGAAGCTAGACTGGCAACACAACAGGAACGTGCCATTCTTAGCAAATATACAGGTTTTGGAGGATTGAAATGCGTACTAGATACTAGACCAATAACAGAATGGCCAATAACAGAGCACAGCCTATATCCATTAACGCAAACTCTTCACGAGCTGATTAGAGACAACTCCAGCACAGAAAGAGATTATAACCGCTATATAGTGAGCATTAAACAATCAGTTCTCACAGCCTTCTATACACCTGAAGAAGTAATCACTACGATAGGGAAAGTAATTTCGAATCATTATTCATTTGAAAAGATGATAGACCCTTCTTCCGGATCAGGTCGTTTTCTTCACGCTTTTGGGGATAAACAGCTCCAAAAAACAGCATACGAAAAAGATATTCTTTCCGGAATGATTCTTGAAGCAAAAGAACCAGGTACTACAGTTCGAATTGCAGGATTTGAGACTATTCCTGAAAATGAATTAGGAACCTATGATTTAGCATTTTCGAATATACCATTCGGAGACATTCCTGTCTTTGACCCTTTATATATTCATGACAAACAGAAATCAGTATTCTCACAAACTATACATAATTATTTCTTCGTGAAAGGGCTTGATTGTGTCCGTGATAAAGGTATGGTAGCATATATCACTTCACGAGGAGTAGCAGATACCCCCTCAAACAAACATGTTCGCGAATATTTGATGTCTCATTCAAATCTTATAGCAGGTATTAGATTTCCTGATAATCTATTTGCTTCATCAGCAGGAATAGAAGTCGGTAGTGATTTGATTATACTACAAAAAACCGAAACTAAAAAAAGAGAAATCATTAGCCAAGTAGAGCAGAATTTCATTGATGCTACTTTTTTTACAAGAAAACAAGATGGCAAATTCATAAATGCAATATATACAGATGAATTCAGGGAAACTAATCAATTTGGCCACGAACGACATGTATTTCATTATCAAGGAGATCTCAACCAAGAGCTGGAGAAACTTCTCACATCTCAATTTTCAGAAAAGCACATCTCTCCTATTGAGATAAACAAGCGTGTAGATAGCGACTATGAGGCGACAACCACATTAGCTTCAGAAACGTTCTCATTGTACGATTTATGGGGAATGACAACCGTTGAGAGAACACAAATAACTCCATCAAAAAGCAGAAAGAAAAATCCTATCACTATAAAAGTGCCTGAGATCGTTCCCCCTCACCCACTCAAATGGAAGGAACATTATAAAGATGGATCTTTAGTTAACTACAACGGCTCCGTTGGATATATTAGTGATTCTAAAACTCATTCATTTAAAGAATTACCCAATTTATCCTCAAAAGAGCAAGAGATTATCACAGATTACGCCTCTGTAAGAGATACATATTATAGTCTGTTTGACTATGAAAAAACAAATGAGATAGAAAACAAAAACCTTCGACAATTATTAAATGAACACTACGACTTGTTTATTTCTCGTCACGGAGGATTAAGAGAGAATGGCAAGGTACTATTATTAGATCCTGATTCAACGGAAGTACTATCTATTGAGCGCTATGTAGATGGATTACGTAAAAAATCGGATATATTTTTTGAACCTGTCACTTTTAAGATAAAGAAAGAACAGATCCTCACTCCCATCGAGGCGCTATCGTCATCCCTAAATTTATATGGCCAAATAAATTTTAAGTATATCTCTGAACAAACGAACTTAACCACAGATGAAGTGATGTCATCTCTTTCCGAGCACATATACTACAATCCGCTCAGTACACATCTTTCTAAATATGAGATCTCTGATTATTTCCTATCCGGGAATGTATATGATAAGATAGACTCCTTGACCAATTATAGTGAACATGTATCGGCAATCGAGAGAGAAAAAATAGCGTCTTCCCTTGCAGCCCTTACTAATATCATCCCGCCTCAAATTCCTTTTGAAGAAATAGGATTGAATTTTGGCGAGCGTTGGATACCAACAGAAATATATAGTGAGTTTGCCACCCATCTTTTTAACTCGGAAACTCAAATATCATATGTACCCGTCACCGACACATTTTTGGTAGATATTAAATACAGTCACAGTGTACAGTCTATTTGGGGAGTCGGCCACCACATGAATGCACAGGACGTTTTTACACATGCTCTTCAAAATACATTCCCCACCATTACCAAAACAGTTGGTTACGGTGATAATAAGAAACAAGTACCTGATCCTGAAGCCACTCAATTAGTAAGTACGAAAATTAAAGATATTCAATCCCGGTATGAATCTTGGTTAATGGAGAAGCCCATTGAGACAAAAGAATATCTCACCGATTTGTATAATCGTACGTTTAATTGTTTCGTCCGTCCGCATTACAACGGAAGTTTTCAAACATTTCCTGATTTGTCTTTTGATAAATTTGATTATAACGACCTCTATGCCAGCCAAAAAGATGCTATTTGGATGCTTAAACAGAATGGTGGCGGTATCTGCGACCACACGGTAGGGGGAGGTAAAACCTTGATAATGTGTTGTGCTGCCTACGAAATGAAACGGTTAGGATTAGCGAACAAGCCTTGCATCATCTGTTTAAAGGCAAACGTCGACCAAATAGCAGAAACATTTAAATCGGCTTATCCAAATGCCAAATTGCTATATCCGGGTAAAACAGACTTCACGCCACAGAACCGTGCCAAAATCTTCTTAGACATTAAGAATAATAACTGGGATTGTATTATATTAACGCACGAACAATTTCATAAGATTCCTCAATCACTCGAAATTCAGAAAGAGATTATGGAAGATGAGATATATCAACTAGATATGGCTCTAGACGTCTTGAACCAACAAAATAACAAATCAAATACAAGAGCTCAACAAAAAGGATTAGAAAAAAGAAAAACAAACTTGGAGGTAAATTTAAAAAGTGTTATACCTTAATTCCGCAGACAGTTTACTTGCCTAGTTTAAATCAATGTTGAGAAGTTATTTTAGCCTGTTTTAAGCGACAAAACGATTTTTGACACCACCTGATACTTAATCGTTCATTATCAAGTATAAAATCCCCCACCCAAATGAATGGGAACAATATAAAACCCTCAAAATTTCAATACTACTCTAAAAATATGTCTGAGTAGTATTTCTTCATAGTATAAATGTTCAATATGTACTGCCGGCCCGTCTTTATCCACTTTGCAGGAACACATACAAAGTGGAGCATAAAACGTTTCAGCCGACTTGTCTTATTCAGTGGTTTGATTTTTTCACACAATACTTCCAATAAGTAAAGATAGAAGTTCTTCAGCATAGCCGTGACAATCATAAACACAGTATTCTCAGCAAGAAAAGAGAAAGGAAGGTGTGCCCATCCGAAATCATTATTTTGGATATCGAAGTTCTTTTCGCTCTCACCACGCTTGTTATAGAATACGATGATATCTGTTTCTGAAGACTTCCAGTCGTTGGTGATAATACAACGATAGACGTAGACTGTACCAAACATATCTTCTACGATAGTGCCGTCGCTATCCTTCTTTGGCGTGCGTTGAACGACAAGTCTGTAGCTCTTTCCTTCAATGAAATCAGGAACAGTCATAGACATGAGCCCGCATCTTTCATTTCCAATCTCTGCATTTTCCCAGGACTCATGATTGCGGAAATCTTCATATCTGTCACTGCAGTTGCTCGCACGAATATAGAACAGTTCACAGTATTGCTCAACGGTTTGAATGATTTCTTTAGAGTACGACCCGCAGTCTGCACGGAATCTGTTGATGGTAACTCCGAGTATTTCAACCAAACGTGACATGATTCTGCGGAGTGTGTCTGCCTGATGGAACTTTACGTTGGTATTGCCATCGCGGTTCTCGCCTCCAACAAAGATTCCACCTACTGTTGCCCATCCGGGGAAATAGCCATAATCCCCCTTGTATGAGTATTTGGAATCATACTTGTGGGCAGGAATGAACTGATGGTCAAAATCAAGGTCGATACTACTCCCAACTTTTATCAATCCCAGTTTCTTAATCATTTCCAGAAGAAGTCCGTTAAGCTTTTCTGCTGTATTGAATTTGTATGTAGCTCCCGATTGCCCGCATTTGCAATTTTCATTCTTTACAGCCAATTCTTTCAATCCACGCCCCACTGTGTCAGCGCTGGGAATATCGGTATTTGGGCGTTTGGAAAACTGAGGCAACAGAGTATTGATGTCTTCAAGGCAATTGCTACCGCACAAATAGCTGTAAAACACCGTCGAAATGATGTCGCTATACGGGTAAGCCTTACCATTCAATCCTCTTGTGCCGAGGCTTGAATCTATTAGTTTTTCCAGTCCAAGACGAGAAAAAATGTCCATTACATGAAATATTCCACCAAAAGAGGTGATGTTTTCAGATTTTATTGCTACTTTTGCCATGTCAGAACAATTTTGTATATTAGGGGTTCGTAGCACTAAGGTAGGTGATTTTCTGATATAGCCAAGTGTTTGTAGACTTTTGTTTACCAGACACTTGCGCTTTTTATAAATAATAACGCTGCGGAATTAAGGTAAAAAAGACAAAAATATTTGATAGTTTGATTTTATTGTTTATATTTGTGCTGAACAAAGAAAAAACCTTGTCATGTACAAGGTCGGAACAAGGTAAGACCGAGACGACTGCCTCCTCTTTCTTGTTCTGAATTAATTGAAGTTAAACCCTGTCTAAAAATGGGGAGTACTATATTTCTTAATCTAATTAAAAACTAAGCCTATGTTTTCATTAACACATTTACATCCCATGTTGGTCCATTTCCCTATCGCATTGATAATGGTAGGGTTCTTGGCGGAACTGATTTATCTGTTTTATAAAAAGGAGGTTTGTCTGACGAAGGTTGGATTTTATCTATTAATTTTGGGGACATTAGCTGCATGTGCGGCTGTACTTTCAGGTTTCTTGTTTACGGATAACATGGCAGGGGCCGCCGGTCAGATTAAGGAAACTCATGAACTTTGTGCCCTTTTGACTGTTATTTTTGCACTCGTCACTTCGGCAATCCGTATTTATCTTATGTTGCAAAAAACGGAAAAGCCTGGACTGAACAAGTTAGCTTTTGTATTTTATGTGATTACAGCAATAGCAGTTTCTGCGACGGGATTCTTTGGCGGAAATCTAGTTTATAATTACATGATGCCACTTTAGTTGAAAAGAGTTTTATAATTATAATTTAAAAAGTTTGTCATGAAAAAGTATTTGTTTCTAGCACTTGGAATGATTTTAGCATTAGCAAGTTGCACAACTAAACCAACCAAAACGGTTGACAATTTAAAGGCAGCAATAAAAGGTGAACTGACGGCCACTGCCAAATATGCAGCCTTCGCTCAGAAAGCTACAGAAGAAAAGCATGATGCGGTGGCTAAGCTGTTCGAAGCTGCTTCTAAGGCGGAGTCTATCCATGCAGCTAACCATACTAAAGTGTTGGAAGGTCTGGGTGAAAAGATGGATGAGGTCAAACCAGAATTCGAGGTTAAGACCACTGCTGAGAATCTTAAGGCTGCCATAGAAGGTGAGACTTATGAAGATACTCAGATGTATCCCAAATTCATCGAAGAAGCAAAGAAGGAGAATGTGGATAAGGCTGTGAAATCATTTACATGGGCTCGAGATACAGAAAAGAAACACGCAGACTTCTATAAAAAAGCATTAGCTGCCCTAGAGGGAAATACGGAAAATACATTGCCAACTGCATATCTCGTTTGTCCGGTGTGTGGCAATACTTATGATGCTGCCACTGTGGATGCCAAGTGTGCTTTCTGCGGTACACCAAAGGAAAAATTTGAAAAGATTTAGAATTTCTAGGTGTCGAAGGACGCCCTGAAATCCGTTCAAAACGTGCGTCCCTATTCATGTCTATTGACGTGTTAGGGGTGCATCTTCATTATGCATGGTTACTACATTCGTGCTTTTCAGCCCGCTCTTTTTCATCATACCTATAACCAATACGCATTTGCACCGGTAGTTCATGATACTTGTATAAGAATTCAAAAATTGGTTGCATCTTTAACACGCTGGTGCAAATACGTTTTTGCCAATTTGGTATACAATGATGGGTTCTTATCATTTGTTCCCATCCTACGCCTCGCAACCAAATGATCTCACGACCTATCATTTGTTCAAGGTCAAACATAACCTTAAGTATTTTAGGATCTTCCGACGTAGCCACAAACTCAGGCATGTGACTGCAATATTTCTGCAGCTTATCATTCGCCATCTGTTTAAGTTTCCTGTCTATGCCAACACCGGCGTTGTGGCAGTCGATGCAGCAAAGGGCAAATACTTCAATCTCAGCCGGATAATTTACTGCGATAAATGATGATGTTTTGCCTCCAGATAAACTGTTTACTATTTTATTCATATCTTATTTACTTGGCGTTTTTTTTAGTACAATGGTTTTATTGTCTTTTCTATGAGAAACGAAATTATCTCCTTTCACTCTTTCATAATAGTTTTTAATGGCGTCCTGAAGACACTCATTATTTTGCGAAATATCATCTTTTCGTACAGTGCCTCGCTTCGTAAGTTGGGCACTGTTTTTTTTAGTTGTCCTTCTCATTATGATTCAATCTTTGTTTTTTCTTTAAGCCTAATTTCTTCCAATAATAATAAATTGGTTATTGACATCACAACGCCTGCTACTACAACAAGTAACAGATATAAGCTATTTTCTGAATCAATAAAACCACAAGTAGAGATTACAAGTAGTATCACACAGCCAAATACAATAGATTTGATCTTTGAGTATTTTCTTTCCATAACATATTCGGCTTATCTTGTATTCCGCCAGCCTTATGCGGTTTTAATTATTTTGATATACAAATATACTATTTATATTTTTAATATCAAATAGTTTTAATATATTTATTCATATAATTTAAATAATATATATATTAATAAATTATAATTCATTTAATACAATTCATCAAATCATATAATAAATTAATCATTAAAAAGAATTATATTTTTTCCCTACTATGAAATAAAATATTAAAATGCGCAAAGGGTTTGCGTATGTTCTCAATTACATTTGTGCCAATGTCTAACATAAATATATAAAACTATGAACATTAGTGATTATTTAAAGGAATTATATCAGAAAGTTATAAGTTCCTTAGCCAATTCCGACAAAACAAATTCTTCCGTCCAAGCTGAATTATCACCATCAAAGACTGTACCGCCTGCCTCTGCGAATGAATCGGTGAGAGACCTTGATCCTTTTTGGGAAGCTCTTGAAGAACATTATGACAAAATCAAACAGGATAATGTTGACTACCAAAGCGATAAAACTGACGGCAAGGAAATGGTCAAAGAAATAAATGAGCTATCTCCTATTGACAAACAAATGAACACAGACTTAGATACAAAGTCTGAAGTTATAGGGAAAATATCTTATTATGGTTTTAATGGAAACGTGTCTGAGGTAATAGAACATACAGATAAACAAAAATACCTGAACGCCATCAAAAAAGAACTTGATTATAATCCAACTGGCTTCAAAGTTGATACACTAACGAGTGATCCTGAAGTTAGAAAGTCAGTAGAGAACCTTATATATGACGCTTATGGTTATGATAATTCAGCAACCACCTTATGTACAACCGATACTCGTACATTAACAGCCAATGTAAAGCTTGACAATGATAAAAATGTCATCGAGGTAAATAGTCCAATGATTACAGACAGGCTCACAGGTTCTTCATCACAATTAGATACGAAAGGTATCGACCTGAAGAGCTTATCCGGTTCACAGATGAAAGATCTGTTAAGTGGCAAGCAAGTAAAAGCAGTTGCCGGTATAGCCGGTTATTTAGGGCTAAACAAAACGCCTGCCGGCTGGGCATTAAGTATAGGGAAAAAAATAGTTAGCACAGCCAATTCAGAGGCCGAAATCTAAAAATTGAATCTCTTTCCCTATTATATAAATCATTTATTATCTTTGTTATAAAATAAACGTTATGGCACAATATAGCTTTCAAGATTTCCGCAATAGAATTAAAATTCAAGATCTGGCTGCATCTTTAGGTTACTGGGTAAATACCGGAGCCGGAACCAAGCAACTATCTATGTGTTTAGGTGATCGTAAAGCGCCAACGGACGAAATTATTATTTATAATTATAATGATTCTGGCCAGAGCACATATTTTTCCCGAAAAGGAAGTTTATCTGATAAAGGCAATCTAATAAATTTCGTACAGGCGCGATTGAAAGAATTGGGATCAACCAAAGACGGTATTGCTGGAGTTAATGAAGTACTAAACAAATATCTGAACAATGATCTTGATATTAAAAAAGTCGTAGTCAATTCAACTCCCGTTCAAACGCAACAATTCAATATTAAATATTGGGCACCGAATAGAATTGAAGATAGCAGTATTCAGTATCTTCATCAAAGAAGACACTTGTCACTTAAAACAATATCCGATTTCGCATCAAGGTGTCACATTTATACAGTAGGGAAGAATAAGCATGTCGGTTTCCCATTTCGCATACCCGGCCAGATGGAAATTTGCAACTATGAAATGAGAAACTATTTTCAATCTAACAACCAAAATTACAAAGGATTTTGTTCCGGAGGCGAAAAATCGAAAAGCTGTTGGATTGCAAATTTCTGTGATTATAATAACGTTACAGATTTATATCTATTTGAATCTGCTATTGATGCGATGAGCTATTACGAACTTAAAGGTTTAACAAAAGAGACTACTTCCGCATTGGTATCTTTTGGCGGATATGTGACTGCTACACAGGTAGAATCCCTCCATAGAATTTTCCCCAACGCTAAATATCACATGTGTTTTGATAATGATTTAGCAGGTAAATGCTTCGATGTGATGACAACATACGCAATATCGTCTAAGGATATTGTCAAAGCACATGTGAATAAGGAAGATTCAACTGTTGTGATAGACTTTGGCCTAAGAAAAGAAACGTATAATGAGGGCTTTAATTCCCGTGAGTATCTCCAAAAATTCTCAGATATAGATATAGTAAAACCGCTAAAAGGTAAAGACTGGAACGAAGAATTGACTAGTTATAAACGCTTTGGTTTAAATCTTCAGCCACACAAAGATATTACAGAGGCGTTAGATAAATATTGTGTCAAATTGAATTTATCCGGATACACTAATATTACTGACATTATAGATCAAAAGAGAGATATAATATTAGAAAGTCTTAGTACAGGACAACCTTATGAATTAAAGAACATGAAGTTGGCTTCTACTCCATGCAAGGACATAAACGTTGATATTAACCTCAGTTATAAAAGAGGTGAACTATCGTATGCGCTTAACAATGTACAGATAACCGACATAACAACACAAGTACGATACCCGGCTAACTCATTATTTTCGTACTTTGAAGATAAGAACACAGATATTTTGAAAAAACTATCTAAGCCCAACTTAGAAGATCTTCTTAAAAAAAAAGAGATAGTTTTTGATTCGCAACGAGTTGGATTAGTATTCATGCCAACACCAACCATAAAAGCCATCACCTCTGGTAGCGAGGCTTTCATTAAGATTCAAACGAACGAACTTTGATACCAATTGATTTCCCTCGAGATCTTCCTGGATAAAAGAATTGGTATCAATATCATTCTTGGCCAGCTGCCGGCATTTAAATTTTTGATACCTAAAATTGCAGCTGCAGAAGTAACCGGGACCAAATAATGATACCAACTTTCTTCCTGATCAGCCTGGTACTGGTCCAGTTTTGGAAGATAATTGGTATCAAAAATAAAATTGGACATCACAATTTGTGATCTCTAACTTGGTAATTCCTTTTTATTGAATAATTTTAAGCGAAAATCTCAAAAGATTCTTCTAATCCACCTTTTTTCACTTTCCAAGCCCCACTGAACATGCCAACGCCTGCCAAGAGTTTTATCAAGCAATATGAATTGATACATGTTTTTTGTTGGATAAAGTTCATATGTCCCACACTCACTATAAAATGTCAATTCACTATCATTGATAGGAACAGAGAATTCTTGGTCACTATTCAGCGACCATTGAATTTGTTCTATCCTTCCAGTCTTAGTATCCAGCTGCAACAATGTGTAAATATTTTCCGTAGGATATAATTTATACCTGTCTAAGCTTCTTATTTTATAAGAAATGTCATCAAGCAATGTTGGTATCAAGGTAAGGATAGAGTCCTTGTCCGATTTGCTCGTATTATTAGTTTGAGCATATCCGCTCAAGGTTGCATTCAACAACCACACATAAAAAATTAGTTTTTTCATTGTATAATAATTTATTGATTACTAATCAAATTGAATTGCGTGGTTTCTCATATATTATATTTTGTGCCTTCAATTCAGCTAAGATTTGGTTAACTTGCAACTTATTCGCTTATTTTCGTTAATATCGTTGTCAAGCTGATTTAGGGCGTTTAGCCCGTGATGACGTCACAAATTGTGATGACATCACCTCCCATCCTCCTGCGGTCAAGTGAAATAAAAAAATAATTTCCTCTATAAAAAAGTTTTTTAATTTTGATATGTCAACATTCTATCCGAAGACTTAATGCAGAAAATATAGCTGCATTAAAAATCGTAATAAAAAGTGCAAATTTAGGTATATAATAGTCTGGAGCAAAATATATTACTCCAAGAATAAGCAAAATACCTATCACTAAGCCCAACACACATGAAGTCCTTGCCCATAGTTGTTGATGATCCCTTAAAAAAAGCATTTTTGATAAAGTTACTATTGCTGCTGCCATAATGTATAATAAAAAATTGGTCAAATTTAAATTTTGCTCTACAATACAAAATGCAGCTACGTATATGCAAAATGTCACGCCACTAATAATAAGATTTATATCCTCATTACTCTTAAAAATAAAGCTTTTTCTCCAATATTTTATTTTATTCATATCATCTACCTATATTAATTAATCTCACATAGATTTGATTAATTCCTTTTCGTGCTCCGTCAATTTGGGCACTTTAATTTTATCAGGAAATTCTTCTTGATATGCTTTCACCTCTTCAATCAGAGATTGAAAATCTAAAAGAAACTCTTCTGAGCATCCTTTTTTACGGTAGATTTTCAAGGCAGATTTAAGAACATCAACAGCAGCTGCATCGTCACCTTGGAAGACAATTGCCGGCACATCGTTATGCAAGCAAGTTTTTAGGAGTTTTAATTGATCTTTAATCATCACCAAACCTTTTTTAATGAGATAATAGGGTCAGCTATTCCATTATAAAACTGCTGCGGTGTTCCCATTAATTCATTCATGATAAAGTAGACCAATACTTCATCAGAAGGATTATTTTCTGAATTATACTCGCACAACATTTTATACTGCAGAATATTTTGTTCTTCAACGGTTTTTTGTTCCGCTTCTACCTGAGCTAACAGAGCTATATAATCTCTCCATTTCTCAGTTTTGTATAAGTTATTATTAATCCAAAGATTAATATCAGCCTTTACATTTTCCTGTGGATCTATAGGATAATACCCATAAACACGAAAAAGCGCCTCCATTTTAGCTTTACCACCAACGAATGCTCTCTTAGTCACCACAATCTTTTCGGGCAAGGGAGATGCCGAAACTATCGGCCACTTTTTGTTCCCTTTTCTATAAACATAAAATATTTTTTCCATTTGTCTGTTTTAAAAGTCCATCTCCATTTCGTTATTTTTCTTCTGCGCTATTTCCTTTTCCATACGCTTAATGGCCGTAGAAAAGAAATATTGAACCATTGGTGCAGTATTTCTTTGATCCCGGCACGCCCTGAGTGCATCAAGATAATCCGGTTTGTCTTCTTTTTCAATAATAACAATAGGATATTGAAATTTGTCCAAGATAAAATTAGATAATAGCCTGCCCAATCGTCCGTTTCCATCCCTGAACGGATGTAAGAAAATGAAATGGCGATGAAACTGAGCTGCTATTTCAATCGGATGTAACTCCTCTTTTTCAATGGCCGCTTGAGTTGCTTCAACAAGATTAGGCATTCGACTAATATTAACTTCATGATCACCAAAAAGAGTATCTCCTGCCCCCATATCCGTATTGGTATATTCTCCGGGAACCGCATCAGCATACTTATAAGAAATGGTATGTTCGGTCAGTATACGATGTGTCTCTTTGATTAGTTGCTCGGTTATTGGTTCCTGCACCCTTTGCATCAGAAATTCGTATGCTCTGAAATGATCCAATATTTCAAAGGCTTCAAAAAGTGTTTTTCCAACTGGTATCATACCCAGCCCTTGTTCCTTTAGTGCCCTTGTGTCGTCCACAGAGAAAGTATTTCCTTCAATACCACAACTATGAGCTGAAAAAAGAATTTCTGTATATTCTTTCCAGTCCGCCATTTTATCCACAACCAGTTTACGGTATTTCTCAAGTACTAAAGAGTACTGTCCTCTTTCTTTATCAAACATCGTCAGAGTTCCTTTAGTGCCCAAAGAATGATACCAACCATTAAAGCCACTACCCCTTGAATAAGGGTTTTCATCATAAAAATGAATAATTTTCCCATACTATTTTTGGCTTACTTTATATTCCGCCAGCCTTATGCGGTTCAAATTGAATTATATGCAAATATAGAAATTATATTTATTTTTCCCTTTCAAGAAACTTTATTTCACTTCACCCAATGTGTTTGAGTTAACGACACATAGTTATTAGAAAGGACATATAATGCACCCTCTTGCTGAGAGGTACTCACCTGTGCAGCAAGCAAAGGATCACAATCCTGCCTAAGCAGTTTCCATTCATTTGCTCCGTCAGCCTTATAGTAAAGATGTACAAGTGGAGTGCAATATCCTACCCCAGCAGTTGTCCTAGGATTTTCCCTTTTAACAGGGAAAGTGCACGCAATAATTCCCTTCCAAAAGCGTATATCTGAGGTAAGGTCTACCCTCACCCTTCCGATTTCATCTTGCCACTGGTCATCGTTTACTGTATCACTACGTTTTTGACACGGTCTGAATGAGTTGCCTTTATATTCAAAGGTACGTTCCCAAACTGCCTTAATTTCGCCTTTAATGGCAATATCCAAGCGGTTTGATAGTATATAAGTTATAGCAAAGTTCTCGCCAAAAGGACGATTATACACGAATACACCATCGTTATATTCTCCATCTACCTGTACCCCACGCACTGCGGGTAATGTCGTCTTTTCATAAACGTACACATACATGTCTTGAGCCGTTACTCCGTCTTTCCTCTCTGCCTTTATCCATGCGGTTGTCCCTTTCTTGCGAAAGAGAGCAGACAGTTCATAAGTACCTGCAGGAGCAGTCACAAATGATCTCCTTATAGTACCTTTCATCATTTCACCATTCTTTGCCGTAATTTCACAAGGTTGAAATTTATCTATGATGTTACCTTTACTATCCAAAAGCACCATCCGGAAGTCACCTTCCCATGTTGCCGGCATCTCTCCTGTTTCTGCATTGAAACCGGTCCAATAACCATAAAAAGCAAATTGCTTACCTTCCATCCGATAAGTATCTGCACCATCTTCTGCCGAAGGAGACACCGCAAAGAAATCTACATCCGATGTACCCAAAACAACAGTATCATCTTTTCCGAATGTAGACCAGTAGGTAACATTCACATCATATTCATCAAGAATTACCTGAGTGTTGTAATCAGCTGTTAATAACAAGGTATATGTATATGCCTTACCTTGTTCGAATGAATGAGTTTCAGAAATATTATAAGTGCGATTTTTACCGTCAACTTGAACGGTAATAGATATTCCTCCGGCAGAACTAACGGGTAATAAGATAGCTTCCACAGCAACTGGATCTTTGCTGTCATCAAGAGTATATCCTCCTCCTACTTGCAACGATCCAACACCACCTGCATTAGCCAAATTACCTGTCGTACAATCCATAGTCGCAGTCTTAGCAATATTATTCCATGTCACCGAGTTAATAACGCCAGCCCCTGTATAATCATTCTTTTTAATAACTATTCTTACTAATGATAACGCATGTTTCATAGCAATATTAGCCTCTGCAGATTCTTTGGAGACAATTGCCGTCCCAAACAAAACATCATTTTGTGCAGCTATATTCACAGGTATAGCAGCTATATTGGTGGCTGTTTTATCATAGGGAAAATAACCGTATACGTTTTTAAGTTCGTCCGCAAGATTAATTTTAGCCCCACTCCAACTACCTGCATTCTGATAGATAAATGGTCTATTAACACATGTATCGTTATAAAAGACACCAATAGTGTGTCCTTGTTCGAAACTAAGTATCTTCGCCCTGGTATTCACCTCCACAAGAGGCGAAACACTTGCCGACACATTCATACTTTTATTATTTGATACAGGTATTGATGGGGTAGGAGTACTACCTTCGTCACTACAAGACATACATAACACAACCGAAGCTAAGAAAAACAATGCTTTTGCCATACTAATTGAATATTTTTTTCCCATAACACATTTGGCTTATCTTGTATTCCGCCAGCCTTATGCGGTTATATTTATCCATGCGCTAATATACTATTTATATTTTTAATATCAAATAGTTTTAATGATTATATTTATATAAAAACAAAAAAAATAGAGTTAATATGTTTAAACTAAAATAATCTTAAGAATTTAAAAACATAATACTTTAAAAATTAAATTATAAAATAGTAAAAAACAAAAGACTATTTATTCTTTTTTCCCTGCTATGGCAATTTGGTTCCCGTTAATTGAAATACCCTTCTCCTCTGCCATTCTATCTACTGCCTCTTCGACTATCTCAGCTAGTATGTCCTTATACTTTCTGTTGTCGGTTACTTTTATAAGGTCTAATTGTCTTTTTGCCTTCTCAGTCACCAGCAGTTGCAATTTAACAGTTCTCTCTTCTCTCTCTTCAGCTTTTGCAGTTTCATTTAAGGACACATCCTGTAGTTTCCCTAAGTCTAACTTCTTATCTTTCATATATTCTAATATTTTAATGTTTATATATTAATGATTTAATATTTCTTTAGCAAGTGCCATATAATTTTCTGCCCCTTGTGCCTCAGGGCTGTATTGGAAAATTGTTTTCCGATATATGTTACACTCGGCAAGTGCCACATTCTTACGTATAACAGTTTGGAATACTTTATTTTCTCCGGCTTTTTCTAACAGTAGTTTTTCTAATTCTTGCGTCTGCTTAAGACGCGGATCATATAGGGTTCTTAAATACCCCATAATCTCTAAATTAGGATTTAATTCCTTCTTTATTTCGTTAAAAGTAGAAATAATTTCCCCGGTGCCAAGATAGGCAAATGCTTCCATCTGCAAAGGGATAATAATATTATCTGCAGCTGCCATTGCATTTATAGCCAAAATACCCAAAGATGGTGGGCAGTCAATCAAGACTACATCAAAAAACTCCTTAGTTCCCGAGAGAAGAATTTTAAGTTTTTCTTCTCTTCTAATCTTATTATTGAGTTCTAACTCTATATCAATGTTACCCGAAGGAATATAAAATAAGCCCGTAATATCTGAATGTTCTTTTAGACACTCTTTCAGAGAGCATTTCCCTAATAGTGCATCATAGATAGTCTTATCCTCGTCTTTCACTCCTAGAGTAAAAGAGCTATTTCTTTGTCGGTCTAGATCGACAATAAGAACGGTTTTTCCCAAAAGTCTAAAAGCGTGTCCTAGACTAAGTGTAGTTGTGGTTTTTGCCACGCCTCCTTTGTTATTGATGATTGCTGTAATCATATTTAAATTTTCTTTCATAATATTTTTGGCTAGGTTTATATCCCGCCAGCCTTCTGCGGTTTTTTTATTATTTGATATGCAAATATAATATTAATATTTTAAACCGCAAATAGTTTTTATGTATTTATATCAATAAATAAAATAATTAAAGAATATATATGTTTTGAATTTAAATAAAATAAATGCTTGCATTATTAAAACAGACAATAGAATTCATTTCCCTATCAATTATATATCTATATTTGCCTAAATTTAACATTCATCAATGGGCATCCACGAAATAATTAAAAGATTCGAAACAGAACTTAAGAATATCGGCTTTAACGACATAGATTCAGCAATGCTATTACAACTCACCATAGATGGAAATAGCTACATACATTCAATTGGGGATTTGAACAATTTATCCAAAACCTCAGGTGAACACACCAACCAAATCAAGTGTGATTATATTAATTTCATGTCTGTTGAAATAGAAAATGCTAATATTCAGGAATCAACTAAGAAGAATCATTTAGACACATTACGAATATTAAAGTCTTATCAAGCATCAATTGAAATAAGCTCAATCAATTCCGACTACCTTTTATTCTTGGCTAAATATATGCGTGATAATTGTAATCTCTCAACCAATACGATTGCAAAGCACATGAAAATAATCAAAAAGTATTTGAACGAAGCAAAGAAAAAGGATTTGGTGATAAAAGATGCATTTGCAAATTATAAAATCCATACGGAGAAAACCTATCGTGAATTTTTAACCGAAAAAGAACTTCTGAAGCTGGAGGAATATAAAATTCAAGTAGAACCTAACAATGAAGTACTCAACGCATTCTTATTTGCATGTTACACTGGTTTACGCTATTCTGACGTTAGAACAGTTACCAAGCAGGATATTATCAATATAAATAAGAAACGATGGCTAATAAAGAAAATGAAGAAGACTAATTTCGAGGTCAGAGTTCCGTTGTCGACCATATTCAACGGTAAAGCTCTTGAGCTTATACGCCACATACACCGTACACGAGGAACAATTTTTAAAATCACTTCAACGCAGCAAGTTAATAGAGAACTCTCACGAATAACAAAAATAATAGGTATTAAAAAGAATATCACGTTCCATTGTGCTCGACATACTTGTGCCACATTACTTATCTATCGTAACGTACCCATTACCACGGTACAGAAGATACTTGGTCATAAGAACATCACCACCACCCAAATATATAGTGCCGTCACCGATCTTACAATTGAAAATGACATTAAGAGGAGCAATAAGATCAAGTAGACGTTATTTATCGCCATAGTGTCCATAGGCTGAAAGAACTACTTCTTGAAAAAGCCGCGATTAACGGATGGGATATAGTGCAATTGGAAGTTTTGCCGGATTATGTGCATATCTTCATAAAAGCAACTCCGTCTGATTCTATTGCACATATCGTTTCCCAATTGAAAGGCTATACAGCTTATACGCTTCGCAATGAGTTTGAGATGTTAAGAACAAGAGTTCCTACTCTTTGGACACGTTCCTATTACGTGGAGACAGTTGGACATATATCGGAGCAAACTGTACAAAAATACATTGAAAATCAAAAAAACAAATAAGACATGTTTGAGAAAGCTTTCATCCCATCCCTAAAGGAAAGGGCTTTCCCGCTGTGTTTGTCGTAAACCGTTTATATTCTATAAACATCATAACTATTTTATATTTTAGATTTTCATCGGTTTGACTTAACCAATTGAAGAATAAACCTTTCGCAGAGTTTTTGAATTTCAGAAGTAACGATTTAGTAACCGTGCGTATTTCAGCGTTTTGAGGTGCAATACTATCAAATAACTCGTTTGTAAAAATAAGCAATTTCTTTGGGATTTCAATTATATATTTTTCCTTTTTATCTGGTAAACACTCCTCTTATGGAAAGAGCGAATAAGGCAACACTTTTGCGGAAAATACTACCCGAAGCGTAGCGCAGGTGTGGAGATTTTCCGTAAAACCCGTAGGGCTTGGTGTTGACGTTTCGTTCTTGGAATATACCTTTGTGTTCAGATAAATAGGGATTACCTCCCTCTGACCACACAATGATTACAAGCCTATTAACGCCTTATAGATACTTTTTTAGAATATCTGCTTTTAACGCCTGGGTAGTTTCAAGAGACTTACGTGCATTAGCAACTTGTTTCTCTAATTCCTCAACTTTTGCTATCACTTCTTTTTGTTTCAGAGGAGAAGGTGCTTTAATTGTTATACCTGTAATTCTGTCAATAGATGCTCTTAACTGGCGTGAAAATCTCTTATCAGTACCCTCTTTGCGTAATACCCAAGCCACATACTTTGGATATATATCAGCACTCAACACTCTAAGCACTCCGCAATGATCAGTCGGATAAAATGGGATGTTTTCAGGGATATAATTAACCATCCAATCCCCGTCAATTCCCCATAAAATGGACGGAATACTAAAATCTTCAATTAATGACTTGTCAATGTTACCAAACGGCTCTAACACGTTAGCACTGTAAACAGGAATACCATCTTGCAGTACGAGGTCGTGAGTTAACACTCTCTTACCGATAGCGACTGAGAATTTTTCATTATCTGATAAACGATAAGTATCTGTCGCCACCTCATAAGCATCCAAAAACAGCGACTCTATTTCATCTGTCAACTTGTTAATAGTGCCTATAATATCTGCCCTTTGCTTATCAATTTTTACTATTTCTGCCACAACCTCTTTTTGTAAACTTATTGGGGGAAGAGGTATTTTTATATTATTGAGGTTTGTTTGATTTAGTTTTGGGACGTTCAACCCCGTTATATAGGCAGAGAGATCAAGAAAGTTTAATACTTCAACCAAAAACTTATCTATAACTTTGTTCGCTTTTGCTTTTAGTACGTGAGCATGATTATTTACCCAATATTTGCCTTCTGCAATAAACGCTGAGTTTTCACCCGCACCCCATTTTGCTCCATCTTCTCCAATAAGTACAAGTCGGTCATCAAATATATAATCTTTTACATAATCAATTATCCCTGTCGCACCATAATAAGGATACACACCTTTTTCTCGCTCAGATTGACTAAGTGGGATTCTTCTATTGTCAAGATTGTCAACAATATCGCCTATTCGGACAATTTCCCATTTGCTTTCAATTTTTACTTTTTTTTTAGCAGATAATGATATTGATTTCTCAAAATCATTTCTATCAAAAGTCAGCAAGTCTATTAAATCGATACGAGAAACATTGCTTTGCATCTCTCTATCAATAGGAAATGAGTAATCTCCCTCAAACGCCATATAAATATATGAACTGGCTTTAGTCGGATTTTTGTGATTATGGGAATCAAATAGTTGAGTGCACTCCTCTATTGTTTTGCCTCGCTGTACTGGGTGTATGCCCTCGCTACCTCGGCGATTAGAAAACTCATATCCCAAAAATCTTTTTTCAGCATCTTTTTCTCCACTTTTGACAAGAACAACCTTTTGAGGTAAAGCTAATATGTAATAGAGAATCTTTTCTGCCTCTGTAAACAACGTCACATCCCAAAATTCCGCCTCTGTTTTAGAATTAATCTTTCCACGATATTCTTTATAGATTTCATGATTTTGGACGGCTTCGTTAGGATTCTTTTTTAGCAAAGTCAAATAATCCTTATAAGTCAAGCCATCCCACACATAACCTACATACTTTGAGATTGGTTTTTCAATCTCATTAATCGTATTATCTTTGTGCATTGCTAACGATTCCGCAAGGGCATCTTTCGTTTTATTGAAGAAATTGCCATTTTTACGCTTCAAAAACAAGACTACAGTATTAGTTCCTGTTGCCATAAAGGTATTAGAACCTAACTCTGTTATAGCAACTATATCGAAATTTTGAAGTATAATCTCTCGCGTTTTGGTGTAAATGCCACCATTGCTCAATATTGAACCCGGTAATACAATACCTGCAACCCCTCCATCTTTGAGTAGTTGTTTGGTACGCTCTACAAATAAAGATTCTATTTCCTTACTTCTATCAGTGAGAGAACTATACAAAGAAAAGTCTTTTCCTGCATCAATATTGCGAAGATCACCCTTGAACGCATCAACAGAGTACGGCGGATTAGAGACAACTATTGAAAATTGGGCTTTTGTTGAATCGTCCGTAATTTTATTTTCTTTTAGTAATCCAACATAGCTTTTAGATTTTGTAAAGCTATCAAGTCCATCGCCGTGTATTATCTGTGCTAAGCCATCTCCATAGAAATAGCATCCAACTTTGGCAACTTTCACCAGTCGATAATCTTTCTCTATTCCATAGACATATTTTGCTGCCCATGAATAGGGGTTAGTTCTCCATGCTGCTATTTCGTTCTGAGCATCAGGATAATAATTAGTTGTATCAATATTATTGATTGTATCCTGATAGGCTTCCATTATTTCAGTGATAAAGTGACCGCTCCCCGCTGCGTAGTCTATTACGGCTGGTAGCTTTGCTACTGGCTGATTAGCTTCTGCTTCTATCATTTCCTTAACAGGCAATGACCGGACAATGAATTTTGTAATTGGCGGAGGCGTGAAGAACTGTCCCGCTTCTTGTTTCAATCCAGTAGTCAGAAGTCTCTCAAAGAAGTCACTTAGGTGCTGTTGTTTACGAGGATAGCGAATCTGATATTTTTCAAGCAACTGAACAACCTCTTTCAGTACACGAAAGTTATCATCAAAAGACTCGTCATCAATAACATCCTTAATGTCGAAAATCTTATTGAATTTGAGCTTTTCTTTTTTCTTTTTATATAGTTCCTCTTGTGTTTTATACTCAAAGTCATCATCTGAAATTCCTGTTATCTCTTTTCGTAGGAACTCATACAGTCCTTTTTTATGTAAGTCTATCAACCTAACTTGGAAATTAACAGGATCATCTTCGCGTTCTTTCCATTGGAAGTCTAACTCATCAGTTTCTCTCTTTTTTTCATCATATATCTTTGCGAGAAACAGGTTAAATATCTTATTAAAAGCATTGGGCTTGTCGGAAACAGAATGCTTTCGGAGGATGGAGAGGAAACCATGAAAAATAGTACCACTGTCTGCTTCAGTTAATGGTACAAGGTCTTTTTTTATCAATAGCTTATTCTGATACTCATAAGCATTTACCCAATCCTCAAAGATACCATTGGTGTAAGTTAACTTACTCCAACGGGCGAAAGTATCTTCTACATTTCCGGCTATACGGTAGTTGTCTTCTATCTTGATAATCTCACAGCGATATTTTACTCCTCCGCTTGTAAGGTGTGAGGCATACAGCATCAAATAATCTGCGTTTGTATCGTTCTGGAAATATGTAAATAATTGACCGCCGTCTTTGTGTATTTTTTTTAGTTCATTATCAAACTCTTTTCCCCATGTTTTACATTCTATCATTAAGAATGCTTTCTTGTCTTTCTTTACCAGTATATCTAATCTGCCGGAATGACCACGACCGGAAGGATAGGTTTTTTCAAGAGTAATATCTGTTGGTTTATAGCCTTTTACCAACAACCGATCTACACATTCTAATACAACGAAATTTTCTGGCTGAGAGAAGTTTTGGGTAGTCTTGCTTTCGCAAAGTATAGTGCCATAGTTGATGGATTGGTTTGCAAAATCAATCTCAATACTATAGCCCTCATGCTGTCTATATTGCTTTATGTATATATCAACAGTTTTATCCTTAGGGATAAAGCCTAATTTTAAGAGAAGCTGCTTATAATCCATAGTCTTCCTAAATTATACTGCAAAGTTAATAATTCCTTTTGGATGTCCTTGTTTATTTCAAAATTTATTTTATATGCCTCTCCCTTGCTTTCTTTTTATCTTCTTCAGTGAGTTCTACCTTTGGAACTGACACAGCCGTAGGTGCTGAAACTTTAAATCCTCCTAGGATTTTATTTATTTTTATTTTTTCTTCATCATAGTAATGAATTGCTAGCCCATAAACCTCTTCATCGGTCATTGCAACTGCATTACCTTTCTTTTTAGCTTCACCCAAGATATAGTCACAGCACTCGTCTAGGCTCTTGTTTGACTTAGCATATGAAACAGCAAAGAGTTCATCACTCTTAGCACGGGTCTCTAAATATGTCTGAATAGTTTGTTTAAAGGAGTTATTTCCTTCCATAATATTAATGACTTTGTTTGTATTCCGCCAGTCTTATGCGGTTTTAATTATTTTGATATACAAATATACTATTTATATTTTTAATATCAAATAGTTTTAATATATTTATTCATATATTTTTAATAGCTTAAATTAATAAATTATAATTATTATAATACTCTTTACCAAAAACATATAATGTTTTAAACATTTAAAAGGAATTATATTTTTTCCCTACTATGAAATAAAATATTAAAAAACGCAAAGGGTTTGCGTACCTTCCAAGTTACATTTGCGCCAATGTCTAACAAACCTATATATATCATGAGTGAAAAGCTAAATCCAGCAATTGAGAGATATGCCTCATTGCTAATTCAGAAAATTAAGGAAGTCGAAGGTTCCAACTGGCAACAGCCGTGGATAACAACAATTATGGGTTCTCCTCGCAATATAGATGGGAGAGAATACTCTCAATTTAATAAATTGCTACTGTTATTTATTACAGATGAGTACAAGTACAAAACACCTGTATTCCTAACATTTCGTCAAGCAGAAAAAGAATCATTACACATTCTAAAAGGCTCAAAATCATTTCCTGTTACGTATTATGATTTCACAGTAAAACATCGTTTAACAGGAGATAAAATCACGATTGATGAACACAGGCTACTCCCTGAAAAAATGCAAAATGAGTTTATCGTCCACCCATTTTTGAAATATTTTAATGTATTCAACCTAGACCAAACTAATTTTTCCGATAAATACCCAGAAAGATGGTACAGGCTTCTATCCGAATTTACCGAAGAGAAAACAATAACAACAGACGGATATAGTTTGCCTGCATTAGATTCCTTAGTGGATAAGCAAGAATGGGTTTGTCCCATTCATCTTAAATCGCAAGACCAAGCATATTACAGTCACTCAATAGATAAGATTGTTCTTCCGGAACAAAAACAATTTCCTGAAGGCATATCGTTCTACAATACATTGTTGCACGAAATGGCCCATTCAACAGGCCATGAATCTCGCTTAAATCGCCCAAGACATAAACACGAAGGTGACAGCATTTATGCAAGAGAAGAACTTATAGCCGAACTTACCGCAGCACTCTCCGGGAAAGAATTAGGTATCCATACACAACCACAAAAAGGGAATGCACAATATATTAGTTCCTGGTTATCAGCTCTTCAAGAAAACCCACAATTCATAATGACACTCCTACAAGATGTATCAAAAGCATCACATATGATAATTCAAAATACAAACGAACTGAATAAAGAACAAAAGGTAAATACGGAACCAATTCCGTCTACAGAAATATTGAAAGAATCAAGTATAATTAATACTGATAATCCACATAATATAGAATTCTACAAATCACCTTTTTTAATTGATAAATCTTTCCTCACGAATAATACTATAGAGATTGATATACCAATTAAAAAAGAAGAAATAATAAATTTCTTTTCTCCAGAGCTAAAAGAAATAATAATAAGTGATATACCATTTTATGAGGATGGCTGTATAGCTTATTTATACTGTCAATTTATTGACGGTAAATTAGAGTTGGCTGACGAGTACGAATTTCAAGATACTGCCGGAGATCTTGATCAACCAATCATTAAATTAAGCCAAATAAAAGCCATGAATGATATTGATAATCGCATATCAGATATTAATATATTCTCTCTCAAAGAGGGAGGTATGGCCATCCGTTGCAAAATTGATAATATTCAATACTCAAGTGTAAAACTCGGAAAAGAAGATGTGCTAACATTTTCCGAGACCACAGACCGAAAATTACTTGCTAGTAAATATTATAAGGATGAATTAAATGGTTATCCATCCAAACGAGCTGAATTGAGTGCAACATCTACCAAAAAACTTTCCGCACATGTGGTTCTTGACAATGATAAAAATGTCATCGAGGTAAATAGTCCAATGATTACAGACAGGCTCACAGGTTCTTCATCACAATTAGATACGAAAGGTATCGACCTGAAGAGCTTATCCGGCTCACAGATGAAAGATCTGTTAAGTGGCAAGCAAGTAAAAGCAGTTGCCGGTATAGCCGGTTATTTAGGGCTAAACAAAACGCCTGCCGGCTGGGCATTAAGTATAGGGAAGAAAATCGCTAGCATAGCTGATTCAGAGGCCGGAATTTAAATAGAGTAGGAGAGGAGAGAGCGAAGAATTCATTCTCAATTATACAAAAAAAGTATGAGAAAATATAACTATAATATTTGCGAAGGCGATTTCGGTGCAAGTACATCTTGTGAAGTGATAACCAATAATAGAGGTATTGTTACAGAGATAAATGACACAAGTACTTTTGAAACAAATTATGCTTGGGATGGTTGGAAAATAAATTTTGAAGAATTAAAAGGCAAATCCTTAAACGAAGTAGATTCAATTATTAAAGGACATCTTAATGATTACCACGATGAATATCGGCAGCCCTATATAGAAGTGATTGAGGACAAAGACATTTTTATTGAGAATTTGTCATCTCAAGCAGAAGCGTGGCAAGAGGACGGTTATGAAGATTTTGGGAAAACCTTAGAGCAATATATTCGAAATTGTTCTAAGGTTAGTTGGAACGAGAACATAAATTACGAAATAAAAAGAATGCCTATTATAAGCACAGCTTCGAAGCAGCTAGAAGGACGAGTAACCTTAAACAATAAAGATAATTATCCAATCAGAATTGACTCGCTATCAATTACCGACAAGCTGACGGGCGAAAAATTACATTTAAAAACAAACGATATTGAACTGAAACAATTTTCCGGTTCACAGATGAAAGATCTGTTAAGTGGCAAGCAAATCAATTACATAGATGATGTTAAGAATATGATTGTGAAATTGGGTCTTAATAAGACATCTGTAGGCTGGGTATTAAGCGCAAGTAAATCGATCGTAAATTTAGCTGATTCGGGTTCAGAATTGTGAATATTCGTGTTTTATTATTTAAAATAATTAATAAATTAAAGATATTTTATATGTTGATGAAAAATAAATATCTTTGTGTCGGAATAATACATTTTCGTTTAATTTGTATTTGCACTATGTCTTTATACAAAGGAGAATGTTATAGTTCTATTTGAACTAACAGTAAAGATATAAGAAGCTGAACTGCTAATTTTTGTTGTTCCTTCATACCATCCGGAGAAACTATAACCTACAGTAGGAGTTGCTGTTACGGTGATATTATCACCATCAAGCACTGTACCGCCACCGGCAACAGTTCCGCCTGTTTCTGCAATCAGAGAAATTAAATACTCCTTTTTGAACTCAACGCTAAATTGCCAGTCTTGCGATTTAATACCAAATTCATAAGCATCTGAACCTTTGAGAGTAGGAGATTCTCCTGATGGGCCACCTTCGAAGGTTGCTAACCTGTATCCGTTATATGCAACGGCCTTTACTTCAGCACGGGCGTCACCATCATATAAGCCGGCGCCAGTAGCGTAACCACCCGTAAATTCGACCTTATCACCGGAGCGGGTAGAGACAGCACCGTCACCAGTAATAACAACTCTTGATTTACCGTCAGGATTAGGACGAGTAATTGACTCTATTTCCGTCTCCTGACTACAACCAGTCAACAAACCAGTAAATAACGAAACTAATAATAATACTTTTCTCATAATCTAATTAACTTTAATTGTTTCTATTTTAATATACGCAAATGTAACTTGGAAGGTACGCAAACCCTTTGCGCTTTTCTATTTTTTTTTGGGTAAATAACATATTTAATTGCTTCTTCCGGATCTGATCTCATTTCTTCAATTCTCCGTCCTTGTGTTGCTTAATACGTTCCTCAGCTGCAGGAGTTAGACAGAAATCTGTATTATCTATAGGAACAAGCGTATAAGCCTGTTTCTTTCCTCTTCTGATGATTATTTTTTCACCCGAATCAGCTAAGTCAAAGATATTTTTCTGTTTCTCTCTGAACTCTCTTGATGTAACTTGTATGACGGCCATAATTTATAAAATTTAGGTGTACCATATTTGGTACAAATATAATAAATATTTTCTATATAGAACAACTTTGGTGTCAAAATCCGAACATTTTTAGTCATCAACCCATATTTTTATACTGAATTCGATATTAAAATTATTTTCATAATAATATGTGTTCCGGGCTTTGTCAAAGTTGATTTTTGCACCAAGCTCACGCAGAGAATTAAGGTAATTCTGAATCCCACGCAATGACATTCTCATCTCTTGGGCCAAATCCTGTTGTTTGCCAGTCCGTTGTAATCGGATAAGTTTATGGAGGCGAACAAGGTTCTCCATCGTGTTGATTGAAAACATATTTATTCAATATAAGATTTTAAAATTTCCTCTAGCAATATTTCAGGTGAACTATTAGATGCACTAACCTGATTAATCGGGTTAGCTTCAAAAAAGAATCCGTTCTCTTCAAGCAAATCAATAAGACCTTGTAAACCACATTGTTGATAATGAGATATCAATAATTTATATGACACTATGTTTGGAACATAATTACTTGCTTGTCTCTTAATAGCGGAATCAAATTGAACCGATGGTATATTAAGCCGGCTACTCTCCACATAATTAAAATAGAGTTCCATCAAGCCATACCGTTTAAGAAACTTATAATTCGTTGGTAATACAGAAATTCCATGATTACTAATTGCTTCAAGTATAAGAAGCTCCAGCTCGTATGAGAGCAATTCTTTAGTCATAAAATAGTGGTTTTATTATTTTATTATTCTTTCTTACTTCGTAATGAAGGTGGTTACCGGTACTTCGTCCGGTGCTCCCTACAAAGCCAATTATTTTCCCTACTGTAACAATGTCGCCTTTGCTCACATAATATTCTGCCAAATGGCCGTAAATGGTTGAAAATCCATATGCATGAGATATAACAATGCATTTTCCATAACCTGCACGTGGTGCAGAATATGTGACTATACCGTTAGCCGTAGCATGTACAGCTGTGGCCAACTCGCATGCATAATCAATACCACTATGGAATCGGATCTGGCCAGTGAATGGATCTTTGCGATTGCCATAAGGTGATGAAACTCTATATTTCTCATACAGAGAAATTGGGCGATGAACCGGAAGATCAGAAAGCATTCCTTCTTGTTCATACAGCGATGCAGCTTCGATGATGGGGCTGAGAGAGAACGATTTTACTGCAAGCTCCTCCAGTAAACTCACTAAAGAAGCAAGGCATAATAATATAGAACAAAATCGTATCATTTGGATAGTATTTTTTCCAATGTCGGACGAAATGAACTGTTTTTCACTTCTCCGTTTAAAATCTCGGCTTCAATAATATCACGGTTCTTCACTTTAATAATGAAGTGACGACCACCGCTACTCTCTTGCATCTCAACAATGAGGATCTTCTTATCCGGAATCGTAAACTTGTTCAGAGCAACAGAAAATATCTTGGTGTCGTGGGCATTAATACGTTTAGGCTGATCAAAGAAGAACAAAGGTACTTGCTCTAGTTGTTGCACGGTTGTTTTCTTTAGGATCTTGGCATCTTGAATATAGAAACGCACAAAGTCTGGCTGATAATCAATATTACTATAATTGGTTATCTTAAATTTGAAATACAAAATGTCTTTATCAATAAAAATATTAGTGACTGCGAATCTGATACCCGCAAAATCTTCCGTCAATTTTGAGATAGATTGAAAACGGGTATTTATTTCAGTACGAATGTTTTCTTTTTGAGTACTGGTTAATTCGTTATTGTCAAAGAGAGCGACACGTTCTCTCTTTGGTGCATCAATAACAAATGAAAAGGATTCAGGAGAAGAGCTGTACTTTAAATTAAAGGTATAAAACTTACCTGAAGAAGTAATCACACTCACATTAGTAGGAGAAATATTCTCCTTGGTTGCGCGGAGAGCTAAAATATTGTCTACCCCTGAAGCCTTATTTACTTCAAGTTCATTCCCAAAATCAACATATACAATTTCTTCAGGAAGAATAAAATGTGTTTGTTGTTTGTCATTTACTTCAATGTTGTAAGGAGAAGCATAATTCCCTTCAATTGCTCTGTAAGTTTCATTTAAATACTCAGAATAACTGATATTATAACTGTAATATTTACCGTCAGCTGTTACCACGCTCATATTCGTGGTTTTTTTAAACGGTTTACCAGCAGCCTTTAAACGGATTGCTCTCGGAAAGACAGCTATCTTTTCCCCGGCTACATTATCGTCACCAATAGAAAAGTATTTAATATCAGTAGGGAAAATAATGTGGTAAGTGATTTTATCACTTACTGCGAATGAGGAGGAATTAATTTCCTGAATACCGGCTTGTTGAGCATTAACAGTTGTACACAACAAGATTAATAATGTAACTATAATATTTCTCATGATATTGTTTTTTAATTTTCGTCCGGACGGAGATACAGCTCGTAATTTGTTTTAATTAAGACTTTGATTTTTCTAGTTGCTTTTGAAACAGCACCTTTTCCTGCAGAAACAGCCGAAGTAGCCAAGGTAGTAGCTAACTGCAATGATGGATCTAATGCCACACTACTGGGAAGACCATCGACAGCACCTTCAGTTACATCTTTATTTATTTCAGATTTGGCATTACCAGGAGCATAAATGCCGGCTAGGGCATCACGGGAATAAACTTTCTTCTTGAATGGCAATATGTTACCGTTGTAATTGATATACTTGATATCAACAATTACCCGTTCACCGTTGATGCTCTTAACTTCTCCAAAAATGGGAGAACTCTTTGGAATTGTAATGCCATTATCTGTTACGCAATCTTCAGCTAAACGCATTTTTAGCGTGCTACCTTCCATCACAATTTGATCAGAATGCACGTAAGCCTTTATTGCATTGCGAGACTGACCACCGCCAAATGAGACACTATGAAAAACACTTCGGGGTTGCTCTACCTTAATCACTACCGTATCTTTATTTTCCTCTTTCTTAGGCTTGCGAATAGCAAGGGTAGGAGAGGTTGATTGATGCTGCTCTGAAGATCCTCCTTCATATTCAGGCGTGTAAACTCTATTGCGTTCATGAGTAATCATTTCCTGACCACCACTAATATTTTCCTGATTGCGACGAATAAGCTCTTGTACTTGCTGAATAGCTTCAGGATTGTCTTCAGAGGCTGTTGAAACAGATGATATATTCTCTGACGGGAGAACCTCACTCTGCGTAAGTGTAGCGGGAGCACTTTTAGAATTCATCATATCATCAAGAGAGACGTCCTCTGCATTAGCACGTAGAGACACTTCAGATGTAGTTTTTTGCGAATCAGGAGATGAATAGATTAGTGTTGCAAACAACAAAGATGTCAGTGCAAGCAACGATACCATAAGTACTATATTCTTTTTTTTATTCATTGCTCTATTCGGTTAATGGTTCGTATTCCTGAGTGTAGTTCTTAAAATAAAAGCCTGTCGGATTCTCGGGGAATCGGGCAGTTGTACGGATAGCGGTACCACGAGAAATTACCTTGAATTTTAGCGGAATGCCATTATCAATGATGTTTAGCACGGATGAGAATACAACCTGGTATTCAGCACCGTTACCGATCACCTGAAGAGATTCTATCTTATCAAAATCGCAACGATATACGGTACCTTTGTTCAAGGCATCCGAATAGGCTTTATCATGTTGATATTTCCCTATTATGGCATTCAAGTCCGAACCGTTAACAAGGAAGGCGGCACGTGCCTGGTTACCCTTGATATTATTAACATCAAAGCTATTGGTGTAATAAGCCACTGAATAGCAATGCGTTGTCAATAAGGCCTTATATAATTGCTCCTGATTCTCGGACTTCACAGGAAGCAGTTGACCGGCAGCATCAACAACAATGATTTTATTGGTGGCGTCCTTTGCGATCTCAGAGGCAAAGAACAATGCCAACGCACAAATGATTAGCACGCTCCCAAACGTTAGCTTTACATACAAAGCTTGTTTGTTTTTGGCTGAAGCATAGGACGTGAATTGTGACGTTACCAACTCTTTATCTATTTTTGTCTCCATTAGTAGAATAATCTTTGTAAAAGTTTAAACAATACTGCGACCACTATAGCAGCAACAGCTATCATTAGTTGAAGTTTTTTGGGCTTACCTGAAATATTGAAGTTCTCGTCAATATTCTGAAGAAGCTTCTTTCCGAGAAGCTTATAAGGTTTTATTGGTAATCTTTTCATAAACTAAAATAGTTGGGTTTTGTACTGTTTTACAGTTGCAAAACATTTTAATTTTATAATCATAACGAGAATGATAGTACATAATATATCTACCGAACCGGTTGCCGTCTGAGAGGTCAGAAAGAAGGCTATCTCATTCGAAAATATGTCGGCAAGCAAATACATGGGAATCAATAGATAGCAAATTATCATGTTCTTAACCCAAGCGTGGAAATAGCTTCTCGTGTTCTCGTGAATAACAAGAACAATTGCGATAGGAGCAATCAATTCAAGCATTAACAGCCACATGTATCGTTGCACAAGAAATACGGTGTAAGTCCACTTGAATATTAACATACCAATGGTTGCAGCGATCCATGATAGTGCATGTATTACAATAGGGAAAACAACTCCCACACCACCGGTTAGTGCACCGGTTACCAAAGAAGATAGTCCGTCATTTGAGAGAGAATTTTCGTCATACTCATTATACATTTTCTCCATCGTTTTCAAGATCGAATCCGAAGCAGTAGCCGCATTTTCACCTCCAAATCCCTTGACAAGTAAGTCCTGCAACTCAGCAAGAACATGTTCAACAAGGGTGAATATTTGGGAGGCAAAGGCTACGATAACACATAGCACGATGTATATTCGTATCTGACCCCATATGACCGGCAACTTAGACATAGATGCACCGCCTTCATTAATATGTTTATTCCACTCGTCATAAATCTTTTGGAAAGTAAGAAATAAGACTATGGCAAGCATAACAGTCGTGAAGGAATCATACGCTATGGTATGCTTCACTTTCTCGTACACGTCTGCGATGGTGGTTGTATTTGCGCTCATCGTAATACCCGTTTGTTTAGTACGTTACTTGTGTCAGAACTCAAATTTAAGATAAGATCCATATTGCTAAGTGCAGACATTATCTTTTGTTGCTCGTCTCTTATCTGTTTGAGCATCAACATGCGTTCAGAATCATTCATCTTAAATGATCCTGTGAGAGTATTGTTGGCTAGTGTTATTAGTTGGTTATTTGTGGCTAGGATCTGCGTAACATTAGAACTCAGATTTCGGTAAGTTTGGTTATTTAATTTGGGTTTCTTCAATATCGTATTACATGTCTTTACAATGCGGGCCTGACGCTCAATCAACTCTTTAGTGTAGGCTATATCTCGCACAGCAGAGGAAACTGATTGCACATATTTAAGCGTTGTTGTCAAGGTATTAGCTTGAGTAATCGCTTTCTTTAGTGTTTCTGTCCAAGTTGAGTAATTAACTATTTGATTTACTCTTGATTGAGCGTTCATTCCCACATCTGTCACGGGTATTTGGGCTTGCATTATCCGGGTAATGCACAGCAAAATCACAAACATTAAAATTTTTGGTGTCATAATTTAATATTTTAATTTGTTTTATCTATATATTTTTCAATACACTCTCTCATATCACGATTTTCTAAGTACATTCTATCCAACTCTGAGCGTATCTCTCCTTGTGTTTGAAACGCAAGGTATTTACGTTGACTGGCTTCAATACGAACTGTTATAGCATAGCTTTCACCAAATCGGATAAAGCATTCTGAATAAGGACGTTTAGCCGAATAGTTATTTTTAAGCGAGCGCATCTGATTAAAATGGGCTTCGTTCTTGATGGTAAATGTTTTCTTGATATCGTCATATACTCCCTCATTACCTTCTAACACATACAAAATTTGTGTATTGGCGATAATGCCTTTTGTATATTCGTTATCCGGGAGCTGGACAGGTGACTGAATGATAGTCATCACCGCACCGTTCTCTTTACGTATTTTTTGGTAGAAGAACGCTACTGTCTGATGTATATTCACATCTAAAGCGCTCGCTGATTTAATTTGCGCAGTCTCTGCATACTCATCAAAGATGATATAGCCTCTTTTAGATGGATCTGATAGAATCTTATTATTGATCACATCGAAAAGCATGCTCATTACGACAGAGGTAACAAAGGGATTGTTTTTCACTTTCGTGAGTTCAAAGTGAATGAATCTTTTGTCTTTTATCCCTGAACCGGCGCCGGTAAGAGCACATAAATTGGCATAGCCTCCTGAACCGACAAACTCACTACATACGTGAACGAACGATTCATAATCAAAATAATTTTTATTAACATTGAGTGTTAAGCACAAATTAGCATAATTATCCTTTATGTAATAATAGAAATCCTCAAAACTATGGCCGTCAGTCTTACTTTCATAATACGATTTTATAAATTTACGGAGAGCCACTATTTCGTTGTTATCTGCCTGACGTCGCCAAAAACGAAGGCACAGATTGATGATTGTCTCTTCTTTATCGCCTGTGAAAGGATGCCCTTCCAAGTCAAATGGATTAATTCCAAGGGGCATGGAGGGATCATATTCTACATGAAGCGAAATATCGTTATACAGATAGCATAGCTGTTTGAACGAGTTACCAAACTCCACAGCAACCACCGTATAACCTTGATCCAATAATTGATATACGATGTTGTTGACAGAGAATGATTTTCCCGAACCGGTTGGCGCTATGACTACAGCGTTTCGGGCCTTAACACGTTTGTTTTTGGCATCCCATATATCTTTTTTTAGTGGAACCTGGTACAAACGATCGTTAAACAAAAGGCCAGCTTCATCATCTTTAAAATTTGAATAATGCGTAAAAAAACATACCGCAAGATTCAGCGTTGTAACAAACATATAGTTTCGTGACAACGCTGATGTGGCGCCAAGTATTGTGGAGCCAAAAAGAATAGCCAAATTTTCATGTGATGGCACGTAATATTTTATATTCAGTACATTAATTTTCGAGCGAAATTCCTTCTCTGCCATATCTAACAGAACAGGATCTTCGTCCCAAATAATGACAGAGTAATACGCATGACATAGCATGAGATTCTCGTTTAAGAGTTCTTTCTCTAATGATTCCAGTTCTTTACCCTTTACTCCTAAAGAGGCATCCCAGCCGGCATTAGTGAGATATTGGTTCTTTGCTACGCCCAATTCATCCTTTAATTTTTTATCCGAAGAGAAAAAAATTACTTGATTGTAGATATGATTGCAGTTAAGATGTATACCACCAATGTTTTCACCGATGGACATATATAGCTCAGATCTCTCCTGTGATACCGAATTATCTATCTTGTAGATAGGCAGCTCACCGTCAGGAAGTAGCTCATTGTCTGTTATGGCAAACATCCTTGCTCTATTTTTCCCGCAAGTTATTTCTTGCTCAAAATTTAAGTCATTAAGAGCATCTCTATCCTGAAAATTAACAAGAAGAGCAACATAATCTTTTATTTGGTCAATACCCAAAAAAGAGACAGATGTACCGGATAAAGATTTGATGTTATTAAGTGCAAACTCAATGGAATCTAGGAAGTCAAGTAACCGGCCTCGGTCATCTTTATTAATTTTATCCGAATAAACACTAAATGGTTTAGTCGTGAATTGGGCTGAAAGAGCTTTCATCCCTATAAGAGTAAAAGCAATATAACAAGTATGACGTAGATAATCCCTCCCGGAAAAGTATTTTGCTTCAGCTTGAGCAATATAGCCTGCATCCACAGCTGAGGGATGATATTGTTCCTTCACATATAAATCTTGCTTATGTACATAACAGTTTTCCGGCATGTGAGAAAATGCCTGAACAAATGTTGAATGGCGTGACTCTATATTATTTTTATATAGTGAATATGCCTCCGGAGATGAAACCTCAACTATATAAGTCAAAGTTCCTGTTTTCCCTATGATTAATCCATGCCCATTATCATCAGGCATTATCTCATGAATCGGTTCGAATAGGGATGAGGTAAATGTAGAATTATCCATTTCTATTTAGATTTTAAAGATTTGTAAATCGGACGAGTAGATATATATACCCTTCTATTACTTGGACGGATTTTTTTCTTATTCGACATTTTGGTGAAGTAAATTTTAATAGCGAACACTATACCGCCTATAATCATAGAATGGAAAATAAAAGTCGAATAATTACCGTCTTTGACAGAACTGAACTCAAGTAATAAAAGCAATCCTCCAAAACCATAAGCCCCAAACATCATGTAAAAATATCTATAGAGCAATCCCTTGATTTTACAAGGGGAATCAATCCCCTTGTAAATCTTGCAAGTTCCGGTATTCATAACTGTCTTCTGTTTCATCGACTATACGGTAAAACTGATTGCCGTCACTTTCGAAACTACGTAGTAGAGAATTGATATCCCAATCGCAACATACACTACGTGCAGAAAAAGATTGAACCAAGCTTCCTTCTGATCGGTTCCCGATTTTCCACGGAGAGCGTCCATATTATGAAAGATTACTATTCCTGTCCCGACGATAAATAGAACAGCCATTATTGGAATCAACCAGCTCGAGATGGCGGTATTAATATCAGACCGCGCTGTTGTTTGAGAAAATGCTAATGTTGAAAACGAAAGCAAAGCGGATAATAATAATAATTTCTTTTTCATAATGCGTTTTATTAATTATAAATAGTCCTGATATTTTTCCTCAATCCAAGGTTCTATCGTAACTGTCTTTACAGATAGTTGTTCTCTGTTCTCATTCAGAACAAAACCATATACATAGCTTTTTTCTGATGAAAATGAACTATTTGTAATGGAGTATGTATAGGTTTTACCGTTATCTAAATTAATTTTCAATTGAGATAGCTCCTTAGAATGAGGAATTATTAAAAGAGTACTATCTGTAGAAGTAACAGTACCTGTCGCTAAATCAGCAAAATTACCGGTTAAAACATCAAAGTTCGCTCTTATCGGTGATTCTATGGATAGACCTATAACGGTCTGGTTATCCACTTTTACTACAATGCGACTTAGTGCGTGATGGAGAACCAGATTGACTGATGATTTCCCTGATGCAAATTCAACCGGATTTTTACAATATAATAAATCAGATTGTAATTGCATGTCAATAGCTTGTGTGGTTGAAGTGGATAGACCTGCTGGGTAACAAGCATAAAGATATCCTCCACGAGTATTAGCATCCACATAGATGGGTGTATCAAACAACCACAAGCCGTTAGTTAAAGATAATAAGCGAGTCGCACTACCATTATAAGGTAATTTCGAACTGTCGAGCGCCCACACACATATTGGTGAGGAAGTTGCAGGTGTCTGTTCAACGGCACGTGAACTAACGACACAGGAACTAACACTTAATTCTTCATGCGCAGCTTCAATTTCACTGCTTCTCTCACAAGAGAGAAGCAGGAAAGAAGCAAGAATAATGAAACTGAATCTTTTCATTTTTTAGTTTATTATTATTTCATTCTTTTTAAGTTGAGTAACCGTTACTTTTACTGTCAGACCACTTGTGCCCTGAATAAACGTTACAACACCACCTCTTGGAGAGGTAGTATTATTATCAGCGACAATGACGCTCGAACCTGTTAGTGTAATCCACGAAACATTCGCAGATCCAGAATACGACACATCCTCATTAAGTGCGAAAGTCCCATTTACGTATTTCTTCCTATATGAATTGATTGTAAATGTATTTGTCGCCCCGGTGGCTGACACTCCTGTCCATGTTTTACTGGTAGTACCATCCGAGAAGGAGAATACATAATCATACGTAATTACAGCTGCTGACTGAGTAACAGTAACTGTCTTACTGACACCGCCATAGGACGCCGTAACCGTACAAGAACGGGCAGCACCCGTATTGTTGGATGCGGTCAACGTTGTACCACTCAAAGAGAAGCCTGTACCGCTGGCAGCCAAACTAGGAGTAGCAGTTTCAGTGCTCGTTTTCGTACCATTCGTGAATACATCACGAGAAGCAGTGGCACTGATCGCAGATGTTCCACCCGCAGGAGCAATAGTCGTAGGATTGGCACTCACAGAAACGACCCAACTACCATAAGTAACAGAGACAGCAGATTGAGTAACGGTTACTGTCTTACTTACTCCACCATGTGAAGCGGCCACAACACAAGAACGGGCAGCACCCGTATTGTTGGATGCGGTCAACGTTGTACCACTCAAAGAGAAGCCTGTACCGCTGGCAGCCAAACTAGGAGTAGCAGTTTCAGTGCTCGTTTTCGTTCCATTCGTGAATACATCACGAGAAGCAGTGGCGCTGATCGCAGATGTTCCACCCGCAGGAGCAATAGTCGTAGGATTGGCACTCACAGAAACGACCCAACTACCATACGTAACAGAGACAGCAGATTGAGTAACGGTTACTGTCTTACTTACTCCACCATGTGAAGCGGCCACAACACAAGAACGGGCAGCACCCGTATTGTTGGATGCGGTCAGCGTTGTACCACTCAAAGAGAAGCCTGTACCGCTGGCAGCCAAACTAGGAGTAGCAGTTTCAGTGCTCGTTTTCGTTCCATTCGTGAATACATCACGAGAAGCAGTGGCGCTGATCGCAGATGTTCCA
>JAQUUB010000120.1 GCA_028694115.1 Lachnospiraceae bacterium
TAGAGATAATGGCATGAACTTCTCCCTCATATCTTGAATCTATCGGAGGAAGCTCACACACAATGCCAAGCGTACTAAGTCCACTACGCGGAAAAATATATCCTGCATATCCATCTGGTATTCTGACGCCAAACCCTAATGGTAATTTGCTGATCTGCCCTGGTTTAAGAACCTGACTACATGGACTAAATACATCTGCACCTGCATCATTATCATGAGCTCTCACTGGACTCCTTCCACCAAAATCAATTAGCTGTATCTTCATGCTGTTCTCCTTCCTCCGTTTCAAATTGTCCCGTATCTAGAATCTTCGGAAAATCCACGCGGATAATGTCGATTACTGTCATAATAGGCAGAATACTTTTCCCGCAAGTCATCTTTCCTTCTTCACAGATTCCATTCATACAGTAAGGTCCACAATCAGAGAACAGTTCTGTATTCTGACTGATTAACTGCTCCCAAATCCGAAGCATTACATATCTGGTTTCTGCTGTATTTCTTCTACAGGTTCTCTGATGAATCATGTGTTTCCACTGATACGGTGTTGCACTAATCAGGAGAATATTTCTCATGCCTTGTGGTGCACAATATCCCGCAGAATCATTATCTACACCTACCTCTACCATCTCCTGGTAACGCTGCATAGCCTCTTTGCTCTGGTTAATATAGATTTCTTCCTGGGGACTATCTAATAGTTCATATGGAACCACGAAATCTTCCACCCCTGAATAATCGCTGTACTGCAAGCTCGCTGACATATATTTCACTTCATTTTGATGTCTTGTAATCTGTGCCAAAAATCTTCTGGAAGCTCCAACTACTACAACATTGATCACAGAAAACTTTTGTATCGTTGGATGTGGTAACTTCACCAAGTTCTTCACGGTAGATCTTTCATATGGTTTTTCATACAGGCCCATAAAATCATCAAGGCAGGTAATCTGATGACCTCGCTGTGTTAATCTAGCTGCACATACCATCAGTTTCTCTGCCTGATCAATAGATTCTGGATTAAGAATCTTTACTTCGATTTTTCTCATAAGACTCCTCCTCGACAATTGCTTTCAGAATGAACAAATAATTGATTGTATCTGTAATCTTTTCATCCCATTTTTCTATTGGATAATCTGCTTTATCCATACACATATCTGATATGGAAATCAGATGTTTTGATAACATTCCCATAAGTGCTGCTTTTGGCGTTATATTCATCATGATAGCTGCTTTTTTGAAATGTCTTAATCTGTCTAACTTCGTATTCTCTAATGGATCAGAAGTATATTCTTCCCCCTTTGATCTGAGAATTACATCGCACATCTCCATCTGCGATATGAGAACATTATTAAATTGTTCCTGTGTCATACTAAGCTCTCTCCTCCTTCGCTTTTGTAACCTTTGGTTTCTTAGCTTGTGCCTTTTTCTTGCTTTCCTCCTTCAGCTTTCCCTTTACAGAAGTTCTTTTCTTAGGATCCTTCTTTTCTGGTTCCTCTGCTTTTACTGACTGATTATTCACTCTGGTAAATCCATTTGATTCTGCATTTTGAGTAATCTTTTCTACCAGACTACTTACCAATGAATCCACTGGTCGCTTTTCTACCGATGATGGAGTTGTGCCTTTTTCGCCTAACAGATTCTCTCCATTAAAATTGAATTCTCCGTCATCTCTTTTTGCTGTAGTAAGAAGTTCTTTCCCCAACTGCTTAATCTCATCCTCTGAATGCACCTCTGTTTGAAGGAAATTTTCTATTTTGTCCTGAATCTCTATCACGGCATCCTTTGTAAGATTGGAATCGATATTTAAAGATGATGCATATTCTCCGATCATCAGATTTCCTCGATCCTGATCTTCCATATAGATTTTCGTGAACGTATCTGCTCCTAATGCAATTCTTTCTCTCACATGCTCTAATTCTGTATCAATGGAAGTAATCATTTCTGCTGCTGTCACTCTGATGGTATCTAAGGATTTCTTTAATTCTGGAAGTTGCTTCCCTTCGGACCATCCTGCCACATAACCAAAAGAATAATCTGATGTATTAATTCCGTAATGCTGGCATACCGCATAAGCTACACTTTCTGCTTCTACTTCCTTACTATTTCTGCTCTGGGTTACATCAAGGATGTTGATATCCTCTTTTGCATGGAGCTTCTGATGCGCCATTTCATGAATCGCTGTTTTTACAGTCTGCACTTCACTCATGCCATCCTGAATTGCAATTCTTTTTTCTGTCTGATGATAAAAGCCCTTGGCTCCGCTATCGATATCTTCAAAATAAATAGGAACAGGACATACCGTTTTTATAGCTTCCATCAAAGTGCAATATCCTTCTATATTGCCGACTAGCTCATCCACACCAATACTTGGAATCTCTTTTCCATCTGTCTGTGAAATATCGAAGGTACGCACCACCCTAAAGGCTTTCATAGTAATATCTACCGTTTCCTTTACCGGTTCTCCATCGTGATCTACAATCGGCTGGCCTGTTGCTTTATCCAACTTATTCTGCTCACGCTGAATAGTATATGGAGATGGAGCTAAGATTTTAATCCCCTTCTCTCCTTTTTTGACATATCGCCCCATAGATTTCCAACCTGTGAAACTCTGGCACATCGAAGCTTTACCTTCTGTTTGAATAGCGATTAAGAGCATATTGTTAAGGGAATACGTTGGAAGCTTTGCCATAACATCTAAGAATCTTTTATAATCCTCGCTGTTAAATATCCCCTGTACTCCTTGCTCTAACTGCGTCATGACATCTTTTAGCTGCTCTGACTGTTTTTCCCTGGATTCGATTATCTGTAATTTTTTCTCAATGGTCTCTGGCACCTTACCTATAATCTCTTTCTCCGGGAACTGATGAATCATTTCTGCAATAGCAAATTGCGCCAGTCCATTATCTCCAATGTCCGGTACGTATCCCAGAATATCTACATCGATTCTTTTTACTGTCATGATATCTATTTCTGTAAATAATTCAGGATCCTCGGTATCAGTTACTCTTACTGCTATTGTTGGAATTCCATTCATTCGATCTGGTGGAATCTTATTAAATAGTTCAATCGCTTCCTTCAGCGTTGCTACATTCTCATGAAGTTCTCCAAGATTATGGAACTCTCCACATTCTGCAACCGTAAAGCTTACGACTCTCTTACTTTCCGTTTTATCTGGTTTAGTCATAGTTGCTGTTTCAGCCACTTTCATTCCCTCCAATTCTATTTTATCGATGTCATCTGTAAACTGCATATTAGAGAATGGAATCGTTCCTTTTTCCTGAAATGAATAGTATTTATCCTTCGCACCTACAATGACATGATCAATTAACTTAATACCCATAAGAGAACATACTTGATTCATGCGATCTGTTATTATGACATCCTCTTTACTTGGATTCATATTTCCTGACGGATGAAAATGAGCCATCAATATAGAGGATGCATTTGACAAAATTGCTGTTTTCATTACTTCTCTTGGATGTACAATACTTTGATCTAACGCACCCATGCTGACAATATTCATACTAATTGGCTGTAAATTACTTTTCAGATTCACTATTGCAACCACTTCCCTGTCATACTCATGAAAGGTATCCGCAAGCAATTGTATCACTGCCTGTGGATTATTTAGTGGAACTTCACTGACAAGGGGTGGCATATCTACCATCCGTATTGCTACCTGTCTTAAATCATGCTTCCATTTATTCTCCATTCGAACCACCTATAGGAACGCTCACACTAAAGTCCTGATTTTTATAGGTTTTCAGCTTTTCTAATACGGACTTTGGTGTGGAAACCTTTTCTTTTTCACGAAGATGTTTCATTCCTTCCACATAATTTACATATCTTGTTTTTCTTGCCATTGGCACTGTCCTCCTTCATTTTTTTTCATAGAAAAAGGCATACGGAATTTCTTCCATACACCTTGTTATCTGCTCCATGAAGATTTCTGATTATTCTTCCTTTGCTTCCTCCGCATCAAAATCCTCTTCGATTTCTTCATCCTTGAATTCATCCTCGTCCTCATCTAAATCCAAGATAATATTGTCATCCTCATCAGAATAATCTAAATCTGGATCAGGTCCTGGTGTAGAAGACTTTGTTTTCTTAGAACTCTTCATGTATAAGAATCCACCAATACCACCAATGGTAACAATCAGCACCAATGCCATCACTCCAATAGGTGATTTCTTTTCCTTTTCAGGTTCCTTCTCTTCTTCCGGGGTAGGTTCCTCAGTTGGCTCTTCTGTTACCTCACTAGATTCTTCCGTAGTACCTGCAATAGATTCTACATAAGCTTTCGCATCCTCATCGTCCATCAGTTTCAAAAGATCTGATTCATCAACCATATTTAAGAAATGGACTGTCTCATCTCCTTCATCATCACGATCGATAATGATATAGAAGTAATTTCCTGTTTTTGTTACAACAGTAATAAACTGCTTGCCACCAACCTCAATGGATCCGTAATCATCCATCAAATTCAGATTTCCATCTGGTGTAAGTGGTCCAAAGTTTTCTTCCACTACTGGCTCTTTTTCCTGTTCTGTACCTTCGCACATGGTAATGTCCTCCTTACATACTGGACAATCCGAATTTACTTCATCCTCTGTACATTTTACTTCACAGTTACATTCTGGAACCTGTGCGAAGGCTGTCATTGGTGTAACTCCAATAAATAATGCAGATACTATCGCAAGAGCACCTGCAAATTTTGCTTTCATTTTTGTTCTAATCTTAGTTTTCATCATCTTCATATTCCTCCATATCTTCCTCTAATTCATCATCAGTTTCTTTCTTATCAGTTGCGCTAGTTGTACTACTCATATAGGATGGCTGTGTCTGTCCTATAAAAGCTGCTCCAGCACCTGGTAACTGTCCGGATGCCGCCATCTGTAAGAACTGTGCAACCTGTTCCGGTGTAAGTTTTAAAGCACTTACATCTGCTAATACCTGAGAATTTTCTGCTTCACGAAGCTTATCCTCTGCCTGTTTCACTTTTGCTTCGGCATCTGCTCTACGCTGTCTTGCTCTATCAAGATCTGCACGAAGTTTATCTAATTTTTCATACATCGCAATTCCTCCAATTCTTTAAAAAAGCAGCTCCTTTTTTCAGAGAACTGCTACTACATAGTTTTAATTTATTCTTCCATAACACATAAAATGATTCTGCCAGTAAGTTGTATTTACAGATGCATACTGGATAGGATTTCCACAATGAATCATCATTCCATTTCCCACATAGATGCCTACATGACTTGCACCACTGGTTGCATAGGTTCCCTGAAAGAAAATCAGATCTCCCGGCCTTGCTTCCGATGGCGATACTGCTGTGCATTTACCACGTAGCCCATTAGCTGTCTGTCTTCCCATGCTCCATCCATTTCCGCAATGGTTTAATACATAGCTTACAAATCCAGAACAATCAAAGCTGGTACTTGGTGAAGAACCACCCCATACATAAGGATATCCTAGATACTTTTCTGCCTCCCTAATCATATTGGCAAACCTCTGATCTGTAAGTGCCTCTGGTGGAATATCATAATCCTGATAATCTCCCGGATTGACTTCTGAATAGATATCATCGCCAAACAGACCTGCTTTATTTCCATAGGTTTCTAACAAAAGCTCATATCTTTGCATCTGATCTGCTGTAAGCCCAAGTCCTCTGATTACCGTGTCCAACGTATTATTTACAAGTGTTGTCTGTAAAATATAGTAGTTATACTCTACTTCTAACTCATAAGTATAGCTCTCGCTGCTCGTAGTTCCATCGGTATGATGTACTGTTCTATGACCTGTTCTCGTTTCTGTCCTGGTTCTGACTTCCACTATAGTTTGAAATGTCAAGGTATATTGACTCTGATAGATACTTTGAATCTTTGCCTGAACCTCTGCTCTGGTATAGTCCTCATATAAAACAGTTAATACTGCTGCAAGCTGAAATGGATTGTGACCAATCTCTGCTAACGTATATCGATATTCATCATAGCCAGGATGGTCCTGCGGTACTTGATCCAATGTATTATGAAGATCTGTCTCAAACTGGGTATAATCCCTGTCTACTGCCAAGATATCAGAATCCTGTGCTGTAAAACTGGTTCCGATTGTTATATTACTAGTTCCACCCATCATCATAGAACAGGAAGTAAGCGAACCTGATATCACTACTACAATAATCAGAATCACTGCAAGAATCAGCAATAGTTCTGGATGTTCCTGTAGAAACTCCGTCACATACTCCACCATGCGACCAACTAGATCTTCTGCTTTATCCGTGAACCGCTTGCTGACATTTCCAAAGGTATTTGTAGCTTCTTTCGCCTGCTGTTTAAAAGTATGCTCTGTGATTTCCTTCTTTATGGCTTTTTTCTGCGCAGCTTTTGACAATATATTAGAACCTTCCTCTGCAGTTTTAGCTTCCTTTGCTCCCTTAGCTCTCTGAACCGAATACTGATGTTCATTTCGATTATGAAGCTTTTGACTATAATTCTTTGCTTTTCTGTTATGAAGGGATTCTCTCACATTTCGAACCCCTGTCTCAGTAAGCTGCATTCCAGAATCTAATGCATCTGTTCCAGAATTGTGATCTTCATTCTGAATGATAGTCTGATGTGCCTTGGCTGCAAGCGCTGTTTCCGCATAGATCTTCTTTCTGCCCTGAGTCTTCATTTTCTTAAGCTTTTTAGCTTCCTCTTTAGTCAGATTGTTGTCTTTCCTCTTATGTCGCAATTTCTTACGATAGCTTTCGGAAGCTGATGCCTCATTTTTCAACTTATCAGCATGGGCTCTCTGCTTCGGATCCTTATCTTGACTTTCCTCTGCTCTCCTGGCGGCCCTCTTCGATTCTTCTCTCGCGTAATACTCTTCATTCATTTATCATTCTCACCTTTCCCATAACAATTATTATTTCTGAGTCTCGATCACTTCCGACAATCTGGTTGTCATGATACGGTATAGTTCTGTATCAGTAGGGAATCTGTCCACGAATGGAAGTATTACATTTCCGTAAAATAAAAGCCCTTCACCTTCTCCCGAATGTGTAACATACGAAAGCTGATGAGGACTGATATTTAACTGCTTTGCTAAAATCTGTCGATCTCCCACTGCCTGATTCAGCATATAGATAAAATCGCTATTTTCAAAGATATTCTCCACTTCCTTTGAAGCAAGTAAATCCTTAACATTCTGGGTGATGCCTGTCGGAATACCGCCCCATTTTCTGAATCGCTTCCAGATTTCTACGGTATAGGCTGCTGTCTGATCTTCACGAAGAAGGAGATGCATTTCATCCATGTAATATCTGGTAGAACGCCCCTGGCTTCTGTTCTCTGTAACTCTTCCCCATACCTGGTCCTGAACGACTAACATGCCAATCTTTTTTAACTGCTTTCCCAGATCTTTTATGTCATAACAAACAAGTCTGTTGGTCAGCTCCACGTTAGTTCTGTGGTTGAATACATTCAGAGAACCATGTACATAGATTTCAAGTGCAGTTGCTACATGCTTTGCTTCTGTCTCATCCTGAATAAGAAGTGCATTATAAAGATCTTCCAATACCGGCATGTTATCCTCTCTCGGATCTTCAAAGTATTTCTGATAGATCTGTCTGATACAACGGTCAATAACCGTTTTCTCTACTGGCTGCAATCCTTCTTTGGATCCTACAATCAATTCACATAAGGATAGAATAAAGTCTGCCTTTAATGCAATCGGATTGTCATCATCGGAATAATTCATATTGATATCCATTGGATTGATGAATTGATCTGATGTAGGGCTAATCTTGATTACCTGTCCACCAAATCTAGTTACAAGTGCAGAATACTCTGACTCTGGATCCGAAATAATTACATCATCATCTGTTACAAGAAAAGCATTGGCAATCTCCCTTTTTGCACTAAATGACTTTCCAGACCCTGGGGTACCAAGAATCAGTCCATTCGGATTCTTTAGTTTCTTTCGATCCACCATAATCAGATTGTTTGATAATGCATTTAGACCATAATACAAAGATTCCTTTCCACCCTGGAAAAGTTCCTGCGTTGTAAAGGGTACGAAAATAGCCGTACTGCTAGTGGTCATACCTCTCTGTATCTCAATCTGATTACTTGCAAGTGGCAAAGTACTCATAAGACCCTGTTCCTGCTGATAATCTAATCGAATCAGATTACAGTTATGCTTCTGTGCAATGGAAGCTGCCTGGAACACATTATTTTCAAGCTCCTGCTTTGTTCTTCCCACATTCATTACTAAGAATGAAAGCAAGAACATTCTTTCATTTTGAGACTGTAATTCTTTTAATAATGCTTTTGCATCTCTTCCATAAGTTGCAAGATCAGATGGGATGATATCCATATCATAACCTGCTCGCACTGCTTTTTTCTGCTCTTCAATCTTAGATCTATCCAGTTCTGTAATCGTATGCTTCACCGTCTTAATTGCCTGATTCTGATCTACAGACTGAATATGCATGGTTACAATCTGGCTGGATTCCATCCCAAGAAAGTCTGCCAGCATTCTGTCGCTGATATCAGAAGCGTCAATGGATAAGAAACTCATACTTCCATACATCTCTCCCACCTGAAATATTCTTCCTGTAGGAAATGCAAAGCTGCTAGGTGCAATAAAGTCTTTTACGGATAATCCTGATTTCACAAGATACTTCCAGTCAAAGTTGAACTTCTCTCGATCACCAATATGGAGCTGTCTGTGCATCAATTCTAATCTGTCATACCCATTCATGGTTCTTGCCATAACTCCAATTCTTTTGAAATTATTCAGAATATCCACTTCGATATGAGTTAGTCTAGGTTTTGCTACTTTCATAGATTCTGCATGAATTCCGAAAGTCAGATACTTTGTCTTAGTAAGACCATTATTACCAGCTTCCATCTGTCGAAGCAATACTCCTGAATACTCATCCCTAACATCGTTAAAGTTATCTTTCTTATGACCAATCGCAATGTTTTTCTCAAACTCCGCTGCATCTGTTGCCAGATTCATAAAGCTGAGTTCAAAGTGAATGGAACTATCAAAGAAATTAAGGAAGGAACACCATTCCTCAAAGATTTCTGTCTTGTCCTCCTGTAATGCCAACTGATAGTTAATATCCTGGAACTGAACCGTCTTTGTATAATAATCCTGACCCACACGGCAGATTCCATCTGGAAACATTCGATCAAGTGGAATTGTCTGCTGCGCGGTTCTCGGTGTACCATCATTTTTCTGTGCATTTTTAATTACTTCTCGCACCTGCATCTGTTCTGCCTTGGTAAGTCCCTTCGGCATTGCAAATTCTCTAGTGCTTTGTTCTTTCTTCTTTAGAATTTTGAACAATTCTGTCTACCTCCTTCTCTGCCTGCGCCTGTCTTTCAAGTGCTGCATAATAGTTATCCGTCTTATACGGGCGAATCTTTGGCCTGATAAAAATAGCCTGTATCATATGATTCAAAATGACTTCTAAGGGTTGTCCGTTTTTTTCATACATTGCCAGAAAGAAAAATGGCATCATAATGACCATCATCCCCATAACCGCTGTATTTACTTTTGTGATTTCCTTTAATAAGAAAAAGGATGGCACACCGATTAGGACTGCCACCCCAAAACAGATCAACTGTCTTTTTGTCAGATTGAACATCACCTTACTTTTTACTTTTGTAAGGTCCCTTGGGACACTTATATAAGATGCTGCCATGTCTTTTTTCCTCCTTAATGAGCATGAAGAATGCTCTTTGCGACTGCTCCTGTCTTAAACAAGGTAAATGCTAATAGAATTGTGAATCCCATTACCTTCCATAAAGAGCCTATAATGTCTGATGAAAATGCTACTGACTGAATAAGAACTGCATAGATACCTACGCATACCATAATCAGGAATCCCTGGAATCCCAGAGCAAATAATGATCTCACATAGTTCTGTCCCATCATGCTCTGTTCCTTATTTCCAAAGGTTGCAAATGGAATTGGTGCCATACTTACCATCAGATAAATCTCAATCATACGTCCATTGATAATGACAAATATAATGGCTGACAGAATATACATCAGGAACTGCACAATAAAAGACTGTAAAAAGATTGCAAATAATGGACCTAACTCCATCGCCTCTATTGTTGTCTGCATTGTTGCAATTGTACTTGCATCAATCGCTGTACTTCCCTGAATAATTCCACCAGCCTGATTGACCACTGTTTGCGATACATCAAATACTGCCATCGTAAAATCAAATGTATGAGTGATCAATTCTACTGCCACAAAGGTTTTGAAAATCCACTTCCAGATAAACCATGTTTCAAAGCTTGCCAGATTGTTATAGCTGATAATCAGCTGAATCAATTCATAACAAGCAATGAAGGTTAATATAATGCCTGCAATTGGCATGATTACGGTCTCTGATAAATTTCGGACCATGTTAAAAATCGAGGGCATATATCCTGATGGTGTTTGAGCAACATCCGTTGCTATCTGACCAACCTGATCATTCACCGAAGCAAATGTGTTGGTCAGATTATTCATAATTCCTGATACTAGGACTCCTTTAAGCCAGTCTGTAATCTGCTGAATTATGCTGTCCAAATGCTACCTCCTTAAAATAAGCCTGAAAGTAATGGTACAAGAGTTGTTCCAATAAGGGCTACTCCGCCACCGGCCATTAACTGTTTCATACCCTGTGATTTTGCTCCAGGATTATCGTTACCATATCCTTCCATAAGGTTAATTGCTCCCCAGATTCCAAGACCTGCTCCAAGTGCTACTACTAATGTCTGTAATGTTCCTACCGCTGATGTAAAAAATGCCATAATGTTAATCCTCCATAATTTGTTTAGTTGAAATGAGCCAGAACTATCCGCCCTGGCTCCATGTTGTTATTTAGTTACTTATTCTGCGTGATCCTGCCACGCACTTTCTTAGAAAAGACCAGAAAGTAATGGTACAAGGGTAGTTCCAATAAGTGCTACACCACCGCCAGCCATAAGCTGCTTCATACCCTGAGACTTTGCACCTGGGTTATCATTACCGTATCCTTCCATAAGGTTGATTGCTCCCCAGATTCCAAGACCTGCTCCAAGTGCTACTACGAGTGTCTGTAATGTTCCTACCGCTGATGTAAAAAATGCCATAATTGTTTCCTCCATAAAATGTGTTGAGTTATTAGTTTCTTTTCGTGATATAAATTTCCTTTTGCCTTTGACCAAAGGCGGTTAATTACAAATCCAGACCTTGTGCACAGTTCTGGAAAATACGGCCGTACTTGTCCTTCTTTTAATTCCGGGCATATAAAAAGCTCCTTTAAAACTGACCTTTATCGCCAGAATCAAAAGAGCTAATTACTCGTTTACTGCGATGACTTCAAATTCGTCATCTGCTTTTAATATGAAGTTGTTTTTTCTTTTGAGGTACTTTTCGATATTGAACCAGTTCCTCTTATCATAATCTGCTGTCATCCTATAGTTTGGATGCTGTGTCAGATCGTATTTATCAGATAGAAATGGTCTTACACCACGGACCTGGACAATACATTTGCCTCCATCCATAACCGCCAATTCATCGATGCTCATTAAATCTTTTCCCAGCTTCTGATAATTCAGGTTGTAACTCTGACTGGTACCTCGCGATTCTCCTGTGTTATACATATCAATAGTCTCTTTACCAAGAGTTGCGTTGAGATCTTTCAAGGTTGTCTGTTCAGAACCACCCAAGAATATCTGGGAATCACAGTTACCTATAATGGTATCTGCATTGTCTTTATAAATAGCTTTTAGCTGAGACTTTGCCTGCAGTACAATGACTGCTGATATCTCCCTTGATCTAATCGTTGCCATTAGCTTTTCAAGGTTAGGAATCTGTCCAATATTTGCCGCCTCATCAATCAAGCATCTTACATGTACTGGAAGTCTTCCCCCATATACATCATCCGCTTTTTCACACAGTAAATTGAACAGTTGCGTATAAATCATGGAAATCAGGAAGTTAAACGTAGCATCCGTATCTGACATAATCAGGAATAATACTGTTTTTTGATCACCCAAAGTATCTAATTCCAATTCATCATACATGGTTATTTCTCGTAATTCTTTGATGTCGAAGGGCGCCAATCTGGCTCCACAGCTGACAAGTATGGATTTTGCTGTTTTGCCCGCAGCAAGCTTATATTTCAAATATTGCCTTACTGCAAAGTGATCAGGATCTTTCTGTGCCAGTTCATCAAACATGAGATCTACCGGATTTTTGAATTCCTCATCATCCTCACGGACCTCCATAG
>JAQUUB010000272.1 GCA_028694115.1 Lachnospiraceae bacterium
GTTTGATTTGCTTGTAGAGAAGAATTATATGGGAGTAAATTATATGGTTCTTCGTGGTAAGACTGAGTACAAAGCAGAACTTAGTACGAGCCCTGTTGGTAATATGGTCAAGCTTGAAAACACATTTAATGGGTTATCTGAAAATGAAGAATTTCTGATTAAGAAGATAGATCAGTACCAACGGGACATGGAACAGTCAAAGCAGGAGTATGAAAAGCCATTTTCGTACGAAACAGAGCTTAAAGAGAAACTGGCAAGGCAGTTTGCGTTAAATGCAGAGCTGGATCTTGAAAACAGCAAGGTAGAAGACGTTGATTTGAATGGCGTAGAAGTTAAGGATAATGATGTTCCAGACAGTAATGTGGCAGAGCGAGGAAATGACTACTTAAACGGACTGGATAATATGAGGAGGTAGTCATGCTCTATCATGTTTTAGTGATTATATTAGGCAAATAAATGATTATAGCAGGAATGTTTATTGTAGTTGGGATTGTCATTTTGGCAGTCCCTTTTTAATAAAAATATATTTTTATGTATGCCAGAAGCATACAGAAAGAGAGGATTTTATGAAGTATTCAATCAGAACAAATGAAATTAAGGGAAATGAAAGGCAACAAGGTGAGAATGCATCTCACCTAAGAGGTTTTGCAACATTAATCATTGGAAATGACTTTAAAATATCCAATATTGCAATTTTGGAAAGTAATGAGGGTAAGCTTTTTGTGTCAATGCCACGCTACAAATCCAGTGATAAAGATGAAAAGGGTGCGAATGTATATAAGGATGTATGTAATCCAATTACAAAAGAATTTCGTGAGGAACTTTATGACAATATCTTAGAGGCTTTTGAAAAGGCAAAGTGTGCAGATAAAACTGAAGAAGTTAAGAGCCAGGAGGGAACCGAGATGCCAAGTTTTTCAGTTTCAGTAACTCCTTTTGAAAGAGAGGGAAGTAATATCCGAGGACTAGCGCGAATTTATTTCGAAGATTGCTTTATTGTAAATAATGTGTCCATTCTTCAAGGCAAAGAAGATAACTTATTTGTTGCAATGCCATCGTATCGTACAAAACAGGTGGATGAGAATCAGAAGTCAATCTATCAGGATGTTTGTTATCCAGTAACAAAGGAATTTCGTGAGAAATTATATGGGGAATTAATATCTTCATATCAAGAGGCGAAAGATAAGATGGAATCTGTGACACAGATACAGGCACAAGACAAGGTGGTAGTGAGTGTTGGACAACCGGATAGAGAGACACCATTTCGTTAAAAGATACTTATGATTTAGGCGGTGCGATAGCATCGCCTCATATAGAATGGAGGAAAGTTATATGGAGAAAATAAATACTACATTGACACAGGATGAGATTGTAATGGAGCTAATTATGCTTTTGAAAGAAAATCAAATGAAGAATAAAGCAAATGATATTTTTGAATCGGCAACGTATGTTGATGGACTTGAGAAAAAGCTGGATCAGGTTGTAGCAGAATTAAATGATGTAAAAAAGCAACTTGCTGATTTGCAGGAACAACAGATGATGAAATCTATCAAGGCACAATTAGTAAATGCATCCGATCGTATGGAAGCTTTATGTAATAGCATGAAAGAGCAGTTGTTCGAAGTAAAGGTAGAATTTAAGGAGAAAGCTGCATCTATTGTTACGGAAGTTAAGGCAAAAGGAAAAGAAGCCTTAAATCGTGTCTCTGAATTTTTAGGGGTAAAAGAAAAACTTGAAAAGCTTCGTATAAATGTAAGGGAAGCAGGTATTGAAACGGATAAGACAATTTCCAAGATTGATCGCTTTGGGGCAGATATTAGGGAAGCAGGGAGATCTGTTTCTAATGCTTTTCGTACTTTTGCTGATATAGAAATGGTAGATTATTCAATGGTAGAAAAAACTTTTTCTAAAACTGAGATGATAAAGAAATCTTGGGAATGGAAGAGTAAGCTGCTAGCAGGAATAGAACTGAGGTTGGATGCAGCAATTGATAAACTTGATAATCTGTCAAAAGACGTTGAGTTTAACAAAATGGAGAAGTGTGAGAATGAAAAAGGTAATGGGGACATCTTTTCACATGGGCAAATTCCAATGGTAGCTGAAAAACTGGAATATCAGTATGGAAGTGAAGCATTTGAGGTCTTTCGGAATCAGCGGGGGCATCATGAAGTTATAAGTCAGATATCTGAAATGGTTTTGAAGAAAGATGGTACAAGATGATATGCAATTATGAAACTTTTTGTTTGAACATATACATTTCAAAATTACGATTTTTACTAAGAATTTTAAATAATTCTATAAAAATTGCTTGGTTGGGGTAGGTATATCAACCGCATTATTTGTTTTAGCGGCCATACTATTATAAAGTGATTTATAGAGTATGAATATATAATTTACAACTCTTGCTATGACTTATTGTTTAGGTTGGGATATACATTTCCCAACCTTTTAATTTATTACGGTTATATTTGGCAAATTTAACTTGACAAAAGTAAGTCATGCTGAATATAATATTAATAGTTGAACAACTATTCAACTAAATTGAAAAGGGAGGTTATTTATGATTCAAATTATTGGAGTTATTGAGGTTCTTATATTTTATGTTGCATATTTTTTAAAATTATTTAATCAAAGAAAGAAAGGTATTAAAACGAATCAATTAGGCATAGGTAACAAATCAAGG
>JAQUUB010000273.1 GCA_028694115.1 Lachnospiraceae bacterium
TTAAAAGATTCTGTATTTTTTACCTGTTCATCCTTCCCATACCTTTTTGTATAATTTTCATATATTCTTGATACACAATTTACATTCATAGTATTCATATATGTTCCTCTCCTGTATTACAATATTTGTACCTCTCACATTGATTCAAATTCTCAGGTTTAATCCGAAATTTAAATCAATACATTTAAATATTCTATCTCATTTGTGGAACGTAATTACCAAATATATTATTAATTTTACTTTGTAAAGAATACCATCTGGTAAATACCGTAAAATTAGTTAAGAAACTCCCATATTGTTTCTTGATATTTTCTGTGAATAGTGAATGATCAAGTAAATTATTCAAATTGAATATTTGTCCCTTTAAGTTCCCTGTATCAGAAATGGAAAAAGGAACGTTACTGCTTGTTTCTGTGCCATTTAGTGAAAGCCATAGATTTCCTTCATCAGGAAACGAATTTTCTTTATAAAAAAATTTGAATTCTTCCGGCGGTGCCAATCGCTCATCTTCCATGCTGGCTCTGCCTACCTGATTTCTGTATGTAAAATTCCAGCCACTGTTAAAATCAAAACCTCCATCTAACGTCATTTTGGAATTTTTTTCAACTTCTTCTGTATCAATAGCAGAAATCTCCCATTGATCTGTCATATTTTCGACAGCCTCCTGCAATGCTGCTTTTGTTTCCATACACTGAAAGTGATAGTCTGAATTATAATAAACCCAATCATCATTTCTTCCGCCATATGTCTTGTTCAGAGTTTCACCTTCCTTATAATTTGCATTTTTGGCTGCTCTCATATTTTCTTTTGCGAATATTTCGTACATCTCGCTTACAATCTGCTGCCTATCCATTGCATTATCTCCTGATGTCTGATGTTGTTGTGTCCTATATTTGAGCATAGAAATACAGCTTTCCTGAAAAAATTTCTGCACATCCTCCTGGCTGTTCTTTCCATCGTAAAAATCATTCATATAATCTGATATTTCTTTCTGCATATTATAACCAAACTGATCGCTAAATACACTTTTTGGCATTGCTTCTTTTTCCTGGTAATTTGGATAGCATTCATAAAATGTATCTATAATTTCCTTTCCTTTTTCAAAAGAATCCAACTTCTTTTCTGTATTTATTTTATTTAAATCAATTTGTCTTATTTTTTCCTCATAATCCGAATTATTATTTGCCAATCCCAGCATAATGTTTGATATGTTTTTGTTAAAATAAACATTTCCTGTGTCCATATACGTATCCCTTTCGTATTTATATTCCGCTGTAATCAATCGTCGTATTCGTAATTATAGTATAAATTAGAACTTCGCTCAAACTTCGCTCATTTTTTTGATTGAAGTTCACTGTTGTCTCAAATCCATCTCTAATCCTGATTGTTGTCTCAAGATAATTTCTCTCATCATCCGAATAGATTTCTTTAATTGAAGCTTAATCTGGTTTGTAATTACCTAGTAAATCTGTAACCTTTTTTCAGCATCCTCGTCTAAGTTTAACTTCCACGCTATTGAACCATCTCCATTAGTACAAGTTATTTCTTTTTCAGAAAAAAAAGGTTCATTGTCTTTCCCTTTGTAAGATATTTATTACTACAAGTTGAATCTATCATTTTCTCTTTCATAGTTTCCCTTGTCTGCATTACAATTTTCTATAAATACCTCTGTGTATTTTCATCCCATGCCATTTCATCAATCCACTGCGTCTGTCCCGTTCCATATTGTTGTCTTTGATCCACATCGTATAGAGAACCATTGCAAAAATCAATCCGTAATATCAGCTCTGGAGTCCATTTATAGAATTTGGACAACTCTTCTAATTTCTCTTTGAACCACATATACATAGCATTTGTCAAATCACGAGGCATATCCCGCTCTTTCAATGCCTTACATACCATATTATAGATATCTGTTCCGTCTTCTGTATAAAAGGAGTCATTTTTTATTTCCAATTGGTCTAAATCATATCCTGTTTCTTCTTTTATCATTTTTCGCATACTATACTTATTCAACTTTTTTTCCGAAAACTGTCCTGTATTTTCATTTTGAATATTTATCATATGCATAAATATATTTTTTGCATTTTCATTCTTATTTAACACTTCTTCAATTTGTTTTTTTAATTTTTCATCGTCCGTTCCACTTACGGTTAATCGGTATTCCTTGGGCTCTATTGTAAAACTTAAATTGACATCTCTGGGAACTACAATCTGATTTTCCGCAAATATATCGGCAATCTGTGCATTTATCTGGTTTCGGTTATACTGATTTTCACGTGCCCTATCAATGCTTAATGGAATATTATACTTTTTGGCAACCAGATCTAAAAAGCAACAAGCTTTCCAGCCCCTTGACAAATTAAACTCATTATTGAAGCAGGCATCTCTTGCATCTATATTCTGTGTAGACATTTCCTCATTGCTTTGAATACCTTCTGTTTCTATTGTATTCTGTTCCCCATAGCTTTCTACTGTTTCATTTAATATATCGGGTTCTTCTGCTAATACATTTATACCTATCGATGCTATCCACTACTGTTAAGATTGCAGAATTATTCTTTACCACATAATTTCCTGTGCCATATTCTCCAATTCCATCAATCGACATGATAAATACCTCCAGTCACTCTCTACTCAAGAATGACTATATTTTTATTCTTGAATTCTTTTATTG
>JAQUUB010000121.1 GCA_028694115.1 Lachnospiraceae bacterium
ACCGTGGTCTCAGGCAGTTCAAGAATGTTGTGTCAATAAGTCAGAGTAAAATGCTTGAATTCTCGAGAGGTATGATTACTACTCGAGATTTTTATTTTCAGGAGCGCGTCTTACTTAGCGCTTACTTTTTATCAATTTGTATCACTTGATAATCATAATTACTCATTACTCAAATCTCCTTATAAAAATACCCTGTGTTCCATGTTACGGCAACATAGGGTATGGTATGTTTGTCACATTTTAATTATGTAAATATTCTCTTCGCTGCGTATTTCTAATTGCCTCATATGGTGAATCACCTTCTGAAATAGATGTCATCTCTACAGCCCTTGTTGTAGTCATACAATATAACTTTTCCGAAAATATGTCAACCGATTAATATATATTTTCTGATTTGGTTTTTCCTCTCCTAGAAGGATCATACATGGCATCCATATCTAAATTGCCTGCCTGGCTCATTCGCTTTAAACGATTTTCTTACATTTGCATTTGACTTCCCATTAATTCAGCTTGTCTAATTACTGTATCCAAAGCTCCTTGCGCTTGTTCTGGTGGATACTTATATTTGCGAAGCAATCGCTTAACTTGAGTTCTCATAAATGCACGAGCCGATTCTTTCTTATCCCAATCAACCGTTCTACTTTTACGAATCAATTCCGTTAATTCATGTGCCATTTCAATTAGAACTTTATCTTCCATATTTTCAATCACTTTCGGATCAGCAACTAAAGCATCATAGAATGCTACCTCTTCTACATTTAACCCTTTTTCATCACCTGCATGATATGCTTTTGACATTTCTTTGGATAATTTAAGTAGCTCTTCTATAACTTCTGCACTTGTTATTAAACGGTTATTGTACTTTTTTAATATCTCTTGCATCTTTTCTGAGAATAATTTTGACTTTACAATACTTGTTCTGGCAAATACCTTGATGTTGTCCTCTAGTAATTTTCTTAACAACTCAGAAGCAATGTTCTTATGTTTCATTCTTCGAATTTGTTCCATATACTCATCAGATAAAATAGATATTTCTGGATTCTTTTTGCCGGCTTCAGCAAATATATTATACATTCCCTCTTGTTGGATAGCTTGTTCTAGGATTTTTTCAATTCTTGAATTGATTTCATTGGATGTCATTCCACCATTGCTTCCAACCTTACATAATCCAGCCTTAACACTCTTAAAGAACTCAATCTCTCTTTTAATCTCATCTGATAACATGCTTCTACATAACGTTTCTGCCTGACTTAATGCAGTTGCTTCTCGAATAAAGTTTTTCTTTTCTTCCTCTTCAAAAGCAAATGCAAACTCTAAACCTTTCAGCATTATATCATATCGCTTCTTATCGGAGTCACCAAAGAAATCACTATAATCAAACCCATAGAACATGTCGCGCATAATCTCAAGCTTTTCTAATGCAATTCGATACGCCTGACTTAAATCTGGAACCTTGTCTTGATCTCTACCAGTATATTGATTTAATGCTTCTTTCAACTCTGCTGCCATACCAATATAGTCAACAATTAAACCAGCTTCTTTATCTTTATAAACACGGTTTACACGAGCAATCGCCTGCATTAGATTGTGACCTTTCATAGGCTTATCAATATACATGGTTGCCATTGATGGTACATCGAACCCAGTTAACCACATATCAACTACAATAGCAATTTTAAACTCACTCGTTACATCTTTAAACTCATTTGCTAAAGCTTTTCTGTATTCACCATTTCCAGTAATCTCATTCCAATCTTCTGGATCTTTATTACTTTCTGTAAGAACCACCTTTACTTTATTATTCCAAGTAGGACGCTTGTCTAAAATCATCTTATAAAGATTAATTGCAATTCGTCTCGTCATACATACTACCATTGCTTTTCCAGTTAATACATATTGACGGTCTTCATAATGAGATATAATATCATCCGCCAATAAACCAAGACGTTCTTTTGAGCCAATCATAGATTCTAATGTTGATAGGTCTTGTTTTGATTTTTCAATAGCGATTGCTGTAGCTTCTGAACTTAGATTTTCATATTCTTTATCAATCTTCTTTAAAAGATCCTGGTCTAGCTTTAACTTAGCAGTACGATTTTCATAATAAATAGGAACGGTGGCCCCATCTTCCACTGCCTGGGTCATATCATAGACATCGATGTAATCTCCAAATACCTCGATGGTAGATTTGTCATTAAAGTCGATTGGTGTTCCTGTAAATCCAATAAACGTAGCATTTGGTAAAGCATCTCTCATATATTTTGCCATGCCATACTTCCATTCACCTGTCTCTCGATCCAACTTACCGTCAAGATTATATTGGGAACGGTGCGCTTCATCTGCAAGAAAGATTACATTACTTCGATCTGTTAGAACCTCGGTACCCTCTTCAAACTTCTGAATCGTCGTAAAGATGATACCACCAGCTTTTACTTTTAATAGTTCTTTTAGATTCTCACGATTTTGAGCTTGCTTTGGTACTTGTCTTAATAATAACTTAGAACTTGCAGCAAACGTTGAAAAGAGCTGACTATCCAGATCATTACGATCGGTTAGTACAACAATCGTAGGGTTATTAAACTCTGGATCACTCACGATTAAACCCGTGTAAAAAACCATGGATAGACTCTTTCCACTTCCCTGAGTATGCCAAACCACACCAACTTTTCTATTATTATTCTCGATTGCTTTCTGCGTTCTAGCAACCGCTTTTCTTACCGCAAAGTACTGATGATAGCCTGCTACAATCTTTACCGTTTTACCGTTAACCTCTTGGTACACGATAAAATTACGAATGATATCTAGCAGACGTTCCTTGCCAAACACACCTTTGATCATAACATCCATGTAATGTAAATGCTCATTGGATGGCGCTTCCCCATTCACTGACTTCCACACCATATAACGTGTGAAATCAGATGTTATAGTACCAATTCTAGCATCAAACCCATCGGTAATTACGTTAAAAGCATTGTATTGAAAGAGACTTGGTATGTCTATCTGATAGTTACGTACCTGTGCGAATGCATTTTCAATGGTAGTATCTTGATTTACCATGTTCTTAAGTTCGAATAGCACCATTGGGATACCATTGATAAAGATAAGTAAATCAGGTCTCTTATTTTTTCGTTCTATAATGGTGTATTGATTGATGACCTTGAAATCGTTCTTTTCAGGATGATTAAAGTCCACCAACATAACTTGAAATGTCTTGTTTTCATCCCCTTGTTTATATGGTACCGGTACACCTTCAATCAGATATTTATGAAAGGATGCATTCTGATCTTCTATCTTCACAAAACCTAAGTCTTTAATCTTGCGAAATGCTTCCTCTGCAATATCCAATGTAATACCATAATTAATCCGAAAGAGCGCATCAATAAAAAAATCTCTTAACAAGACTTCATGGTAATCCCTTTCAAGGTCTGGTCCATATAAGTAATTATATCCTCTATCCTGTAAATCCTGAATAAGGACTTGCTCCAGTGTATTTTCATTAAATGGCATATCTGTACTTCCCCTCATAAACATTTAGTATCACTAACCTCAATTATTTTATTAGCCAAAACTTCCTCTCTACTCCAAATGAACCTTTTTCTCTTGCAATAAAACCTAGCTTTTCACAGTATTTCACATATTCCATTTCAAGTTGTTGACTTTTTTTTAATACAAGTTCCCCTTTTTATTAAATCAATATCATACGTATATTCAGGATCTGTTTTTTTCTCTAAATACGTATCAATAGTTGAAAGATTTCTTTTAATTTCACCATAATCATATACTAATTCCATAAAAACCTCCTATTAAATAACAGTTATTTACGTCCCCACTTTTCGACTTATCTCCTCGAAAAAATCATGTTATTATTAATTAAAATTTATCGTACTAAATTGTTTTTCTAATATATAAAAGTGCCATCCATAACGCTAATTTTTATAGCCTGTATTACAATATGGATGTGTTAATTGTCCATTGTCAATACTTCCCTTTCCTCCGTCTCGGCGCCTTACAACATGGTCAATAGATATTGCATTTTTATGAATCAAACCATTACAAATCTTACATTTAGTTGCCGAAGATATTGCATCATTTATAAAGACTGAGCTTTTCTGATTTGCCGAAAAATCACTACTTTCTATTTCATCAAAGTCATATCTTTCTAATGTTAAATAATCATATTTAGATGCAATTAATTTATTTATTACTTCTTTTAAATTGTCTTCTTTTTCCAATTGAAGAATACAATCCCAAAGAAACTCTGAAATAAAAGGATAACTAGCTTGGGCGCTACGATATTTACGATTTATTTGCTGAATTAAATAATCATAATTCCAAATCAATTCTTCTAGACAGCATCTTTGCTTAATAAACCTATCAATTCTCTTGTTTTCCATTATAGAAATTACAAACTTTGTTACACCATAAAACATTGCAACCTTATGAGACCCTGATTTAGAATAAAAATATATAGCAGGATGTAAACCTAGTGAAGATGGATGATTACTATTTATCAGTTTTGCAATTTTTAGTGCCCGCTTCATACACCTAATTGTTTCATATCCAGTTTCATCATTTTTTAGTTTACTTTTATTATTAAATCCATTCGTTATATTTATAAAATCAAGAATTAAAGGAAGTGTCTTACTTGAATAGGCTTTCCCACCAATTGGAATATCTAATGTCTTAATTGGTCTTTCTAATTTAGGAGAAAATAATATTTCATTTAATTCCTTGGCCATTTCTTGGATTTCTATTTGAATTTCATTATCAAATTCCGACCAATATTTATGACCTTTCCCGCTTCGAATAACTGCCCTTGCAGCGATACTATTCGGATATTGTCTTGTCTTTAATAGTTTAAGCTCCGTTTTATCAATTGGCGCGGCTTGTTGATTGCTAATTATAAGAACCTTTTGTCGTTCCTGTAGTCCAAACATTCAATCACTCTTTTAGATGGCAAATTCTGAAACATCAAGTTCCCCTGACAAAAGTTTTGGAAGTAAGCTGTTTCTTAATTCTGCCAATTTTACACTTTGTTTTTTATTCTTTAATAGTTCATCAAATAGTGGTATAACAGTCTCTGTAAACTGCGTTACAATTTCCTTATTAGGAACAATAATTCGTGTCTTCTTGAAATCAGGCACTGTCAATTGTTGCTGTGTTGTACCAGTCCCCATAATGTGAATTGATTCAAGCCATAAATATAAGTATTTTGCCGTCACAAATTCATTTTTGGGTATCAGTGACACCAAACGAACAATAGGAACATAAGGTTCTTGCCTTAAGCAAACGTAACCTATTGTTCCTCTTGCCGAAACAGTTACACTTTCATCAAATATTTTAGCATGGTCTGTGTATCCATATAAGCCTTCATCACTTATTCCGTTAGAAAATATAGGTATTTGCCATTCATCAGTTAATACATTAGATACATTTTTTGGCTTATCTCCTCCAGCACTCAATATCGAAACATCTTCAAGCGTAAGTTCTTTCCAGGTATCTGGCATTACACCGTCAAACTTACCATAATCAATAAACCATTCCTTAAATATTCCTTTAACCTGTTCTGCTAAATTCCTATTTATCGCGCTGTTTGTTTTTCTCTTTGCTTCTAAATCATCTAAGATTTTAACAAGGTTATCTTGTTGTTCTCTTGGCGGAAGTAATATCTCCATTCCCGCATATGTTTGAGCATTGATATTTCCTCTAGTGCTTCCAGTAGAGTATCCCTGCACCCAGCCTGTATATTCATCTGACAAGCAGTAATATTTTATAAATCGAGGATTCACTTTACTTGGATCTAAACTAAATTTTATTAAGAATCCTGCGTATACAAATTCTCCATCACTACCATCGTAAAAATAATTTCTTCCAGTACTATTCCCTGTTCTTGCAAATACGATGTCATTTGGCGAAAGCAAATACTCTCTAGCTTTGGGATCATCTACAGACTTTAAATCTAAAATATTTAATGTTCCGTCATCATTAATATCTGTAATTCTTAAATATGTGTACAGATCAGGGGAATATTCTACGGCAGAAGCACCAATTCCATATTGTCCTTTACCAATAGATATCTCACCTAAGGTTGTTTTTTTATATTCCATCAAATCACCTACCCAATGTATTTTCTATGTGCATTCTTACATTACTCTGCTTCACCATTGCATAATGAAGAGTTGTATCTATCATAACCTGCTCAAGCACTTGCTTCAATTTCGTTAATTGTTGGTTGTCCAAGTGCAGGTTCATCTGATACATTATGGTATTAATAATCTCTTGGTTCATAGTAATAACTTCCTTTGTAGTAGGTATATTACCAAAATAGTCGCTTATATCAAGTCAATTATTCCTTTACTCTTAGTCCGACAAATCATAAATCATCTTTTTTCTGTCTCAAGTTATATTTAAAAACAATTTCACCATACTCTTGTTCTTTTGATTCCAACCAAATTGCTAACATTTTTCCTGAATCATCATAATTATCAACCATTTTCGTAAAACCTTGAATATCTTTTCTTAATTCTGAAACAGAATAATATCTATCGCCTGTATCAGTCATCTTCTCGCATCTATACTTACACATTTTTATTAAAGCACTCGCTGTAGCACGCTTCAATGGTTGTAATTTTGTCTGAATCTCTAATACTTTCTGTATTTTCTTTCGACTAATAAAGAAAAAATCTGTATCAACCATTGCAAAATAATTTGTCAACAATATGTTTAATTCCTTTGCTGCGTAATAATATGTGTCTATTGAAGAACCCTTTTCGGGAATGCTTTCTAACTCCATTGCGTATTCTTTCAGTTCTGAAAGTTTCCAGTGATACTCCCTTAGTAATCTTTCTTCTTCATTTACGTATCCAATAATCGATGAACATGTCATTAATAATCCACTTGCAAAAAATCCAATACACATATTTTCTGCCCATATGCATAATGGGGTCTCTGAATAAATAAGAAACAAAGACATAATAAATGCGCTTACTGTAACTATGATTGATATAATAGAAGTCTTTCTATAAATACTAAGCATACACTCTATATTCCTTTCTCCGACAAATCACAATTTATCTTATTTACTGTATCCAATAGCAGCAAGCTTCTTACAAATTTCATCTTCCAGTTTATGTGACTCCTCAAATAAACCATAAAGTTCTGTAGTAAGTCTTGTCATCTTTTCTTCGAATGGCTCGCCATCATCTTCCTGTTCTTCTATCCCAACGTATCGGCCTGGGGTTAATATAAAGTCATTTTCTGATATTTCATCTATTGTAGCAACTTTACAGAAACCTTGAATATCCTCATAACCCTCTGCATTTTTCCAGTTATGATAGGTGCTTGCTATTATCTTAATTTCTTCTTCACTTAACTCACGTACCCTACGATCTACCATAAACCCTAGGTTTCTTGCGTCAATGAATAGTACCTTATCCTTTGTATTTTCATTCTTGCCTTTTCTTAAAATCCATAGACAAACCGGAATGCCTGTAGAATAGAATAACTGACCAGGCATAGCAACAATGCACTCTACCACATCACCTCGAAGCATATTGGTTCTAATTGCACCTTCATTTGACGTGTTCGAACTTAATGAACCATTTGCTAATACAGTCCCACAAACACCCCCAGCTGGATTTAAGTGATGAAGCATGTGTTGTAGCCAAGCATAGTTAGCATTACCTACTGGAGGCGTTCCATATCTCCAACGTACATCCTCTCGTAAACGCTCTCCTCCCCAATCAGAAACATTAAACGGTGGATTTGCTAATACATAATCTGCTTTCAATGTCTTGTGTAAATCCTCATGGAAAGAATCCGCATTATGACTTGCAAGATCCGCATCGATTTGTCTTAGTGCCAAATTCATCTTAGCAAGCTTCCATGTAGTAGGATTAAACTCTTGACCATATACAGAGATATTTCGAATATTGCCCTGATGTTCAGTAACAAATTTTGCAGATTGACAAAACATACCACCACTTCCGCAAGCAGGGTCAAAGACACGTCCTTTAAATGGCTCAATCATTTCAACAAGGGTACGAACAATACAAGAAGGAGTATAAAATTCTCCACCTAACTTACCTTCTGCACTTGCAAATTTACTTAAGAAATATTCATAAACTCGTCCTAATACATCTCGCTCTTTTGCAATGTCCGTACCAACTTCAATATTAGCAAATAGGGTCACCAATTCACCCAATCTGATTTTATCCAGTTCAGGTCTGGAATAATTCTTACTGAGAACACCTTTTAATGATGTATTCTCTTTTTCTAATAATTCCATGGCATTATCAATCACTTTCCCAATTTCAGGAGACATAGCATATGATTCGATGGTACTCCATCTAGCCTCTAATGGCACGAAGAATATATTCTCTGCTGTATACTCATCTTTATCCTCTTCGAAACCAGATTCTTCGTGTAATAGCAATTGATACTTGTCATTAAATGAATCAGAAACATATTTTAAAAAAATAAGCCCAAGTACGACGTGCTTATATTCCGACGCATCCATACTACCTCTAAGCTTATCTGCTGCTAACCATAATTTATCTTCAAAACCGATATTCGTTGTTCCTACTGCCATTTTATCTCTCCCTTATAAATACATTTCTATATTAATCATATCTAATATATCGTACGACAAACCGTACTTCATATTTAACATTTGCTTTATCTAAATCAATACAATTCAAATACCTTTTCCATTATAAACCAATACAATATTATTTTCAAAGCATTTACAATTATCTACAGCAAAACACACCCATTTTATCCCTAAAATAAGTGTGTTCAATTACTATTTATTCAATTCTGTTTCGATTATCCCAACAAACAACGTATCAGAGTTACTCCATCTGGAATAATTGCTTGCTTACAGAACTCAACTTTTTGTTCATCGTTCATATCATTGTAGTAATCGATGAGCCTCATATCGTTTTTACTACCATTACTTCTTCCTTCGAGCAATTGTAGGTTTGCCAATCTATTACGATTGCCTCTCCATCTTCTCCAATCATCCATTAATACAGATACAGGCTTACTACCATCAAATCTATCAAAAGGATGCAGATGGTCCTGCTCATATTTAAAGTTCTTGTTTGTCCAATCAAGGCATAGATAGTAAAGTGCCTCACCTGCAACACGGCTACCTTTTTCAGAGTTTAGAATATCTTCTATTTTTCCATCGGTCACTCTAAGGTCATTCATCTGATTAAGCATATCAACTGTGATTTCATAATCATTTTCATTAATGTTACTCTTCATCTGCTGTAGCTTACTTGTAGTACCGGATTGGAAATAAGTAAACAGAATGGCTCTTATCAAATACGCACGAATCCCTTCTGTATTATCCTTGTAATCTGGGTTGTAATACATGAAGTAAACTATAGGCAATAATACATTCCAGCTGCTCGAAAAACGGCTAACCTCAATCTTCATACCTTTTAACAATGATTCCAGATCCTTTAATGACTTTTTAAACTCACTCCAATTGTTCTTTAATTCTTCTGCTATTTGTTTATTGATGTTTGACTTAATTACATCACCATAAAGCATTAGATAGCAGATAGCACGTCTCCACATGCGGGGCTGTCTTTCTTTGCTGCATTCTTGTCAGTAGTGTTTTCAAATTTTTTACAAACATATCTGACCTGATCTCGTTTCAATCCTAATGCTTGGCCTATTTTCACATAGCCCAGACCTTCCTGGTGGAGTTTGATGATTGTATACTCCATCTGCTTTATTACTCTTATTTTTCCTTCCATACAAAACAACTCCTTTATTTTATAGTGGTTGTAGTAATCACTCAAAATAAAGGAGTTGTCAAGATAAAAAAAACTAACCATAAGGCTAGTTATATAATACAATGTTACCAATTGCCTAATAGTGACGACAATACATGCCGCTTACCTAGATAATGGCACTTACATAGGACTTACTGTTGGTAACATTATAATATCATATGCGTAAATGCCTGTCAATATTCCATGGCATTTTTATAGTGGAAAATCAAAAATAAATTTTAGCAAATCACTCTCTTTAAGCTTTATGAATAAATCTGTATACTGCCCTGTTTTCAACTCCGAATAATATAAATTTGCAAGTACATCGGCAATTTGAATGTATTTATTATTTGAAGAATCAAAATATGTCACATGAAAATCTTCATTACAAACCCCACTCAATGTCAATTCTGTATTGAGGTAATTTTCCAAGAAATATTTTGTTTCTGTCTTTTCATTTCTCTCATCCAACTGCAGATTACATTCTTCTTTTGGCAAATATCCATTTTTCATAAAATATTCTAGTGCTAGTTTTAAAGTAAAGTTAAATGTTCTGGCTGTATTAGAGCAAAAAGTATCTGTAAGTCTAGTATTATCCAACTTTATGTAGAAAATCTCAAAATGTTTCTTTTTACAAAAGAATTCTATAAACTTCAATTTCATTTCCTTATCGAACTGCGCCCCTTTTAGTTCTTGAAATTTATCATTAATAAACATGCGATTACCTGGCTTGATTATCTCGCCTTTTGAATTTACCTTAGGTTTGTCCAATTCTTTTAATTTTTGATAGTTCGATGAAATAAATCTTTTGTATGCACGATCCAATGCTTTTTTATCTGTAACATATACCAACGCAATAATAAAATTCTTATTATTGGAAGAATGATTGTTAATTGATCCTGACTCATCTATATAAATATTCATGGTAAAATCCTTTCGACTTTTTCAGATATAATTATACATGAAGATGGTCGAAAAGTATATTGTAAATACTAATCCTTAACAAACTTATCATTCTCAAATAATTTTTTTGCATAAGCCAGCAATCTCTCATATTGCTTTTCATTTTGGTTCGCAATACCTTCCAAGACAATAGTATCAACTTCATCATTTAAAACGTGGATCTTTCTATGACAATTAGGACATATAGCAGCCACATTGTCCATTGTGTCTTTCCCTCCATTCTACGGGCTTTCTAAGCCTTCCGAGATAGCAGACAAACCGTCTCCACATGCGTGGTGCGGTGCCAAGTGCTATATTTTTAAAATTATTAACTCGGAAACCTTTTATACATTTCCATTAATACAAGAAGTGCTCCTGCTTATAATTTTCTTCCGAATAAAGCTTTACTAGATTTTCTGTTAATATCTCTGTATTCAACTTTGCTCCCAATCATCATGTAAATGCTCTAATACAGAAAAATCAAGAATAGAGTTCATGTATCCTGCTTCACACTGTCCCATTTTTTTCTGCTTATATATTAGTCCAGCATTCTTAATTATTGTCTTCTTACTTTTTCTGATAAAAATGAGTTCCTTTTGTATCAAATCCTTATATGTAGTGTCCGTTTCCTGTTCAACATCGTATAATTCCAATTCCGAGTCTGGAACTGGTATCATATTACTAATGCGTACTGTGCCCTTCAACTCATCCTCACCTGAAATTCCTTCTGATATAATTCTCAAGATCGTAAGCGTACTCTTACGAATTACATTTTTACCATTCTGCAAAATATAATCACTGTCTTTTGGAGATGATAATGGTATGTAATATTTATAATTTTCAATTTTGAAAACTATCCCTAAATACTTTCTTGTATGCGAACGTTGCCCCTCTTTATTTGAATAAACGTTTGGCACCGTCTTACGCAAATAAGAAATATACTGATCAGATACACTGTATAATTCCAGATTTTCCATTTTTCTTTTCCTTTGTGCCTAAAAAGAAAAAGGTGAGAGTTTTCTCACCTTTTCCGAGTTTAAAGTTTCCCACTTATGCGGTAGGGACTCTCCTGAGTTTAAAGTTTTCCACTTTACGGTAGGAACTCACCTGAGTTTAAAATTTCCCACTATATGGTAGGGACTCTCCCGAGTTCGATAGATGAACATCTATCTTGTTAATATTATTATACGCAACTCATAAAAATATGTCAATTAATTTCAAAAAAATCTTCAACAGCAAAATGCACCCATTTTTAGTTGCAAAGTAAGTGCGCCAAACCATTACTTTTTTAATTTCTACTTAGTTTTATATAGCAGACAGCACGTCTCCACATGT
>JAQUUB010000122.1 GCA_028694115.1 Lachnospiraceae bacterium
TTACACCGATTGGAGCTTTCATGAAAATACATGGATTAAATAAAACTACATTATTAGATTATCCTGGGCGTCTGGCAGCTACCATATTTTTAGGCGGCTGCAATTTCAGGTGCGTTTTCTGCCATAATAAATCACTTGTCCTATCTCCAGACGCAGAACCTACTATCCCTGAAGAAGATATTTTTCACTTTCTGGAAAGCAGGAAAAATATCTTACAAGGGATTTGTATTACTGGTGGAGAACCTACTCTATGGAGCGATTTACCAGATTTTTTAGAAAAAATAAAAAGATATGACCTGCCAATTAAACTTGATACAAATGGAACAAATCCACAAATGATAAAAAATCTTTACAAACAGCATTTAATTGATATGGTCGCTATGGACATTAAAAGCTCCCCTGATCACTACCATGAAATCATAGAAATTCCTTTTTTTCAAATACAACCCATAGAAGAATCTGCTGACTTTCTTTTACATGCTGATATCCCTTACGAATTCCGTACCACTGTTGTGAAAGAATTCTTTACAGAACAAATTTTTAGAGAAATTGGCATTTGGTTAAAAGGTGCTTCTTCTTACTATTTACAGAGCTTTAAGGACTCTGATTCTGTAATGCAATCTGGCTTACATAGCCCTTCCAAACAAGATTTACTAAATTACCAGTCTATCTTACTTAACTATATACCGGCTGTAATTCTTCGTGGAATTGACTAGTCCTTACCTTTACATCCTTAATATAATAACCGAAGATACCCATTGTTACCTTCTTATTTTTTGCATTTTTAAAGTGTGGAAATCCAAACATAGATGCCATCATTTGTTCTCTTTCATGATAGATTCCTGGTACACCCAAAACACATACATCATCTTTTTTCCTGCCAATGACGATATAGTTATAGCTATTCAAGCCATGCAATAGAAAACTATTATGATTAATCATCCCATATTCTTCCTTTAGGACAGAAAGATGTGGCTCCCCAATTTTGAAATACTGTATTCCCTCCGAATTTTCAAAAGGAGCTATGGGGGGACAGTCACTCTCTATCTCTTCCCACATGTAATACTTTTTTTTAACTTGTTCTTCTTCTATATTTTCTGGATTTATTTCTAAATCATCCATCGTATCTTCATTCACCATCTGATTATTATTAAATGAAGATACTTCTAAAGTCTCATCTACTAGTTCGTTACTTTCATCTACTATACTTACACGATCTTCTTCTGGTAAATCATCGGTTGTTTCTTCTGTCATAGGCACAGTAATCCCTTCTCTAATGAGTATTGGCTCCTGACCTACGTACAAAATATCAAATTCAGGATTACTCCCATTTAATAGGGCTAGATATGTCCTTCCATCAGACATGCGAAAAGCAAAACCCTCAATAGAATCAATCACATTTCCATGATCATCAAACTGGTTTTCTGCACACTGAAGCCTCCATTCCCCTCTTTTATCAACAACTGGAAACTCTCCAATATAATAACCTTTTGCTTCACGATTCATTTTCTGAATACTAAATATTTCACATTTCTCTCTACCTACTGTGAAAACACTATTAATATGTACCTCAAAACGGCATCTTCCATTTCTGACGTCCACCTTTATAAAACCAATATTCTTTCCTTTTTTCATATCTTGATATTGATTTATATAGCACACAAATCTCTTTAATTCCGTCATATATTAAACCTCTTTCATCGTCTTTTTAAACCTAATCAAGTGTTTTCACACACTAATTATTCTATGCAAAAGAGATAATCAATATGACTAATTTTTAAATTAATATGTTAAGGAATCTACATACTTCATATAATTTACTACCATTAATGCAATTTTAAATGTTAATGCATCATCAAAAATTCTCAAATCAAGTCCTGTGGCCTTTTGAATTTTTTCAATTCGATAAACTAACGTGTTTCTATGAACATATAATTGTCTTGATGTTTCCGAGACGTTTAAATTATTTTCAAAAAATTTATTAATGGTTGTTAACGTTTCATCATCCATATCATCTGGAATATTTTCACCAAAGATTTCCTGCATAAATATTTTACATAAGTTAATAGGAAGCTGGTAAATGAGTCTTCCAATGCCTAGCGTATTGTATGCGACAATTACTTTTTCCTGATAGAAAATTTTTCCTACATCTAATGCCATCTTTGCTTCTTTATATGATTTTGATACATCCTTTATTTCCTTTGTAATCGTGCCATACGCAACTCGAACCTTAATCATTGCCTCGGTATTCATCATATCTACAAGCATTTTACCAATTTGTTCTAGATATTCATATCCTTCATCTTCCTCTAAGCTCTTAATTAAAATCAAATTCTTTTCATCTACTGCCGTAACATAATCACCTTGCTGAGGTGAAAACATGCTTTTTAAAGTCTCCATAGCAATAGAGTCTTTCTCATTTATGGTATCCATAATAAATACCGCTCTTCTTCCATCGATTGGAATGTGAAGTTTTTTCGCTCTGTTATAAATATCTACTAACAGTAAATTATCTAAAATAAGATTTTGAAAAAAGTTATTTCTATCAAATCTTTCTTTATATGCAATCATAAGATTCTGTATCTGACTTACTGCAACTCTTCCTATCGTGTATGTATTTTCACCTAAGCCCTTTGCAATCAATACATAAACCGTGACACCTTCATCAATCACCTTAAATAAATGATATTGTTGAATTACCTGGCTGTCTGCTGGTGAATCTATAAAAGAACGAATGCTCAATGGCTTAATATCATCTGCTTCAAATGTGGAAGCAATCACAGTTCCATCTAAATCCATCACACATAAGTCTACTTTAGTAATGGTACTTAATTCTTCTATACTTGTTTGAATAATCTGATTTGCTATCACTATCATCGCTCCTTAATATTTAATCAATTGTTTCCTTATCATTTCTATTGTTTCCTTATCTATTCATAATAATACGGGTTTTACAATAACTTTGCAAGTCCCTATCTACTCTCATGTGTTCAATAAATGGCACACTTTCTTTTACATAAAAAGGGAGATACTCGCGTATCTCCCAAATATTTAATAGTAACTAGTTTGTTACAACCTGCTCTGTTTCTTTATCAAAAATATGAATTTTCTCTACATCGATAGCAAATTTACATTTATCACCAGGTCTAGCAGTCGTACGAGGATCAACTCTTGCTGTCATAGGGAATTCTTCTAAATCGAAGTATAAGTAAACTTCTGCACCAAGTAATTCGTATACTTTGATTGTTGCTTCAAATACTGCATTTGGAGCTGCTTCAACCATCATTTCTGAATCATAAACATCTTCAGGACGAATACCAAATGTTACCGTTTTTCCATTGTATCCACCATCAATTAATTTTTTAGATTTTGCAGGTGGAAGCTGAATTGAGTGTCCTGCCACATTAAGAGAAGCAACATCTCCTTTTACTTCAACTACAGCATCTAAGAAGTTCATCTGAGGTGATCCCATAAATCCTGCTACAAACAAATTCTGTGGCTTTGAGTATAATGTATGAGGTGTATCTACTTGTTGTACAACACCATCTTTCATAACAACAATTCTAGTACCAAGTGTCATAGCTTCTGTCTGATCATGTGTAACGTAAACAATGGTGGTACCTAATCTCTGGTGTAACTTAGCGATTTCGATACGCATCTGAACACGAAGTTTTGCATCCAAGTTTGAAAGAGGTTCATCCATAAGGAATACTTTAGGATTACGTACAATTGCACGACCCATAGCAACACGCTGTCTCTGTCCACCTGATAAAGCTTTTGGTTTACGGTCTAATAATGGTGTAAGATCAAGAATTTTTGCAGCTTCTTTCACCATTTTATCTATTTCATCTTTAGGAACTTTTCTTAATTTAAGACCAAATGCCATATTGTCATATACTGACATATGAGGATATAATGCATAATTCTGGAAAACCATTGCAATATCTCTGTCCTTAGGTTCCACATCATTTACTAGTCTATCACCAATTTTCAATTCTCCAGATGAGATTTCTTCCAAACCAGCGATCATACGAAGTGTAGTAGATTTTCCACATCCTGAAGGTCCAACAAAAATAATAAATTCCTGATCAGCAATTTCCAAGTTAAAATCCTTAACAGCTTCAAATCCATTAGGATAAACTTTACAAATGTTTTTTAAAGATAAACTTGCCATTTTCAATTCCTCCTGTTTTACATAAACTAATACCAGCTATAAATAATAACCTGCCCCGCTGGAGCATGAGTAAAGTATAACAAAGGTTTGTACGATTTTCCATGCTACTATTAAACAAATATTTTTTCGGATACTATACATTTTAACTAATCTTCCGACTCTTCCTCTTTGCAAAAGGCTAGCTGATTCTTTCCTCGATGTTTTGCTTTATATACTCCCTTATCAGCTGCTTTATACAGTTCTTCAAAAGTTGCACCATCCTGAGGATAGATAGCAACTCCTATACTTGCTGTTGCGGAATATTTTACATATCCTCCTGCTTTAAATTGATTAAAGAAATTAAGGATTCTGTTCGTCTCCCGGTTAATAGAAATATCATCCTTTACATCCTTTAAATAAACTAAAAATTCATCTCCACCAATTCTTCCAACAATATCCGTAATTCGAAATTCGCTCTTAAGATTCACACCCAATGTGCTTAAAACCTCATCTCCAAAAGCATGTCCCATGGTATCATTAATCTTTTTAAAATTATCAATATCTAAAACAAAGAGTAACCCTTGCTTATCTTTTCCCTCATCCTCAAGATATTCTTGAATATGCTTTTCTGTAGCTATTTTATTTAGTAACCCAGTAAGCAGATCTGTCTCCGCTCTGTTCTTAAGTTCTTTACTCTGCTTTGAATAAATTGTCTTATTCAGAATATTTATAAATACTAAGATTCCAAAAAATAATGCAATTGATAATATAATACGAGATATTACGGAACTAGTTGTACTATACTCTCTTTGTAATAACTGCTCTACAAATTTGGGATCGTGCATTTCAATAACGTACCACCCATTGATACCCGTAGATTTGTATACAACAGTTTTGCCTTCCCCCTTAACCTGACAGTCTTGTATCCCACTTTTACCATTCTGCATATTTTGCATTATTTTTGTTTTGGTTTTGGTATTATCTGCATCTTCATATACAATATTGGCTAATAGGTTATCTCCCATCTCCAATTTTGATTGATTTGCAATACTGACAATTGTTCCGTCCTGTTTTAACAATGCATAAATCGTTCTTCCATTATTTTCACTTAAATGCGGCATTTTGCAAAAACGTTCTGTTGGATAGACAAAGCATACATAACCTCTTACCGTTTTACCCTCTGTAATAGGTGCTACTATTTGAATATCATAGGTACCTGTCTCTTCGTTATAAATAATATCAGAAATTGTTGATGTGTCACTTGTAAAATTTAAAGATCCTAGATTCTTAGTTATATTAATTGCTTCCCCAGCATTATTTTTTGCTTCTCCATCTGAGGAAATCACATAAGCAGAAGATGCATTGCAAGTCGTCAGCGCTGCATTTAACATATCGATTGATTTCTCAGATAAAACGCCTATCTGTTTACTAATTAAAGCTGCTGTTGTATCGGCAACCTGTGCAGTTGTATTTACTTCCTGAATAATGGAATTGGATAATTCCTCTGCACTTATTAAAAAATCATTGTGAATACTCTGTTTTGACTTTTCTTTCATATCTGTCGAATAATTTAACAGTACAACTACAAGATAAACAAAAAGTAAACAACAAGGAACCATCCATTGTATTAAATTAGTTTTGTTATCATTTTGTTGTTTTTTATGACTTTCCATATTCTCGCCCTCAATAAATTCCCCTAGTTTTCGTCTTTCTTTGTATCCTTTTCATCAATTAAGTTGTCGAAAATTTTCACGTAAATAAAAGATGTGCCATAGGCAATTCCTGAAGCACCGATCAATAGAATGACTGGTATCAAATAGGTAATGAAATAAGATAATACAAACGGCACTGCAATACAGAATATTAACAAAATGGTAAAAGGAAATTTGCTAATACTAATTAAAAATGAATTTCTTATTGTATTTTTTACACTATTATCAAATTTTGAAAGCACTGGAAAAACATATGTCATAATAAAAATATATACAAATAGCATAGCAAATACGATTACCGTTATAATTTTAAAAATAAGTGCATCATTTTGGCTCATAATCCTTAAATCAACAACAAAAATGATACCCATTACAAAAGCAATCATCCAAATAGTAGTTGATTGCTTAAAATTATTTTTAAAGGAATTAAAAAAACTTTTTGTAATATAACATTCCTCATTTTTAACCATCTTTAAAGTAACGTAGTAAAGTGCCGTGGTAGATGCACCTATGGTAACTATAGGAATACAACAGATAACAAATAGTAAATTAAGCCATAATAAATTGGCAAACCTGTCCATCGTTTCAAAAAATCTACCTTCTAGACTAAAAAAGTTTTTCATAATATACCCCATTAACATTTCATTTAATGAAAAGTATATCTTAATACCGTTTAAAAATCAACTGATTTCCCAATACTATTACCATTTCTACTGTGATGTTTTTATTGACACTTTTTCATATTTATAGTATATTCAATTTATAAATTGTGTTCGAGCACAGTGAGAAGATTTCTGGAAAATAGTCAGAGAAAGGGGCACTATATGTTATATATCGGTATTGATTTAGGTACAAGTGCAGTAAAGCTACTGTTAATGGATCAAAATGGTAAAATTGAAAGAATTGTTTCAAAAGAATATCCTATCTTTTTCCCTCATCCTGGATGGTCGGAACAAAATCCTGAGGATTGGTTTAGCAGAACAATAGAGGGGTTAAAAGAATTAACGAGTGATTGTGATAAGACTCAAATCGGTGGAATCAGTTTTGGCGGGCAAATGCATGGTCTTGTTGTTTTAGATGAAAATGATCAGGTAATTCGTCCTGCTCTTCTTTGGAATGACGGAAGAACAATTGAAGAATGCGATTATTTGAATAATGTTATTGGAAAAGAGAATTTATCTAAGTATACTGCAAATATTTCTTTTACTGGATTTACTGCTCCTAAAATTCTTTGGATAAAAAATAAAGAACCTGAAAACTTTAAAAGAATTAAAAAAATTATGCTTCCAAAAGATTATATTGCTTACATGCTTTCCGGTGTGCATTGTACCGATGTTTCCGATGCATCAGGAATGTTGCTGTTTGATGTAAAAAATAAAACATGGTCTAAAGAAATGTGTGATATATGTGGAATTACCGAAGACCAGCTTGCAACAATCTATGAAAGCTATGACACCGTAGGTACTTTGAAAGATACTATTGCAGAAGAACTGGGTATGCCTGCAACTGTTAAAATTGTTGCTGGTGCTGGTGACAATGCTGCTGCAGCAGTTGGAACTGGAACTGTAGGCGACGGCATGTGCAATATTTCTCTAGGTACGAGTGGTACTATTTTTATTTCAAGTGAAAACTTTGGCGTTGATAAAAATAATGCCTTACATGCATTTGCTCACGCAGATGGCCACTTCCATTTAATGGGATGTATGTTATCAGCAGCATCTTGTAATAAATGGTGGATGGATGAAATTATTGGAACAACTGATTATAAAGGTGAACAGAAAAAAATTACAAAACTTGGTGAAAACCATGTATTTTTCCTTCCTTATCTTATGGGAGAACGTTCTCCTCACAATAACCCGAATGCACGCGGTACCTTTATTGGTATGACAATGGATACCTCTAGAGAAGATATGACTCAGGCAGTATTAGAAGGTGTTGCCTTCGCTATTAGAGATTCTTTCGAAATTGCAAAATCACTTGGAATTCATATTGAGAGAACTAAGATTTGTGGTGGTGGTGCAAAGAGCCCATTATGGAAACAAATAATGGCTAATGTACTGAATATTAAAGTAGATGTCATTGAAAGTGAAGAAGGACCAGCTTTAGGTGGAGCTATTCTAGCAGCAGTTGCAAATAAAGAATTTCAGAGTGTCGAAGATGCAGCTTCTAAATTAGTAAAAGTAGTTGATACGGTTGAACCAACCCCAGAATTAGCTGCAAAATATGAAGAAAAATATCAGAAATTTGCAAAAATTTATCCAACTGTTAAAAATTTATTTTAAGAAATCATTTAATTTTATCTGATAAATCTACTTCTTCGTCGTCCCCCAAACATGAAGTAGTAGATTAGATTGTGCCCATGCTGGGCGCATAATAAAAAGGGAGTATTACACGAAAATGTGTGATATTCCCTTTTTACTTAAGGTAATTTTCTAAAAGCAATTGTAACTTTAAAAAGATCTCCATCCAGATAAATTGAGAACTTACCTTCTTGGGCCTCTGTAAGGTTTTTAGCAATCGATAATCCCAATCCACTTCCTTCTGTACTTCGACTAACATCACCGCGGATAAAACGTTCTGTTAATTCATCTGCATTGATATTCAGTGCCTGGGTTGAGATATTTTTAATGGAAAACAATACGTTTCCATTATCAACGGTCAAGTCTACATACACTCTTGTATTTTCCATTGCATACTTTGCAACATTATTATACAAATTTTCCAAAACACGATATAATCTTCTCCCATCTGCCGCAATCGATATCGATTGATCTGGAAGTGTCGTGATTAAAGTTAGATTTCTTTGTTCAAACTTTTCATAGAATTCTGCTGCCGTTTGATGTATCAGCTCAATAAAATTAATTCGTTCCATATTTAATACGATATTCCCAGAACTGATCTTTGATGCTTCCACTAGGTCCTCTGTTAAATGTTTCAGACGTTGTGATTTTTTGTCTAAGATATCGATATAATTTACAATCTTCTCATCCGTAATATCTTCTCTCTTTAACAAATCTACATAATTTATAATTGATGTCAAAGGTGTTTTAATATCATGTGATACATTTGTAATGAGGTCTGCCTTTAATCTCTCATTCTTTATACTGATCTCCACTGCATTATGAAGCGATTCTCCCATATGATTAATTGCTTCTGCCATCTGTAAATTCTCTCCGGTCAATTTCTCTGTATTAATTTTATATTCCAAATCCCCTTTACTGATAATATGTATCCCTTGGAGAATTTTATTTCTTCCAACTGCATTATTAATTAAAAGCACAACGATAAATATGTTGAAAATAAGGATTGCAATATAAAAAATGTTGATTTCATCATACTCTGAACCTAATGCAATAAAAAACCAATTAATCATAACAAAAGATGTAAATAGCAGGATTACCTTTGTTGTAATTTTTCTACTGTCAAAAATGTGGACACAGGCTTTTCCTATTTCTGCACATTTATCAAAAAACCAGGCAAAAAAGCTATTACTCCAAATAGTCTCTGCCTTTATTCGCCTTACCAGGCTTAAATAACCAAGTAAAAACAACGCGTTCAAAACAGATGCTACAAGACCAGTAATGCTGGCAATGAGAACGGTACTTAATTGTGTATGATAAAGAAAGTCCAAATAAAACGAGGAAATAACAATAGCAAGAAACACAAGCCCACCGGCCGCAAATTCTGTTTTTATCTTGTCAAAACCAATAAGGATAATCCCATCTGTAGCCAGTTCTTTTTTATGACCTGCTTGTAAAGTTAAGATAATAAGGATTACAAGGGCAAAAAATCCAGCAACTGCGCCGCCTAGCAATAATCCTTTAATACTTGGAAGAAAGTAATAATAATAATCTTTCCCCTCTGTAAATAGGTCAACACAAGGATACGTTTTATCTACACCAATTTCAATATAGTAATCTCCTCGAAAATCTGTTGCATACTTTCCTAATAAACTATATACATAGGACTCCTTAACCGACATATTACTTTCATATTCTAAATTTACAGAATCCAAAATGATATACTTACCAATGTCCTTTATGGTATCATTCACTTTATAATTCTTATTCTCCGCATTTGTATAGAATGCATCATTTTCATAATCTACAACATAAAATTTAAGGTTTGAATTTTCACTTGCAAAAGAAGATTTTAATTCCTTATATTCCTGATACTCTTCACCGATTTTATCAAGCGTTGCTTGTAAATCATTAAGTAATTTCTCCTGTTCAAAAGAATTTTTGGCATATGAAAAAAGCTTTTTACCCCTTACAGGTAAATATTCTTCTTCTAAATCTAATTCTTGTTCCACATTATTTGTGCTTTGTGCCGTTTCATCATAAGAATCTGTAGTATAGCTAGATCCTTGGTTTTCATCATTATAGGAATAATTAAGACCTACCTGGCTCCATTTTATTAAATCCTCCAGATAATATCCCACACTGCTATTTTGTTTCCCAGTAATAATTCCATCTTCACAATACTCTTTAATATCAACTACTTTCTTGCCATCGTATTCTCCATTTACTTCAAAATTGCTTCTTAGTTTTGTATATCTTATTACTTGATCTAATTGCTCTTCCACTAATGAGTTAAAATTTGAGGATTCTTCATAGTTCAGACTTTTTTGAAAAAGCTGATCTGTCACATCATTTTGTCCTATAAAAACAAGACAAAGAATAACGCAGATACTCATTGCTATTGTGAGTATCTCTTCGACTATAATTAAAAAAGCTCTCCATCCACTTGAAATTCTAAATTTATTTTTCATTTACACACCCATCTGCAGTTTATTGCTTTTCGATCTTATATCCAACACCCCATACTACTTTTAAATACCTAGGTTCTTTCGGATTGATTTCAATTTTTTCTCTAATGTGTCGAATATGAACTGCTACTGTATTATCAGCTCCTATGGCATCTTCATTCCAAATGCTTTCATAAATTTGATCTATGGAATATACTTTTCCTTGGTTTTTTACCAATAATAATAATATGTTGTATTCAATAGGTGTTAATTTCACTAATTCCCCATCTACGGTTACTTCTTTTAATTCATCATTAATAATTAATTCTCCGACTTTGAAAACGGACTCACTATCACTCCCAGCAATATTACCTAATTTTGTATATCTTCTTAGCTGTGACTTTGCTCTGGCAACAAGCTCTAATGGATTAAATGGTTTTGCAATATAATCATCCGCTCCGATATTCAATCCTAAAATTTTATCAGTATCTTCTGTTTTTGCCGAAAGTATTATGATCGGGATACTGCTTGTTTCCCTGATTTTTAATGTAGCTCGTATTCCATCCATTTTTGGCATCATGACATCAATAATCAGCAAATGCACTTCTTCTTTTGATAAAATCTCCAATGCCTGCTCACCATCATATGCTTTTAAAATTTCATATCCATCCTGTGTTAGATAAATCTCAATCGCATCTACAATTTCCTTATCATCATCACATACTAAAATATTCATAATTATTCCCATCCGCATGCTTTAGCACGCAAAATCAATTTGTATTATAAGTAAACCATATAAACCTTAAGTATTCTACTGACCAATTATTAAGATTTCTTTAATTTCCTGACTTTAGAGTGCAGGTCATGGGTGTATATCGTATCCCATCTTTGGTTAACTCTACATCTGTGTCAACAAATCCTAGTTTATGATAGAATCCAACCGCATAAGGAGATGAGTTAACCGTTGTAAAATCCATCCCTACTTCTGTTAGCAAGTACTGGAAATAATTTTTTAACAAACCAGAAGCAATACCTCGTTTATGGTATTCTTCCTCTACAAATAATAAGGAAATATGATTTGAATTTCTAACACCTAAAATCCCTACAATTTTATTTTTTTCAAATGCACCCCACATCTGGTAGTGACCCATTTGAAACATTTTAAAAAGTGTGTCATCTATAATAAATTGGTAAAAATTTTTAACCCCTTCCGCTGAATATTCATTTGCTTCAAATTTAAGAAACGTCCGCCAAGCAACCCCTATTGCCTGGTTCCACTCTTCTTTTTTAATTTCTCTAATCTCCATACTTTATCTTTCCCCCCTATAATCGAGTAGGAGAAAATTTCTCTGTTTGAGAAATTTTCGACCTCTCACACCACCGTGCGTACCGTCCGGTACACGGCGGTTCAATCAACTTAACATTTAACACCTTTCGGTGTAGTAATCTAGC
>JAQUUB010000123.1 GCA_028694115.1 Lachnospiraceae bacterium
AATATCCCTTTATTCTTTACCAAAAGGCTTATTAAAGTGATTTAAATTTAAAAAATTGATATAGAGCCATTTTTAACGCTAAAATCAAAATTCCAATCAAATAAACGGTTGATTTTTCAGCAGCTTCCTTGGATAACCTCCGTAGTCAGTTTTCCTTCACTGGCAAACTGTCGCATACGGATAGCCTGTGCGTGAGATGGGGTAGCCTCACTCATATCAATTTCATCAACAATATCCCTTTGACATTCTTCGTCAAGATACGACAATTCAACAGCAGGTCGCATTTTTATTTTTCCTTCATCAACAAATTCCAAAAGTTCTGGAACAAGGTTTGTAAGACGAATATAACGACGTATTTGTTCACGACTTTCGCCCACTTCTGTTCCTAACATTTCATTGGTTCGGTACTTCGACTCCAGTGGTGTCGAAGTTAAATCTGTCCTTTCCCCCTGTCTTTTCATTGCATCCAATCGCATTTTATATGCAAAGGCTTTTTCTGACGGAAGTATCTGCGACCTTTGATAATTGCTTTCAACCATCAATATGGTAGCTTCATCTCGACTTAATTCGACAACTTCACAACGCAGTGTATCTATTCCTGCAATTTTGCAGGCTCTTTTTCTACGATGTCCTGACACAAGTTCAAATCTGCCATCTTCCTTTTCTCTAACTGTTGCAGGAGTAATAACTCCTCTTTCCTTAATACTCTCCACAAGGTTGAGCATATCTTCATCATCACGAACCTTAAATGGGTGGTCTGGAAATTCATCAATTTCAGTTAATGGAATGTCTCTTATCTTAGCGACCTTTTCTTCATCTCGCATTTCTTGTGTTGTAAAAAAATCATCGAGCGTCGGAAGCGTGAAGTCGCTCTTTCTTCCTGCCATCAGCTAACACCTCCTTTGTGAAATCAGTGTAGGCTTTTGCCACTGTACTCTTTGGTTCATAAGCATAAATGCTTTTCCCCTTTGATGATGTTTCTGCCGCTTTCACTGCAATTGGAATTTGGGAACGATATATTTTCACTTGTGTTCCAAAACTGTTCCGCAATGCTTCTATGGTACTTCGTGCAAGATTTGTACGGTTATCCACAAGTGTAAGCAGTATTCCATCAATCTTTAAATTTGGATTGATATACTTCTTAACTTTAGAAATTGTACTTACCAATTGCGTCATACCCTTAGCAGGTAAATATTGAGCCTGAACTGGAATAATTACTCTGTCTGAAGCAGATAGTGCATTAAGCGTTATCATACCAAGTGAAGGCATACAATCAATTAAAACATAATCATAGTTCTCCTTTACTGCTGATAAATAATTCTTCAAGGTCGTTTCTCTGCTCATAGCATTCATAAGATTAAAGTCCATAGCAGACAGTTCCAGATTTGATGGTAACAGGTCAACACCCTCATCGTGGTGCAGAATACCTGACATTGGGTCATTCATCGTCTCATTCATTACATCTGATAATTTTGTTGCAAGCGTGATACCCAAGCTATCTGTATCTTGCCATCCAAGACAAGTAGTCAAATCCCCCTGCGGGTCTGCATCTAAAAGCAACACTTTCTTTCCCTGCATAGCAAGTCCTATCCCAAGATTAACCGTTGACGTTGTTTTAGTTACTCCGCCCTTTTGGTTACATATTGAAATCGTTTTGCAATTTGACATTTTGTCCTTCCTCCTCTCTTTGGACTTAATAGCCACAAATATTGTGACTATGTAGACAGCCGACAGAATCGGCTGTGGTTTTATCAGTATTTGTTCTCAACACCCCCTGATAGGGAAGTCACTAAGCAGCAGACTGCTAATCTGCCTCATAGGAATCTCACCTCTGCCGAGTTCTTCGCCAGCTCCGTAGAGAAGTATCATTATCATTCTGACTGTCATCGCCATATTAGGGGCAACCTAATACTCATATATGATTTTCTCGCTCTCTCCCTTTACAGGAGGTCTCGGCGTACCTTATATCATAGCTAAAATCATCAGAAATAAAGTCTTAGTGAATGTGTATTCAATTGTCAAATATCAAGTGAAGAAGCTCTGCAAACTGTCTTTGCAAATAAACCCCTTCACTTGTTTGGAATTGAACTACCATATGACAACCTATTTCCGAATATTTTTTAAAATATTTTTTCGCATAAAAAAACTGCCTGCTCTTTTATATAGAACAGACAGCCTTTAGACTTACACATATTTAATTTTTATCTTCTTTTTCTTTGCGTTTATCAGCTTACATAGAACTTCATCAGCAAGGTCAGTATACTTTCCTTGTGTGATAAGATTATTCCTTAAATTAACTAGCGACTCCATCACTTGCCTATATTCCTTTTCATCAAGATAAATATGATACTTGGTTTTTCTCATTCAAATCGCCTCCTTATGCACTGCTTTTCTCCATTCAAAGAATCTTTCTCGAATGAATTGTACATCTTTTTCCTCATCGGAAGAAATGAAGATATACATACTGCGGAATGCTTTCTTTATCTTAGAAGCATAGCTTACTTCATCCATTCCGATTTTATATGGCACTTTTATCAATTTAATATCTTGTTTGGAGCATAAGTGCTGCTTTAATATCTCCATTTTTTCAGTTCCCACACTTGTTTCAATGGCTATCTTTTCTTCCCTTATGTACATCTCCAGTGGAATACCGATTATCTTGTCATAATCGCTATAAACTCTTAGATTTTTCCTCTTAGCGTAAAACATAACCAGCAATCTGGGAAGGACACTTAAATATTCTTCTTCACAGACCTTACACCCCTTTTTCTCAATAGTCCTGTCAATGATTTTACCTCTCCACAAATGTCCTAGAGAACATTTCCACCAGACTATTTTCATTGAATTTCTCGAAACCTCTGTGGGCAGAACCTTCGTATTCTTTTCAAAATCCCACTCAGAAAGCAAATGAGCGTCTGTAGTTGCTAGGTCATTATATCCACTTAAAACCTCTCTATCCACACATACGGGGCATATAGAACCATTCACCCTAGAATGTATCACTGCTTTCCACTCATTGCCACACTTCTTGCATTTCCACCATACATTCTTTCTTGATTTTGCATTTACCATATCAGCTTCTAAAGGAAGATTCCTCTCTGACCACTCAGACGCAATCTGAGGGTATGTTGTACTCAAATCATTAAATCCTTTCAGAAGAATTAGACCGCTGCAATATGGACACTTACTGCCTCCTGAACGAGTGGATATTAGGGTGTTCCATTCATTGCCGCACTCCTTACACTTCCACCATACTTTTCTATTTGCAAATACCGTAACCATATCAGGCATTAGTGGATAATTCTTCTTCGACCATTCTTCTGCAAGGTCTGGCTTTTGGGAAGCAAGGTCATTAAACCCTTCCAAGATAGAATTATGAGAACAATAAGGGCAACCCGTTTTACTAATTGCTCTGCTTTTCACAGTGGCTATCCATTCGTGTCCGCATTTCCCTTTCCATATGACTTTTTTACTTGAACCTATTGTTACCATCGTCGGCTGTAGGTCTTTATTCTTCTTCGACCACTCTTTCGCAAGTTCTGGTCTTAATGTAGTTAAATCGTTAATTCCTTCTACTGCTCTAGCTCCTGAACAGATAGGGCAGCCTTCTCCATTGGAACGTGCCTTTATGCTTGTCTGCCACTCGTGTCCGCAAGAACCTTTCCACCACATTATTTTATTTGAACCAAAGGTCACCGTATCTGGAGTAAGTGGCAGATTCTTATCCGACCATTCAGCTATAAGCTCTGGATGTACTTCTGACAAAAGATTGCTCATATCAAACCATCTCCTTCCTCTGGCTTTATTATATGAAGAAAAGGACTTTCAATGAAGTTTGCGATTATACGAAAATATCTACAACGAAAAAAAGCCCTTTGAAAAAGGTTTATCCTCTCTCAAAGGGCAGCTCAGAAAATTTAAATTTTAGTCACTCATCTTTTCTTGGCACTCACTACATTCTTTATCGTGAATAGAAATAATACCGCCACATTTTATGCACGTATATCTTTCTTTCTGTTTTTCCATAAACGCTTCTAATCCATTCTCCTGAATAAACTCGCTATTTTTCATAAGACTTGTCTGATACCTTTTATTGTAACTTTTCTCAAGATTTTTTATCAACTTACAGGGGTAATCAGTACACTCAAAACAGTAAGATAACTCTTTGTCTCTGACACAGTCTTTAATCTTACATTTACGACAATGCTCTGGCTTTCCATTATCACTATTCAAACAACCTGCGCAGATTTTTTTATGATAGCAGTGTTTGTAGCATAACATACAATTCATTCCGCAAGGGGCAAACATTTTAATGTCAATACTATCTGTTGGCATCTTCATAGTTGGTCTCCTTTCAGTTTTACTTCATAACCAAAAATGCTTTGTATTTCATTTGCTTTTAAAAAATGGGCAATCTCATTCAAGACTGCCCATTCATTCTGTAAAATTATGCGATTTTTTACCCTCTGCACATTTACCTGCATCATTTGAGGTAAATTTGATGTAAATAGGTATTTTTCACCTTGTGTCTAAGTCCTAAACTCCGCATAAACACTGGGTTTCCTCTACTTATCGCTTGGCAATGACTTCATCGTCGGAACGAACTCGGACATAAAATCATAACATTCCGATTTAATCCCAATCTTTCCGAAATCAATCTGATTTCATAATACTCTTTTCAGCTTTACTTTGTATTACAGCACTTTACGAACACATATAGGTGTAATTTGATGTAAATGATGTAAAGCTCTTTTTATTCCCAAATGGAAAATGGGAAGTAATGATATTCCCTATTCGGAAATCACTACTTCCCATATTCTATGCTTTCTTGAAATAAAAGTCAAGACCTTCAAATTCTGAGCGTTTTAGCTCTTTTGTTACATCTGTGTATATGTTTAAAGTTGTAGAAATATCTTTGTGTCCAAGAGCATCTTGAATTACTTTAACATTAACCCCTGCTTCACACATTCTCGTCGTAAATGTATGTCTTAACGAATGACAACTAAAATGCGGTAAAAGCACTTTTGGATTTTCGTCTTTTAAAAATTGCTCATCATTGCAGTTACGAATTATTCTCCTAATAGCTTTGTTCAATGTGGCTTGGTGTTGTGGCTGTCCAAAACGATTTATAAAGATAAAGTCTGTATACCCATCTACGGTTGCTTCACAATGCAAATCTAACATATCTTGTTTTTCTTTTTCCATAAGGAACGCTTCTTTTACAAAATCAAGCATTGGAACTTGTCTCTTTCCTGCTTCAGTCTTCGGTGTATTTACATTGAAGTAACAGCCCCTTTTACCCTCTGATGTTCTGTGGTCGTAATAAACCAGAGTATGACTTACATCTATGATACCTTCTTCTAAATCTATATCACACCATCTAAGACCCGTCACTTCTCCAACTCGAAGTCCAGTTCCTAACATTACTGCAAACACTGGATACCAATTTTGAACATTAGAAGTATCTTTTAAATATGAAAGGAACAGTTTCTGCTCTGGTCTGGTTAATCCTCTACGCTTTTCGGTTTTAAATACGTGGGATTTCTTCAGCTCTTTAAGAACATTATTAGATGGATTATTTCTAATATAATCATCATCTACTGCCATATCCAAAATCTGATGTAGCACAGTGTGAATGTTATCAATAGTAGCAGCCTTTAAACATCTCTCATCGGCAAGATAATTATAATATCTTTTTATATCTGATTTCTTTAGCAAAGAAATTCTCTTATCTCCGATTTGATTACGGACAAAGGTTTCATACATATATTTATAATTTTCAAATGTGTTATTTTTCAACCCACGCTTCAGGTCTTTCCATAATTCATACAATTCATTGACAGTGGTATATCTTGCTTCTGCTTTGATACCATCGCTTATATCTTTTGCAATCTGTTCCTCTTTTATTCTAAGGTCTTCAAGATTCCTCGCATATACATATCTTCTCTTTTTATCCCTATCCATCCACGAATAAGAATAAGAGCCATCCTTTCTTTGCTGCTCACCAACACGAAGCACAACTCTTGATTTATCCTTCCTCTTTGCTTTTGCCATAATAACCCTCCTAAATGCTGATTTGTTTTTCGATATATGAATCGAATTTTTTCCTTATGATGAAATACTGTGTTCCCATCTGAGTAATAAATGGGCATTTCTTTTTTCTTATCAACTGTCTAATTTTTGTTCTTCCAATGCCACTATATTCAGCAGCTTCATCCACTGTAAGACACTCCTTCTCCCACAATGGTTTATCCGATAATCTTTCTTCCAATTTTCTCTTATAAACAAGCAATTCTTTATCCACACAATTCACCTCCCTGGTCTATAACATATTTCTCTTCAAAACATATTCGTCAAATGCCACTCGTTTCACTAACCGCTTATTTCCAACCCACAGTACAAACGGACAGTCCTCTTTACTTGTAAGTTCGTATAACTTATTTCTCCCAATTCCTGTATAGATAATAGCTTCTTCAATTGATAAATTTGTTTTGTGCCAAAGTGGAATATCATTCTTTTTTCCCATACGGTCTGTCCTCCTTATATTTGATACATACAGAATAACGAAAAGTCTACGATAAACCAATTATGTGAGGTAGGTTATCGCAGACTTGACAATTGCATTAGACTGAATACATTTTTGCAATATATTCATCAAAGACCTGCCGCTTAATCAATCTCCGATTTCCAATCCATAAAACAAAGGGGCAATTCTCTTTATTCGTCATTTCATATAATTTGTCTCTCCCAATTCCCGTATACGCTATTGCCTCCTCTATATTTAAGGTAGCTTTACGCCACAAAGGAACGTTATAGCTAGATTGCCTTGTATTTGATGCTTCCTTATCCATTACTGCCCCTCCTTTTCTCCAAAGGTGTTGCGTCTGTCAAATATGATATAATCCCATCCAACTTTATTGCACTTGTCGCACTTGTCTTTTGCCGGTGCAAATGGGTCTAATCGTCTTACCACATAATTAGGATTGGAAATATAATCGTGCAGGCACTTCGGACACAGACATCGTATATCTCCCGTACGTTCCAGATTCGTAAACCATAAACCAAAGGTTTTCTTGATGGCGATGTTGATTTTCTTCCACATACGTTCTTCATCAACAGTACCTACATAATCATTTAATTCAACTTTGTTGACCGTTCTAATCTGCTCCAGAAGAACCATTGAAGGCTTGCTCAGTCCATATCTTTCGCCAAGAATAATATGCGATGGTAAATACCTTTTTTTGATAACTGCTGTAATTGAAGCAATGATTACTGTTGGGGATTTTGTATTAAATCCGTCAGCCTGAATTACTAATACTGGTCTGCGACCACTCTGAATTGACCCTTCCGTTTCTCCAAAATCATAGTAGAAAATGTCTCCTCTTTTAATTGTTCTTTGTGTTTTAGATTCCATCTCTAAATACCTCTCTTTCAAAAATTATCGAAAGGGTTTAATCGCTTAATGTAAGTACCCCTTCACTTGTTTGGAATTGAAATACGAAATGACAACCTATTTTCCGAAAAAATCTCCAAAAGTATTTTGGAATTTCTTGATTGCAGCATTGATATGTTTCTCTACCGCCTGATGAGAAATCCCTTCTTCTTTTGCAATATCTCTTGCACTCATACCTTTAATAAAACGGAGAGTGGCATACTTACTCTGCTTTTCAGTTAAGCTATTCATCGCTTCTGCAAAAAGTCTCATTTTGGAAGATTCTCTTTCTTTATCAAAATCTTCTTCCATCTGCTTTTCTATAAAATTAGGTTGGATAAGTTCTGGGTGTGCATATTCTGTTACCTCGTCAAAGCCAAAACCAAGTTCATTATTAACTCTGCGTTTTCTGTGCTTATCTTCTATTCTGTTATATTCATTGATTGCTTCGCCTTGCTTAACTGAAAGCAGTACAAAAGGAATATACTTTTCAACCAACTCTGGATATTTCTCCATCAGCTCCTCTTTACTAAGTTCTGATACAATCGCCCATTTCTCATCTCCTGCGTATCCGTAATATTCATATTTAAGGTTGATAAGTTTACATTCCTTTGCAAACTGTTCCTCTAAATTTACCTGCTCATAATGTACTGTTAAATTATTATTTTTCATTTCCGTAATCTCCTTTGAATTTTGAATTTTTGCTTTGAGTTCAAAATTCTTGGATTACGGATATTTAGCTATTTGGCATTGCCACTTGGTTAAGTTCATAAAAAAAGACCTTTCCCAAGCAAAACGGGAAAGACCTAATGCAGTACAAAGCATATTCGAGCATAAAAAAAGCACCGTAGAAATCAGAGAGTAAAGGATGTTATCCTATTACTTTCTGGCTTCGTACGGCGCTTGGTAGTTTAGCCAACTATATAAGTTGCCTCCGCTTGCTCGATTAGAATTGTATATTATTTATTTGTTCTATTTTCCGCTTAATCTATCTGCATACATCTTCATTCTGCGGAAGTAGGCGAGGTTTAATGTAGACACCTCTTTGCATTTAGGACACTTCACTCTTAAATGTCCAGACATATCTGAATAAATGGTATGCAACATAAAATTACAGATTGGACAGCGTAAATCTCGCTCCTTTAGTGATTCTGCTTCGATTCTTGACTTAAGTAATTTATGCATTATATCTTTGGCGGGTTGTCTCATAACTCTCATATAAACTCACCGCCTTTGAATAACTTTGCGTGTATAAACTCTTTCATATCAAGTTTTTCTATCATATTCAAATGTTCTAATCTAATTCTCAATGCACTGATAGAGACACCTAAAGCCCTTGCCATTTTTTTGATTGCAGCCTTGTCCTTTGCAGAAAGGGTGCTTTCTCCATATAGTTTTATGCTGTCTGTTCCTGCGTATTTCACTAATGCTCCTTCTACTAAAAATCTAGGCATAAGTAATGATGCTGCCATTGCGTCAGCCTGCCATTCATTGGAACTGAATATCTGGCTTAATTCTTCTTTTGTATATGCCCGTTCATTATCATATTCATTATGAAAACAGGCTTTTGCTGGTTCAGCTTGAAGCTTTGCGAGAATGTGATGTGCTGCTTCGTGTGCCATCGTAAATCTGCGTCGCCCATATTCTTTCTCTGACAGAAGAAACTTCTCAATGACAATCGTATTTTTCGGAAAGGAAAAGGGAAGAACCCTTCCGTTTTGATTTATCATAAGTTCTGTCTCTCCATCAGATGTGAAACCGATTTTTCCATAATCATCTTCAGCAAAAGATGCAAACTCAATCTTAAGTCCCAGAAAATCTGTTATGAAATGCTCAATATCTATATATGTGACAACCTTGCTTGAGTGCTTATCCTTATATACTTGGATAAGACCAGCACCGATTTCATCAATCTCAGTTCTAGTATAAAATGTGTTCAAGTTGTATCCACCTCCACTGTCATGCCAGGCATTATTTCACCTGCATAATCACTTGATTTTATTTCCGCACTATCAAAATAATGATAGCGAATTCCTTCTTTTTTCATAATGTTTGCCTTTCACCGATTAAATTTCTTTTATAATGTGACAAGCTACACCTTGAATCGTACATTCTTCGGCATATATATCTTTGAATTTCTTATTCTCTGGGTGGAGAATAATGCGTCTGTTTTCATCGTCTCTGTAAAACCGTTTTAAAGTATTTTGATTATCTACAAGTGCAACAACAATGTCGCCATCATTGGCTTTTTTGTTTTTCTTAATGACAACCAAATCGCCATCATCAATGCCTGCACCTATCATTGACTCTCCATTAGCTCTAAGAATATATAGCTCCTCATTTCCAAAGATAGCTGTTGGCAAAGCTACATAACCCTCGATATGTTCTTCTTCATAATCAGGTGTTCCACAAGGAATAGAACCTACAATAGCTGTCTGAGAAATATCCTGATTCACTTTTCTTGTTACTGTTGTTTGTATCTCTTGACCATCATATTCCAGCATACCTTTGTCATCCATTTCTACAAGGTATCTGTACACTGTGGATTTTGCAATATCAAGTGCTTTTGCAATATTTAAGGTAGTAGGCGAATGCCCAAAATCCAGATAATACTGCTCTGCATATTTTAATATTTTCTTCATCAGTTCAGGATTTTTACTTCTCATTTTGCACCTCTTTTTCTAAGTGAAACGCTTTGTTTCTGATAAGTATATTATACTTGATAATTGAATAAACGCAATATAAAAATGGACAGAAAAATAGAGGTGTCGCTATCGAGCAACACCTCATCTCATTTCAATTCATAAGATTTGCTTTCCCATTCGTTCTGTCCGTTTCTTTATTTCTTAACTTCCTGAAATTTACGCACTCAAAACTTTAGCGGGTTCGAATCTCCTTATGAGACTCAAACCCGCTTTTTGTTTATGGTAATTTAAAAGTGGTCCAGTAATTCAATTATTCCAATTGAAAAGCGGTCCACTTTTTTATTATAATCTTCCCTATCAGAAGATGGGAGGAACAAAGGAGCGTGATTAATTTAATGGAAAAACACACAATCATTAAACTGAAAATGGAGGGATATTCCAATCGACAAATAGCAATGATGTGCTGTGTAAATCGAAAAACAGTAGCACGATACTGGAATGAGTATGTCGAGCAGCAAGCATTATTAAATACATCAGAGCCAAGTGACGTTGTCGCGATACAAGAAAAGATCTGTTCTCCACCTACTTACTGCACTGATACTAGAAAACCACGTAAGTATTCTACAGAATTAGATGCTTTCATTGATGAATTATTGGAAAAAGAAGCAGAAAAATGTAAGTTGCTAAGAACCAAGAAACAATGCCTTACCCAATTACAACTTTATGATTTAGTAATTGAACAAGGGTTTGTAATTGGAAAAACTACTGTGACAAATGAAATCCGAGAAAAGAGAACTCAGCATAAAGAATGCTTTATTCGTCAGGATTATGAGTATGGAGAACGCCTAGAATACGATTTCGGAGAAGTGAAACTTGTGATTAATGGAATTTTAGACACCTATCATATCGCTGTTTTTTCTTCACCTGCAGCAAACTTCCGTTGAGCTTATTTATATAAGAATCAAAAACAGGAAGTATTTATGGATTCCCATATTCGATTTTTTGAGATGATGGGAGGAATCTACAAAGAAGTTGTCTATGATAACATGAGAAACGTGGTGTCAAAATTTATCGGTCATCATGAAAAAGAATTAAACGCAAACCTACTAAAGCTTTCTCTTTATTATGGATTTGATATTAATGTCACGAATTGTTTTAGCGGTAATGAAAAAGGTCATGTGGAAGGAAGTGTAAAAATAATAAGAAACAAAGTATTCTCAAAACAATACCAGTTCCAGACATATGAAGATGCCTGTATTTATTTACAGGAACAGTTGGAAATTTTAAATGAAACAAGTCAGATTCGTGAAGAAATTCCCTGTTTGTTACCCAAGAAACCAATCTTGGAATTAGGTGTTTTGAAACAAGTAAAAGTTAATAAATATAGTTTTATTAGAATTGAGAATAACTTCTATTCTGTACCAGAATATTTAGTAGATAAACAAGTTGAGGCTAAAGTGTATTTTGACCGCATCATCATATTTAGTAATCTAGCCCATGTTTGTGAGCATAAAAAAATAGATGGTGCGAATGAAATAAGTATTGATATCAATCATTACTTACATACATTCGCCAAAAAACCAGGAGCTCTTCGAAACTCCTTAGCTTTAAAAAGCCTACCACAGCTCAAATCCATCTATGACACCTATTTTAGCAAATATCCAAGAGAATTTGTAGAACTTTTACAAAAAAATCATGATAAAAGTTTAGAAAAAGTAATCGAAATTCTGGAGACCTATACCTTGCCGAATCAAAAAATAATTAAATTCCAGAAAGTAAAAGATAGTTCAACTGTTTGTGCTAACCTAAATATAGGTCAGATGGTTCATTGAAAACTAGGTCACTTTCCACCCAAGACATGCTATCCTATCAGTATCACACTGAGAGGAGGCAAAGAAAGGAAAGTGATTGATTTGACA
>JAQUUB010000274.1 GCA_028694115.1 Lachnospiraceae bacterium
TGTAAGTGCTTCAAAAGAAGGCGTTATTCCATAACCTAACAGAAAGTGATATTCTTCCCTATAATACAACAGGGAGGACAACATTTATGAGTAATACAAATTCCATCACATTATGGAGAAACAGAATTCAAAACAGAAAACTTAGCGGTCTGAAAGTGAATGACTGGTGCGAGCAAAATAGTATTTCCAGATATGCTTATTATTACTGGTTCCGCAAGCTGAAAGATACCCGCGAAGGGCAGGATGAAGTATTTGCAGAAGTATCATTGGAGCCAGTGCCAATACTTCCGGTAGAAAAGGTTGAGCGACCAGAAATTTTAATTGTATGGAAAGACTTTTCCATCTCTGTTTCTGATCAGCATGCAATACCTATGGTGGCTGAACTTATAAGCAGACTGGAGAAGCAATGTTAAACCGCCTAACCAGGGATGCGGAACATATCTATCTTGCCCTGGGATCAACTGATTTCCGAAAGCAAATCAGTAGTCTCGTATCACTGGTCCAACTTCAGTTTGGGAAGGATCCGTTTATAGATGCCAGTGTATTTATCTTTTGCAATAAAAAAAGAGATTCTGTAAAAGTTTTAAGATATGATAAGAACGGCTTTGTCCTAGCGCACAAAAAGCTTCTTGAAAAAATGAAATTCCAATGGCCCAAAGATTCTGAAATGGTAAAAGAAATAACCTGTAAACAGTTAGAATGGCTTTTGGAAGGATTGGAAATCGAACAGAAAAAAGCTCATCACGAAGTGAAAATAAAGGCCGAAAACGTATGCTTTTAGGTAACTGAAAAGTGCCGAAAAAGCGCCTTGAAGCCACTGGAAATTCGGCACTTTTCAAGCCGCCTGATCCTTTAAAATCCTAGAAAAAACCCGTCCTATATGGTATACTTTTCTTAATAAAAACAAAAGGAAAATACCCATGACTGAACAGGAAGAAATCTTAAAACTGCGTGCTCTTTTAGAGGAAAAAGAACGAATTATTGAGAAGCAGACAACGGAACTTAATAAGAAAGATCAGCTGATTGAAAAGCAACGTATCCAGATAGACAACATGATCCAGGCACTGCTCCATGCAAGGAAGAAAATATTTGGTGCTTCTTCTGAAAAGACACAGCCAGATGGGCAGTTAAGCCTGTTTGATTCTGTGCAGGAATTAGCACAGGAGCTGTTTAAAGAGCAGAAAAAGATTACGGTCAAAAGTCATGAAAAGACTCCACGAAAATCTGGTGTCAGGGAAGAAATGCTTGTTGGATTACCTAAAGAGATTGAAGAATATATCATCAATCCGGAGGATAATTGTCCAAAGTGTGGAAGTCGGTTAAAAGTCATTGGGAAACAACTAATTCGAACAGAAGTGGAATTCATTCCTGCAAAGTTAAAAGTAAAACAGATCGTGCGTCAGGTAGCAAAATGTGAAAGTTGTGGGACAAAGGACAGTGCGAATCAATCGCCTGTTTTTGTAAAGGCAGCAATACCTGTACCAGTTCTGCCGCATTCGATTTCGACACCATCAATGGTTGCGCAGATCATGTATCAGAAGTTTGTGATGGGGCTTCCGTGTAATCGGCAAGAGAAAGAATGGTTTCGTATGGGACTGGTTCTTACAAGGGCAGATATGGCATATTGGATCATACGCTGTAGTGAGGAATGGCTGTCTCCGATTTATCATAAGATTCATGAACAGCTCATGTCCAGTGAATTGTTGCATATGGACGAGACGAGAATCCAATGCAACAAGGAGGAGAACAGAAAAGCCAGTAGTAATTCTTTTATGTGGGTGATGAGAAGCGCAGCAAGTGAACCAGTTCAGGCTGCATACTTCCACTATTCCACCTCGAGGAGTACCGAAATTGCCAGAAGTCTGTTGGGAAACTATAAAGGATATCTGATTACAGATGCATACGCTGGATATAACAAGGCCGGTGATTACACACGCTGCCTTTGTTGGTCGCACTGCCGCAGGTATTATATAGAAAGCATTCCCTTGGACAACAGTGGAAAAGAAATTCCGGGTTCCAAAGGTGCGGAAGGTCGGGAATACATCAATCTGCTGTTTAAGGTTGAAAAGGAAATAGAAAATTTATCTTTTGAAGATAAGAAACAAAAGCGTCAAGAGGCATCACGGCCGATTCTTGATGCGTTTTGGTCGTGGGTTGAAAAGACATCTGCCATGCATACAACAAATGAAAAGTTGACAGAGGCCCTGACTTATTCAACCAACCAGAAAAAATATCTAGAAACATTTATGGAAGATGGAAGAATTCCTATCTCGAACAATTTGTGTGAAGCAAACATCAAACCGTTTGCCACAGCAAGACGTGCATGGTTATTTGCCGATACTCCCAAGGGAGCCCATGCTAATGCAGTTCTTTATACGATTGTTGAAACAGCTAGAGCTAACGAACTAGATGTATACGAATATTTAAAATATCTCCTTGAAGAGATGCCAAATAATGATCATCTTCAGCATCCGGCAGTCCTGGACAAATATCTTCCATGGTCAGCGGAATTGCCGGATCAGTGTCGCCTTAAAACAAAGCATAAAAAATGCCTCAAAAGATAGTATCATCAGATTAGCATAGAAATATGAATGTGTATATGACGCCTTCTTTTGAAGCGGTTAC
>JAQUUB010000124.1 GCA_028694115.1 Lachnospiraceae bacterium
TTTTGTCAAGATAACGTTAGCTATCTTTTCCAAAATTTACATGTTTGTTTGGTTCGTTCTTTATTTCTGAAATCTTCTTTTATTAGAATTTTCAAGATTGCATTACTGTTTATTTGTCAATGTTCTATTGTCTGCAAACCCTTGTAAAACCTAGGGTTTTGGGCTGTTTACTTTTGTTTCCTCAGCCGTGCGACTTGTATATAATATCATTATGGTACCTTAATGTCAACACTATTTTTCAAAAAAAAATATTTTAATTCTTTTTCTTACTTTTATATACAAAAAAGGTCCAAAACCAGATAAGCATTTTGGACCTCATGAACCGTTATTTTAAAGGAATTGTAGATTGGTTTTCACCATTTTTAATAATAAAATGCATTTGATTTATTTCTCCATATTCCATTGGAACTTCTAATACGACAACTGTATCTAATTCCCCATTCGCTGTAATCATTTCATCCAATGTTGATAAATCATTCAACAGCAATGTAGTCAATGCATTTTTTCGATCTGTCTCATTTAATAAAATTCGAAAGGTAGGATTTACCGAAAGAGTATTACATTGCAAATCCCCATCTGTTACATTTTTTACTTTAAAATGAATTACCATAAGGTGATTTCCCGGTGTTGCTGACATTGAAAAATAACTGTTTGCGTCTTCACCCTTTGGATAGGAATCAGTCATTTCAAAACTATCATATTTGATTTCAAATCCATTAAGTCCCAAAGCCTCTGCAATATCCTGTGTACCATCAGCAACCACTTGATTTTCTGAAACCCCTGTCTTATTTGATTCATCCTGATTATTATCTTCTTCTTGTTCTGCCTCTGATGCTTTAAAAGCTTCTACCTTTGCTTTTAACAATCTAGCCTCTGAAGTATCCACTAGATTTTGATGATTACTATCATACTTCAATAACAAATCTGTTGCATATCCAACAACCTGCTGCTGTTCCTGATCTGTTAAATTAATCGTAGCTACATAGGAGCAGCCACTCACTATCATCATACCCATGAAAGCTAGTAATATAACTTTTACCCTTTTATTCACAGATTGCTTCCTCCTAAATATTATATCTGCATGTTACATAGCATTTTATCACTTTCTGACCTTATTTGCAATCCAATTCAAACCAGAATGCTACACCATTCTCGTAATTTGTTACGCCATATTCTTTATTAAAAGATTCCATAATTGCTTTTACAATAGAAAGTCCTACACCACTTCCACCATATTCTCTTGTTCTAGCCTTATCAACTTTATAAAATTTTGTCCATAATTGTTCTAAACAATCTTCTGCTATAGGTTTTCCTGTGTTAAATACTGTAATTCTTACGAGATTCTGCTTGTTTTCAATCTTTATTTCAATTTTTCTTTCTCCATCCACATGATGAATTGCATTACTAAAATAATTCGTAAATACTTCTTCTGTTTTAAACTCGTCCGCCCATACATATATGGGTTCCCTTTCACCAAAAGTTACTTCTGCATTTGCTTGTTTAATTAATATATCTGATGATTGAATACAGTTTGAAATTAATTCTACAATATCAAAGCGTTCTAAAGTTATTGTATCATTTCCACATTCTAATTGATTTAAATTCAGAAGATTTTTCACAAGCTTATTCATTTTATTTGCTTCATCCATAATTACTTCGCAGTAAAAATCTCTACTTTCTGCATCATCACTAATTCCTTCTTTAAGCCCTTCTGCATAACCCTGTATTAATGCAATCGGTGTTTTTAATTCATGAGAAACATTTGATAAGAATTCCTTTCTCATTTCATCTATTTCTTCTTTCTTTTTAAGATCACTTTGCAATTCATTATTAGCAGTCTTTAGCTCGGAAATTGTATTTTCCAAAGTCTCTGACATCTGATTAATATGTTCTCCTAAAATACCTATTTCATTTTTCCCGCCACTTCTATATTTTGCATCAAAATCTAGATTTTTCATCCTTTCAGAAATATCCGCTAATTCCAGAATTGGTCTTGTAATCCTTGTCGAAACAATCCAAATAATCAATGCACACAAAAGCATAGCTGTTAATCCAACATAAGTTAAGAAACGATTAGCGATTGACACACTTTCCCTGATACTCTCTAGGGGAGTCCTCATAAAAATAATTTTATCACTGCCAAGTGTTCCCCATAACTCCATAAAATCCGATTTCATACGCGGATCATTCGATAGTTTCACAACATAACTGTTATTAGAAAAAAGGACTTCATCATGATTGCCCTTAGGATATATGGAATTACGGTTAAAAATATAATCCATAAGACGCATGATAAGCAAATCTTCTTCCCTACTAGAACATTTTATTGTCTGTAGTGCTGAATCAACAACAACAACACTAAGGTTATTTGTTGTACATAAGCGCGTAAACTCAATATCAAATTCATCAGAATCAATTTCCCCCTCCTGAAATAATTGATTTAAGTTCTCATAAGATGCCTTCACTGTTTTTAATTTACTTTTCACATAATACTTTTGTAAAAAGACACTATTAATGCAAAGACACGCTCCAATGGTACCTGCTAATAGAGAGATAAAAATTATGGCGAATTGTATTTTAATGGAATGTTTCATATGTTTCTCTTTTCCTTTATTATTAAATTTGTTGGGTTATATTTAAAACTATTGTAACTGTTACGGATTTTTTTATCAACGCAATACACACAATCTTCATATATTTATTGCGAAAAAAGAATTACCATTGCTAGTAATTCTGTGCTAAAATTAAATATAAATAATCAAATTAAAATAGCAGTTAAAAATATAGTTACAGTATGAGGTTGAGAATGACAAAAAAAGATATTTTAGAATTAAAAAGACGTTTTAAAAAAGACGAGTGCACATTTACTAAAATGTGTGGATGCTATGTAGATGGCAACAAAAATCAAGTGGTAAAGTTCAACGAAACATTTTTAAATTTAGAGGCTGATGAATATTATAAATATTTGGAAATTGCTAAGAAGACTTTATCTGGGACGGTCGGCAATAATCTATTACAACTTGACTTCCCTATCGAAGAGGAAAATGCCGGTGGAAAACAGCAATTTTTAATGGCATTAAAAAGTAGCACCTTAAAAAATGAGGATCTTTTAGATCGTTTTTATGAATTAATCATAGAAAATTACGATTTTATTGGAAATTACTTAATTTTGATTTTCCATGATGCTTATGATGTCATGACAAAAACGAATGATAATAGCAAGCTTGATGAATCTGAAGAAGTTTATGAATATTTACTCTGTGCCATTTGCCCCGTTTGTCTCTCTAAACCAGGACTTGGATACCGCGAAGACGAAAATCGGATTGGTCCTCGCATCAGAGATTGGATTGTTGGTGCACCAGATGCAGGATTTCTGTTCCCTGCTTTCTCAGATCGCAGCTCTGACATTCATTCCATTACCTATTACATAAAAGATGCAAAGGATTCTCATGCTGAATTTATTTCTGGTGCGCTTGGATGCGGTTCTAAGCTTACTGCTACCGAACAGAAGCAAACTTTCCATGCGATTGTAAAACATGCACTTGCTCCTACTACGGAAAAGGGAGATGAGATATTATTAGAAATTCAGGAGAACCTCCAAAATCTTATTGAACCTGAACAAGAAACCGAAGAAAACGAAGCTGAATCGATCGTATTATCTACCAATACAATTGCCGAAGTATTATCAGAATGTGGAATATCAAAAGAAGTGGTCAGCAAAATTGAAAATTCCTGCACAGAAGAATTTGGTGAATTGCTTCCACCCATTAAAAATTTAATTGATGAAAAAGCGATTGAAAAATATGCTCCTGTCAAAAAAGAACGCGAATTGGTACAGCAGGTGCAAAAACTTCAGCAAGCATTAGCAGAAAAAACAGAAAGCACTGAATTTAATACAGATTTTTCTTCTTTTGATGTTTTATTAAAAGTGAAACCCGAAAAAGAAGAACAAATCATAACTCAAATGATCAATGGTCAAAAATGCTTAGTCATTCCAATGGACGAGGATGAACAAATTAATGTAAATGGTATCATTAAAGATATTTAGATAAAAAGAGCAACTTCCAGTGCACTATCCGTACATTGAGAGTTGCTCTTTTATTATTTAATTTGTCTTCCACTTTCCACTTCTATAGAAAATAAATGACAGAATCATTGAAATTGTCCAGCCAATTGGCCATGACATCCAGATACCCGTTACTCCAAATTGATTGCTTAATATAAATGCAAGAATGACTCTTAAAATCAAGTCTGCAAAAGTAGCAATCATAAATAGTACCATGCTTCCACTTCCTCTTAATACTCCATCACTAATGAGCTTGATACAAATCACAAAATAAAATGGAGCAACGATATGTAGAAATGTATTTCCTATTGTCATTGCATTTTGGCTAACCTCTGCATTCATGAAAAATCCGAGGAATGATTTTCCAAAAAAGAAATAGCACATAAAGAAAAAGGCGGCTACACCTAATGATAAAACAACGCCCGAGCTCCACGCTTTTCTAACTCTATGGATTTTACCGGCTCCAATGTTCTGAGCTGTAAATCCTGATACACCATTTCCCAATGTCGCAAAGCTTGTAATTGCAAATGTATTTAGCTTAATTGCAGCAGAATAGCCTGCAATTGCACTCGATCCATAACCATTCACCAATTTTTGAATAAATAAATTTCCTACTGAGATAAAACTCTGCTGAATAATACTAGGAATTGCAATCGATGCAATTTTTTCAAGCAACTTTTTATCAAATCTTTTATATTTTTCTGTTGTTCCTATTTCTCCTAATCTCTTTGATAAAAAAACCAAAGATAAAACACATGATATTCCTTGTGCAATAAAAGTAGCCCATGCTACACCCTGAACACCCCATTGGAATTTTATTACAAAAAGTAAGTCTAGAGCTACATTTGATATTGATGATGCAATTAGAAAATATAAGGGAGTCTTACTATCTCCTAATGAATTAAAAATTCCTGTTGCAACATTATAGAGATATAAAAATACAAATCCACCTGTATAGATTTTAAGATATAAATCAGCATCTCTCATAATATTATCTGGTGTATTCAATAATTGCATAAATAATCGGCTTAATAATAGTCCAAATCCAGTTAATACAACCGATAAGACGAATCCTGCAATCATAGACGTGGAAACTGTTGTCTTCAAATCTTTATATTGCTTGGAACCAAATAGTTGGCTTACTACTACCGAACATCCAATCTGGCTGCCTATTGCTACTGCCATAAAAAGCATCGTTATGGGGTAACTTGCCCCTACAGCCGCTAGTGCATCTTCTCCTGCAAACGTTCCAGCAATTACGCTATCTGCAATATTGTATAGCTGCTGAAAAATTACTCCTACAAACATAGGAATTGAAAATCTCCATAGAACAGAAGATTCTTTTCCCTCTGTCAAATCCTTTATCACCCGTAACATGCCCTCTTTCCTATGATGAAAAATCAATCTTTAATCTCCAACTCTATCGATTATATACCTAAAGTCTAAGATAATCCAATATTGTTTTATCAATCAACCATATGGACATGAATATTTTCCCCTTGCTTCTTAAGAAAATAGGCCTTTTAATTCCTCTGTCAGATTGTTTGCAGAAGTTTTACAATTTCCAACAATCGTAAGCGTGTCTTCTATTACAAAAGATAATTCCGAAGTACTTTCTGTTGCCTGATGAATCCCTTCAATATTTTCATGCATGGTATTTGTTATCATCTTTATCCCTTGATTCATTGTTTCAAATTTTTCTTGTAATTCAATAGCATGTGAATTGAACCTTATTAGAATTTCTTCTAACATTCGAGTATTTTTATTCTCTTCTTTCCCTGATTCTAAAAATCCTAAGTAGTTTTTAATAACGGTATGATCTACAAAGCCCATGATTTGCTTCGCATTATCAACTAACATCTCAATCACTTCTGTAATTTCTGTACTGATTATGCTAATATTTCCGGCTGTTCGGCTTGTTTGTTCTGCTAATTCTCGGATTTCTTTTGCAATTACCGCAAATCCTTTTCCTTCTGCACCTGCACGGGCTGCCTCAATTGTGGCATTTAATGAAAGAATACGCGTTTTACTTGATATACTTAAAATATCCGTTGCAAAAGATTGAATCTTATCCATTTTTAATGCTTCCTCTACTGCATGTTCCAGCTTATTTTGCATATGATGAATCATTTCTGTAGCATTTTGAATTCCCTCTTCCATTTTTACTAAATCACTATTTGATCCTTCTAATATTTGGTTTGCTAGTTCTCTTCCCTCTGTAGAATATCTAGCTATTGAATAGGCAAATGCATAACTCCCTTCTGAGTTCTTACTTAGTTTATCCGTCGTACTGCAGGTAGAATCCATTCCCGCTTCTAATTCTTCCATTACAGCAAGCACGTCACTAATGCATTTATGTGAAATATTGTTTTTGTTTGATGCTTCCTCAACCGCTTGAAACAGACTCTTTGATTCCTGATCAAGATTTGCAAAAATACTAGATAAATTCTTTGCTAGCTTTTGCAGTGCCTGGTGTAAGTGCCTTACTTCCTTTGTATTTTTATAGACTATTTTTTTATTATCTATATCTGTTATTCCCTTAGATAGTTTTGATGTCTCTTCCTCTACCCATCTTACTAATTTTACAATTGTTGTAGATATGGAAGCCGCACTGATGACACATATTACTACTATACACGCAAGTGCTAAAAAAAAGCCTCCCATCAAGAAAATAATCACAGAATATAGTTCTCTCGTTGGCGTAATAACAGCAATGGATAAGTTGCTGATGCCAATTGGCTGATAAGTAAACACACTTTGTTTTCCTTCATATTCTGCACTTCCCTTTCCACTAACAAGACTTACCATTTGAGTATAGATCTTTCTCTCTTTTTCTGATGGAACGATTGTTTGATCTAACCAGTTTTCCTTCAGTACCTTGTCCTGGTTCCGGTGAGCACTTACTGTACCATCCTGATTTAACATAATAACACTGCTGTTTTTAGTAAATGAATATGTATTTAGTACCGATGAGATATGTTCTAAATTTGCAAATCCAATTAATACACCTACTGGCTTTCCATTTCTTATAATCGGAGTACTAATTGCCAATACATTTCTGCCTGTACTTTTCGAAATCATAGGTTGGCTTACAATTGTCGTTTGCTCCTTCCAAGTGCTACGAAAACATTCTTCTCTTGCAATTGAGATTCCATGTTTATCTCCACCATCTGTATGTACCTGCTCTGTTCCATACTGATTCGCTACTACAAAATGTGACCAGACTCCATTTTTATCCTCTTTCATGATTTCCTGTAAAAAAGGCTCTGCTACTGTATAATCTAATGTTACAATCTTCTCCTGCTTTGCCATAGTTTCTATTACTTTTACATATTTTGATACTTCTTCATTCATGTACCCTGAAAGTAAACTTGCAAACATTTTTGTTTCATTTTCTTTTTCTTCCTTCATGTCAGCTGCAATCAGAATAATTACAATTAGAAAAACAATACATATCGGCAAAAGAAAGAACCGTAATAATTTAGCTGTAAATACTCCTTTAAATGTTCTATCCATAAATATTCCCATCCGCATGCTCTAGCATGCATCCTTATTCTAGTATCTAAAATATATCAATGATTACCATTTCTTTCTATCAATCCCTGGCAAAAATTAGGTAAAAACCACGTAAAAAGAAGCACTATCCTAAGACAGTGCCTCTTTCCTAATAATTTCTAATTAATGATGGAACAATCTGAGACCATTACAAACCATAGCCATTCCATATTTATTACAACCCTCAATCACTAAATCATCTCGAATGGATCCACCGGGCTGTACCACATATTTTACTCCACTCTTCTTGCCACGCTCAATACTGTCACTAAATGGGAAAAATGCATCTGAACCAAGGGATACTCCATCCATCTGATCCAGCCATTCTCGTTTCTCCTTGGCAGTGAAAATTTCAGGTTTTGTTTTAAAGATATTTTCCCATATGCCATCTGCAAGAACATCCATATATTCCTCACCGATGTAATTATCTATGGCATTATCTCTATCTGCACGTTTTATCCCATCTACAAATTCTAAATCCAGAACCTTAGGACACTGGCGCAAAAGCCAGTTATCTGCTTTACTGCCGGCAAGTCTTGTACAATGTACTCTCGACTGCTGACCAGCTCCAATACCGATTGCCTGTCCATCCTTTACAAAGCAAACAGAATTGGACTGTGTATACTTTAATGTGATTAAGGAAATCAGTAAATCTCTTCTGGCACCTTCTGGAATTTCTTGATTTTCAGTCACAATATTTTCAAGCAGGGAATCATTAATTTCGACTTCATTTCTGCCTTGTTCAAATGTAATTCCAAAGACATCCTTATGTTCGATAGGTTCTGGTTTATAATTTTCATCAATTTGAATAATCGCATAAGTGCCTTTTTTCTTGTCTTTCAGGATTTCTAACGCTTCTAGTTCATAACCTGGTGCAATGATTCCATCCGAAAACTCTCTCTTAATCACTTTTGCTGAAGATACATCACAAACATCCGACAAAGCAATAAAATCACCATAAGAAGACATTCTATCAGCACCACGGGCTCTTGCATAGGCACATGCAAGGGGAGATAATTCTTCTAGATCATCTACAAAATATACTTTTTTCATTACCTCACTTAAAGGCAGGCCAACCGCTGCTCCCGCCGGTGAAACATGCTTAAAGGAAGTAGCTGCTGGTAAGCCTGTTGATTTTTTTAATTCCCGTACTAGCTGCCATCCGTTAAATGCATCTAAAAAATTAATATATCCAGGTCTTCCATTTAATACCTGAATTGGTAAATCACTTCCGTTATTGGTAAAGATTTTGGCTGGTTTCTGATTTGGATTACATCCATATTTAAGTTCGAATTCCTTCATTTTCTTTATTCCTTTCAATTTTAACTAACAATTTTTATTCACAATTCTTGTTTCATATGTTAATGTTTCCAGATTAATATAACGTACAAATAAGGATACTTTATTTTCCTCATTTAAGCTGTTCCATAGAGTTTCTTTGAATATATCTATTTCATTTGGTATTTCAATTAACTTTGGCTCTCCTTCAAAGCTAGGTAACGGATTGCCATCACACTGATACGTATGAATAAAATGACCTTCCCCTGCTACAGGATTTTCATATGCAAACGTATAGCGATTGCAAGCATCCTTATTTCCATTATTACTCTTTAAAATAGACATTGCATAATCATAATGTCCTTTTTCTATCTGCAATACACCTGAAATTCTTGGTGTGTAATTAGGACCATCCGGTTCGAATTCACGGACTCTTAAAGACTGTTCAAAGGTTTCTCCTTTATTCATTCCATCAAATATGGTATCTGTCTGATCTCCATTTGTTACAATTGTTTTGTTTAAAAGAACACGTACTGGAGCATAAATAATCAAGGATGGGTCTGTTAATTTTGAAGGATCAAATGCTTGTGTTCGAATTCCTTCTCCCTCTTCTATAAATACTCGATTACGACTGTTAACGCTTCTTCCCATAATAAAATAGGCAGTCACTGCGCTTTTCCCATCTTCTGACTTTCCAATAATGATCCCTCTTCCAGGATATTCATTGCTTGTTAGCTCATTTGCAATATCTCTTTTCATCATGATTTTTTCTCCTTGTTGTTAATGAATCTGCAGCCATAACAGTACTTTTCACTTATTGGCATAAAAAAAGCGACAGTCCAGGCACAGCTCCTCCATTAATAATTATAATAAGAAACTTTGCCCAGACGGCCGGCTATTATACGTAATACTCCATGTGGTTTTCTCCACTCACAGTTAAAACTGCTTTCCGTCAGTCGTATACAGTTGAATAATAACATCTTATGACAGATGATGCAAGAATAAAATCTTTATTCAATTAACTAATATTTATATTTTTTTATCTGTTTCATTAAATCATCAGAATTTCTCTGATTGTCATCTGCCATAGAATTTAGCTCCTGCATACTGACTTTTACCTGATCTGATAAACTATTCAATTCTGTTATTCCCTCTGTTGTTTCATATATTGCCTGGTTAATTTCCTTCATCGTCTCTCGGATGCTACTCATGGTGTGATCAATCTGATTCGTATTATCTTCTAAATCAATCATCTTACTATAGATTTCTTCTGCACTTTCATGATACTCTTTTCCAATATTCACAAGTGTTTCATAATCTGTCATGACATTGGTATTAATAAAATCACTGATTTCCTTTGTCTCCATGATCAATTCCTGTACAGCATCTGTCACTTCATTGGAGGTATTTCGAATCTCTTTTATTGATTGCTCGATTTCTTCACTCAGCTTCCCTACTTCACCAGCTACTACAACAAATCCTTTTCCACTTTCTCCTGCCCTCGCAGCTTCAATTCTGGCATTCAGACTTAATATTTTCGTTTGGCCTGCAATTGTCTCAATTTTTTCAGTCATCTCCTGTACAAATTGAATTTTCTTGGCATTTTCACTAGCAGTCTGCAAATTATTGTGCATAGAAATAATTTTACTTTCTGCAACTTCTTTACTGTTTTCTGCTTGTCGAATGACTTTCTGGGCTTTTTGTTTGATTACATTTGTATCATCCTTAACGCTGGTTGTTCTTTCATTCAGTTTTCTTATTTCCTCTACTGTATTGGAAATGCTACTATTTATAACATCACAGGATGCGCTGGATTCTTCCATATTTGCACTAAAATTTGTAATATTACTATTTATTTCCTGAATATTACTCGTGTTCTCTTCTACTGTTTTTTGTAAAATATCTCCACTATGTAAAATTGTTTTCGAGGTATCTGAAACACCACTTACTAAATTTCTTACTTCATAAATAAATTGATTGATGTTGTTGGCAATAACTTCTAGTTCATCACCACTTTTCATTACAATTTCTTTTGTAAGGTCTCCATCACCTGAATTTAATTCTGTAACCTTCTTATTAAGCTTTAATAAATTCTTTTTCATATTGGTGCTAATTATCAATGCACATAATATTCCAAGACAAATTACAATAAATGCAATAAAAAGAATCATATTTCTTAATTCATCTAACTTCTGATCAATCCAATTAACACTAATATCTACCCCTACAATACCAACCACTTCTTGATTACTATTAAAGATGGGGCTGTAGGCGCTTAGGTGGCTTCCCCATTGATCCGTTGCAATCATATCATCCGCCGCACTTGTACCTGTTAACACTTCTTGAATTTTATCTGTCATTTCATATTCTTCATAGAGTGCTGCTGGCTCTTCTTTATCCGTATCAACTACAAAAACAAGCCTTCCATCTTCTAGCTGCTTCATAGAATAAATATACTCAATACTACTATTGTCCCGAAAATTGGCTAACTTTGTATAAACCTCCTGAAATTCGTCACTATCTTCCATGCCCTCCTGAATACTTGCAAACAGATCTCCATTCATTTCAGATGCTGCACATTTTGATAACTCAATTCCATTCGTTTTGGCTTGATCTATTAAACTGGTGCTCACTTTCTGATAAGTACCAACACCTAATACAACAGAACAAAGTACACTTACGCCGGAAATACAAAACATTAATTTACTAGCAATGCTTAATCTTTTCGTCTTGACTCTCTCTTTCATAGATCATCCCTTAGCCTTCCTCATTTATGTATTCAGTTGGTAAAATTATACCATTTTGGTAAGATGGATTCAATATTATAATATCTGTTTTTTCACTGTTATTGTAGTTTTTTATACAA
>JAQUUB010000275.1 GCA_028694115.1 Lachnospiraceae bacterium
TAAATCGATATAAATCCATCATATCAGAACCAAATTTCCATGTTCCTGCAATGGTAAATCCCATTTTATCTGCCATATATTTTAAAGATTCGTCAGAAAAAAGATGGGTATGAGTGCCGCCCAAATGTCTATTATAACAAGATTGATGAGCTGCTTCAAATACCGCGCTAAAAGAAAACATAGGTACGGAGAGATATAAATACTCCAAATTCTCATTTTCTTTAATTGCCATTAGGATTTCATCTAAATTAATAATATGCTCTAATACACCAATCGCTGAAATAACCTTTTTGTCCGTCTTTTTGATGTAGTCCGCTATTTTATCACTATCAATTTGAGTTAGTATGGTTTCCTCTGCCATCTTATTCGCAAAATTGACTTGATCTTTTGAAATTTCTATTCCCTCTGCTTTTGCACCGAGCTGTCGCATGGCACGCACAAAATATCCGCTTCCAGCACCATTATCAATTAAATCAATATCCTTAACATCAATTCCATCCTCTTTTAAGCTATCAATCAAGAATTGTGCCTTTGGAATATAAATCATTTCTAACCGTTTCTTATAATTTTCTCTATCCTTTGCCGTATAATTATAAGCATAATTATCTTCAATATAGACTTTATTTGCAAACTGTTCCGTGTCCTGGAATTCCCCACTTAAGTGGTTGCAATTAGGACATAGATAATACTGTACCTTATGACTTTTAAATAATGGGTCACCCTGAAGCTTCTCCCCACACATTTTACATACCTCTCTCTTAGGTTGTGCGGCGAAAACATCTGCCATTCCATCAGCCATGGCTAACATTTTTTCGTTATGTTCAAAGAAATCACTCTTAATCCCAATTAAGTCTCCAAGAGGCTTTCCATATTTTTTCTGCATCCTTTTTCTCCTTTAGAAACGCTTTGGGATATAGTATACCATATTTCTTATTATTGATAAATACTGATTTTGTTTCTTCCCATAGAAAAAGGATATCGCGTCCTCATTCCCCTTTTGACACGATATCCTTATTCTCAATCCACTTAGGTTGTAATTTCTACACGGTTCCCATCTGGATCTGCGACGCAGCTCTCAAAGTAACCATCTCCCGTATGTCTAGGAGCAGAATAAATCTGGTATCCAGCTTCCTCTATTCTTCTTGTCAGTTCAAGTACCTCTTCTTCTGATCCCACGGAAAATGCAAGGTGGCTCCATCCATTTACTATCTCCATTGGTTCTCTGTATTCTAGTGCCACATTTGCCATAAGCTCAAGTCTTGCACCTGAATCAAAGGTCAGAAAGTAACTCGAAAATCCTTTCGAATTTACATATTTCTGATTACTTTTCGCCCCAAAATAGGTCTCATAAAATTTTCTTGTAATTTCTAAATCCTTTACATATACTCCAATATGTGTAATTGCTATACTCATAGTGAAACTCCTTTTCTATTTTGATTCTATACTTGATAACGGTAAAAATGTGTATAAAATCTATGTAAAAGGTGTTTCCTTCTGAAACTGATAAAGTTGATCTATTTCCTGAATTCCAATTTTTGAAATGCGGAAACTATTAAATTTTCCATAACAGATACGCTTCATTTGAATTACATGAATCAACGAAATCACCTCCCTGCTTATTTTTCATTTGAATTGCTCTGATTCTCAGCCGTATCATAGGAATCCAGAAAATGATGAGTGATTCCATTCTGCTTATAAGCAATCACAGTACTCAGATTTACATTTTCTACACTTCGAAAGATTGTGCTCTCTACATATGGATTTGTCTCTTTTAATTGATGAATGAGCTGTTTGATTTCCTGCCTCTTTGATACATTTCCCGAATTACAGGTTGTACAGGTATCCGTAAATCTACATGCACACTGGATAAAATGCAGATCGTTATAATCTCTCCAATGCTTAATCTCATCCTCACGGATCAGATAGAGTGGACGAATCAATTCCATTCCCTCAAAATTTGTACTATGAAGCTTCGGCATCATCGTCTGTATCTGTGCGCCATATAACATTCCCATTAGAATTGTTTCAATCACGTCATCATAATGATGTCCTAAAGCAATCTTGTTGCAGCCTAATTCTTTTGCTTTGCTATATAAGTATCCACGACGCATTCTCGCACATAAATAGCATGGGGACTTCTCTACCTCATAAACCGCATCAAAAATCTGTGTTTCAAAGACAGTGATTGGTATGTTCAAAAGCTTTGCATTCTTTTCAATCACTATACGATTTGCCTCACTATATCCTGGGTCCATCACCAGAAATACCAGCTCAAAATGAAACTTATTATGACGCTTTAATTCCTGAAACAGTTTTGCCATCAGCATGGAATCTTTTCCACCAGAAATACAGACTGCAATCTTATCATTCTCTTTCACAAGCTCATACTCATTAATTGCCTGCGTGAACTTGCACCAAATAGATTTACGGAACTTTTTTCGGAGGCTCTTCTCAATTTCCTCAAAACGTTCTTCTTCTAAAAAGCTATTTAGAAGCCATTCCTGATAACCACCCTGCAAATTATAAGCTTCATAACCATCTTCTACCAAAAAAGCTGCTGCATCTT